>NZ_JAAKZV010000485.1 GCF_011044975.1 Streptomyces coryli | reverse complement strand
GGGCTGGGGAGGGCGCTCGTACGGAAGCGGCTGGGGGCGCCGAGGGCGCTCGCACGGAAGCGGCGAGGGCCGACGAGGGCGCTCGTACGGAAGCGGCTGGCGCGAAGGCGAAGAAGGCGGCGCCGGCGCGGAAGCGGGCACCGGCGAAGAAGACGGCGAAGTCGGCCTCCAAGTCGGCGTCCAAGTCGACTGCCGCGAAGAAGACCGCGTCGGCGACGAAGCGCACACCGGCGAAGAAGACCACGAGCGCGGAGCCGTCGGCGAAGAAGGCGACGGCGGCGAAGCGCGCTCCGGCGAAGAAGAAGGCGGCAGCGCGGGGGGCGGAGGCGGTCGGGGCGGAGGCGGTCGGGGCGGAGACGCCCGGGGCCGCCGCAGCCGGGAAGCCCAGCCCCGTTGCAGAAGCGACGCCGAAGCCGGTCGCGACGGAGACGCCCAAGCCGGTCGCGGCGGAGACGCCCCAGGCTGTGGCGGCAGAGAGGCCCCAGGCTGCCATGGCCGAGAGGCCCAGCGCAGTCCTGGCAGAGACGCCGAAGCCGGTGGCGGCTGAGACGCCCACGGCAGTCGCGGAGACATCCGCGGCGGAGAGCTCGGAGGCGGAGGAGTCCGGAGTTGTCGCTGAGGCCGGCGTGCCCGGCAAGGTCGAGGCTCCCGCGACACCCGTACCCGTCACGCCGGAGGTGTCGAAGGCACTCCCGGCCCCCGAGCCCGCCTCGGTCGAGCGGCCCAGGGCCGTCACGGCGACCCCGAAGACCCTCGCGGAGCAGACGAACCACCGGATCGTCACACGTGCGACCCCCCGGCCCGCCGCGGCCGAGCAGCCCAAGCCGGTCGCGGCGGAGACACCGAAGCCACTCGCGGCGGAAACACCGAAGCCGGTCGCGGCGGAAACGCCGAAGCCGGTCGTTGTGGAGAAGCCCGAGCCCGCCGCGGTGCGGACCGTGTCCGCCCGCAGCGGCTCCGAAGGGGCGGTGACGGGAGCTTCCCCTGCAGCGAAGCCGGTGCAGGCGACCCCCGCGACCGTGTCCGTAGCGGCGACCCCGGCTCTCGTCGCGAATGCCTCCGGCGGCGACCGGACCCGGACGATGCGCGTCGCGCTGGCGACGCACCGCCCCGCAGCCATGACCGACACGCCCCGGGCGGTCGAGCACCCCCCCGAATCAACGTCCGTACGGTCGGCGACGAACGATCGCGCCCCCGGCATGCCCCCGCGCCCGGCGGGCGACCCCGGCCAGGCCGCCACCTGCTCAACGGGCGACAGCGGCACGGCACGCCGCCCGGCAGGCGAACCCGGCACAACAACCCCCTCAACCGGCGGCCGCGGCACGACCTCCGACTCGGCGGGCGATTCCGCCCCGGCCGGGGCGGCGAGCAGCGGCTCCGGCCCCTCGGTCCACGCCGCCACTTCCGCACCTACGGTGCGCCCTATTGGGGAAGCGGTGCGCGTGGTGTCGTCGGGCCCCACCCCCACGCGACCGGTCGACGACGACCCCGCACCCGACCACCCCACCGACCCCGAGCAACCCGCCAACAACGGCCCCGCACCCGACCGCCTGACCGGCCCCGAGCCCTGCTCCTCCACCCCCGAGCGCGCTTCGGCGCCCGCCGACGGCGATACCGCACCCAGCCGCCCGGCCGAGGCTCCGTCCGCAGCAGGCGCCCGGCCCGAAAGGGAGCTGGCAGACGAGGACTCGCGGCCCGCAGCAGCCGACAACCCGCCCGAAAGGGCAATCGTGGCCGAGGCGGCCGAGACCAAGCCGCCCAAGCGGCGGCGGAAGCGCGGCCGGGGACGGGCAGCGACCGGCACGGCGGGTGCGCCCGCCGGCCAGTCCCAGGGGACGGCCGCAGGCGAGCCCGAACACGCCGCGGAGGCCAAGTCCGGCCGCACCGAGCAGGCCGAGTCCAGCCGCGCCGCGGAGGCCGAGTCCAGCCGCGCCGCGGAGGCCGAGTCCAGCCGCGCCGTCGATGCCGACCACGCCGCCACCTCCGCCGCTGTCCGCCTCGCAAAGTCGGTCGATCCCCACGTCGAGGCGGAGCGTGCTGAGGCGCGGGCGGGCAGTGGCGAGGTCCGTATGGACGACGCCGAAACGCTCGCCGCTGCGCCCCCGCCCAAGAAGCGCCGCTGGGCAAGGCGGCGCAAGGAAGCCGCAGAGGCTGCCGCAGCCGCCGCCACCTGCGCCGATGCGGTCACGCCCGCGGGTGCCTCCGCCAGCTCCGACTCTGCCACCGACACCGCCTCCGCCACCCCGGAGACCGCGCGCGCGGCAGCGACACCCACCACGGAACCCAGCGCCTTCGCACCGGGCAGCCGCACCGCAGCCCAGAGTGGCGCCTCGCCCACACCGACAGGCCGCACCACGCCCACGCCGACAGGCGCATCCGCATCCACGCCCGACGACGACACGCCCCCACCCCATGACGGCAC
>NZ_JAAKZV010000484.1 GCF_011044975.1 Streptomyces coryli | reverse complement strand
CCCCCACCCCGCCGGAAGAAAAGGTCCACCACCTCGACAACGCCACCTCCGGCAAGCTAACCGCCCCGGCTCGCACCACCTTCCCCGTACGGGCCAAGGTGAAGGCCGAGACCTCCGGCGGCGCCGGCATCGGCACCGTCCGCGTCGAGTTCTCCATCCGCGGCACCACCGACACCCGCTTCTCCGGCGGCGGGACCACCGCCACGGTGAAGACCAGCAGTTCCGGTTACGCCACCGCCCCCGCCCTCAAGGCAGGCTCCGACACCGGCAGCTTCACGATCCGGGCCAAGGTGGTCGGCCGTACCGTCTCCAAGGACCTCTCGGCCACCGTCACCGCCGCCGCAGCCGACAAGCTGGCGCGGGTCGGCGACGACGCGCTCACCGCCAAGCCGGGCGGCGAGTTCGCGGCGGACGTCACCGCGAAGGCCACGTACGACGGGGCCGCGGCCACCGGCGTCGCGGCGACGGCGGAGTTCATCAAGTCCGCCGACGACACGGCCACCAACGACAAGGGCCCGTACTTCAAGGACGCCGACGGCAAGGCGATCCGCACGCTGCCCCTGAAGACGGACGCCGACGGCCTGCTGAAGCTGCCGAAGGTCTACGCGGACGACACCACCGGCACCTTCCTGCTCCGCATCACCACCACGGGCGGCGCGGTGCTCACCCTGGAGTTCAAGATCGCCTGACCCCAGGTAGACCCCAGCGGCATCCCCGCGGCAGCGAAACCGCCCCGCCGACCGATCCGGTCGGCGGGGCGGTTGCACGTGGTGTTCCCCTCTCGCCCTGCCGTTGCTACCGTGCGCCTCCTCACCTGACACACCATCAGATCTGGGAGGACGGCATGCGTGCACTCATCGCCGCGGCGATCGGCCTGGCCGCCGCCTTCGCGCTCGTCTTCACCATGACGGCGCTGGGCACTCCGACACCGCCGAACGAGACCTCGCCGAAGAAGATGCTCACTTCCCCGCCCGAGCACCCCTGAGGAGGCGTAGTCGCTCATGCGCCGTTCCGCCGCCACCATGCACCGCAAGGCCAGCCTGATCCTGCTCGCCTTCGCCGTCTTCGCCTTCACGCTGTCGCCGCTGATCCGCTGGTACGCCTTCCCCAAGCTGGTGCAGATCCCGCAGGGCCGCTACCAGGAGGCGGTCCTGGAGGCGAAGAACGCCACGCTCATGGACTACGCCACCCTGAAGCCCCGCAAGGTCTCCAAGGTGACCATCATCCAGACCCTCAAGGGGAACGTGGAGCAGGCGGCGCAGGTCAAGGAGGAGACCGGCAAGGATGTCGTCGTCTGGGACACCCTCAGCCACATGATCGACGAGAAGGGCAAGATGGTCGGCTCCATCCCGGAGCGCTACTACTTCGACGGCCACACCCAGGAACCGGTGCACGCCAC
The DNA here is from genome assembly GCF_011044975.1 of Streptomyces coryli. GTDB lineage: Bacteria > Actinomycetota > Actinomycetes > Streptomycetales > Streptomycetaceae > Streptomyces > Streptomyces coryli. The sequence goes on along the minus strand of NZ_JAAKZV010000484.1, from coordinate 1,049 downwards.
CGGCGAGGCCGTCGACGGGGACCCGGTGCGGCGCACCGGGATCGAGTACAAGTTCCCGTTCCTGACGGAGAAGCGGGACTACGAGTACTACGACATGCAGACGCGCACATCGGCGCCCATCCACTACAAGGGCACCGAGAACTTCCGCGGCATGGACGTCTACCGCTTCGAGCAGACCATCCCGTGGACGAAGGTCAAGATCCCGAAGAAGCTGCCGCTCGGCGTCACGCCGAAGGTGGTGCAGCAGATGGGTCTCGAGCGCTGGTACTCGACCAAGCGGTGGTTCCTCATCGACCCGACGACGGGTGCGCCGGTCAACGGCGGGGAGTTCCACAAGGAGGAGATGCGCTGGACGAAGACCCCGGAAAAGGAGCCGCTGACCGCCTTCTCCGGCAACGTCAAGATGCGCCCCGACTACGTGGACAGCATCGTCGACGAGGTCAGTTCGCAGCGGCAGCTGGTGCTGCTGATGCACACGTACATGCCGATCGGGCTGATCGCCGGCGGCGGGGTGCTGCTGGGCCTGAGCCTGTGGCTGGAGGCCCGCTCGCGCCGGCCGGCCGCGGATGCGGGCAGCGGGGCGACGGCGCCGGAACCGGTCCGGGCGTGAGGCGCGTAAGCGCGCAGGCGCTCGTCAGCGCTTGAGGTCCCGGTCCTGGGCGGCTTTTGTACGGCGGGTGGGCTCGGCGGTGGCCGGGTCCTCCGGCCAGGGGTGCTTCGGGTAGCGGCCGCGCAGCTCGGCCCGTACGGAGCGATAGCCCTCCGCCCAGAAGGACTTGAGGTCCGCGGTGACGGCGGCGGGGCGGCCGGCGGGGGAGAGCAGGTGCACCAGGAGCGGGACGCGGGCGCCGGCGATCCGCGGGGTGTCGGTGAGGCCGAAGAGTTCCTGGAGTTTGACCGCGAGTACGGGCTGCGCGGGGTCGGCGTAATCGATGCGGATACGGGAGCCGCTGGGCACCTCGACGCGCTCCGGGGCGAGTTCGTCGAGGCGGGCCGCGTCGCCGGTGGACCAGGGGAGGAGGGCGGTGAGCAGGGCCTTCGGGTCGGGG
>NZ_JAAKZV010000483.1 GCF_011044975.1 Streptomyces coryli | reverse complement strand
CGCCCCCGCCTGCGCGCCGTGACGCCGGGCGAGGCCGCCCCGCCGCCGCCCGCCGAGGCCGGCGGCGCCCTGCGGATCGACCGGGAGACCTGGACGGCCCACCTCAACGGCGACCAGCTCGACCTCACCTACCTCGAATTCGAGCTCCTCGCCCACCTAGTGGCGCACCCGCACCGCGTCCACACCCGCGACCAGCTCGTGGGCACCGTGTGGGGCTACGGCCACGTCGGCGACGGCCGCACCGTGGACGTCCACATCGCCCGCCTCCGCCGCAAGCTCGGCCCGCAGCATCGGGGCTCGATCGTGACGGTGCGGCGGGTGGGGTACAAGTACGTGCCGCTGGGGTGAGCGGGCGCGCCCCCGTCTCTTACGGGACGGGGGCGCAGCTCAGCACCTTCGGCCCGGCTGCGCGACCGGGTAGACCTAGGTACACCTCTACTCGGGTGGCGAGCCCCGTGCCCTGATCGCCGCCGCCCGGCAGACTAGGCCTCATGACCGATACGGACACGAAGAGCACGGGCATGCGGATACGGGACTGGGCGCTGACCGGCCTCCGCGGCTTCGCGCTGGCGGCGCTGGCGATCGGCGGCTCACTGGTGCTCTTCATCGCCTCGGTCATCTCGATCGTCTTCATCGTGCTCGGCGTCGGCGCCTTCACCACGCCGTGGGTGCTTTCCCTGGTCAGGGCGCACGCGAACGTGCGGCGCATGCTCGCCGCCGAGTGGGGCGGCGTGCGCATCCCGCCCGCGTACCGGCCCTTCCCCGCCGATCTGCGCACCGGCGTGATCGGGCAGCTGGAGCGGTGCAAGCTGATGCTCTCCGACCCGGCCACCTGGCGGGACCTGCGCTGGCTGCCGGTCGACATGATCTTCGGCTTCGTCACGGCGCTGCTGGCCGGGGCGCTGGTCTACTACCCGCTGGAGGGCTTCGCCCTCGCCGCCGGACTGTGGCAGGTACTCAAGGGCGCGATGGGCGGCGCGTACTGGTACGGCTTCGTGCCGGTGAACAGCCAGGCCACCGCCTTCGCCGCCGCCGGCCTGGCCGCGGTGCTGGCCGCCTTCGGCTTCCACTTCCGCGGGTACCTGCTGCTCCCGCACTTCTGGCTCACCAAGGGGTTGCTCGCGCCCCGCGAGGTGGACCTGGAGCAGCGCGTGGAGCGGCTGACCGAGACCCGTTACGACGCCGTCGAGACCTCCGCCACCGAGCTCCGCCGCATCGAGCGCGACCTGCACGACGGCGCGCAGGCCCGGCTCGTAGCGATGGGCATGAGCCTCGGCGCGATCGAGGCGCTGATCGAGAAGGACCCGGCGAAGGCGAAGGAGATGGTCGCCAAGGCCCGCGGCGACTCCGCCGAGGCCCTCACCGAACTGCGCGACCTGGTCCGCGGCATCCACCCGCCGGTGCTCGCGGAGCGGGGGCTGGGCCCAGCGGCGGAGGCGCTGGCCTTGCGCATGCCGATGCCGGTGGACGTCCACGTGGAGCTGCCGGGCCGGTTCGCGGAGCCGGTCGAGTCGGCCGCGTACTTCGCCATCAGCGAGGCGCTGACGAACGCCGCGAAGCACTCCGGCGCGGAGCGGATGTGGCTCGACCTGTCGTACGAGGACGGGCGGCTGCGGGCGTCGGTCACGGACAACGGACGCGGCGGAGCGAACGCTTCCGGGTCCGGCTTGCGCGGTATCGAACGGCGCCTCGGTACATTCGACGGCGTACTGGCCGTCAGCAGCCCCGCGGGCGGCCCCACGATGATCACGATGGAGATTCCGTGCGCGTTGTCGTCGCCGAAGACCTCTTCCTCCTGAGAGACGGATTGGTGCGGCTGCTGGAGGCGTACGACTTCGAGATCGCGGCGGCGGTCGACAACGGCCCCGAGCTGACGCGGGCGCTGGAAGACCTGCGGCCCGACCTCGCGGTCGTCGACGTCCGGCTGCCGCCGACGCTGACGGACGAGGGCCTGCAATGCGCCTTGGCGGCGCGGGCGAAGCGGCCCGGGCTGCCGGTGCTGGTGCTGTCGCAGCATGTCGAGCAGCTTTACGCGCGTGAGCTGCTGGCGGACGGCAGCGGCGGGGTCGGCTATCTGCTGAAGGACCGGGTCTTCGACGCGGACCAATTCATCGACGCGGTGCGGCGGGTGGCGGGCGGCGGCACGGCAATGGACCCGCAGGTGATCTCGCAGCTGGTGTCACGCCGCTCGGCCCAGGACCAGCCGATCGGCAAGCTGACGCCTCGCGAGCGGGAAGTGATGGAGCTGATGGCACAGGGCCGCTCGAACGCGGCGATCGCGGCCCAACTGGTGGTCACGGAGCGGGCGGTGGCGAAACATACGGCGAACATCTTCGGCAAGCTGGGGCTGGCGCAGTCGGATGATGACAATCGGCGGGTGCTGGCGGTGTTGGCTTACTTGGATAAGGGCTGATCTTTCGCTCCTGCCGACGCGTTGCTGTTTCCCACCCGCCCGTTGC
>NZ_JAAKZV010000482.1 GCF_011044975.1 Streptomyces coryli | reverse complement strand
CCCCACGGCCCCCACACCGCCGCCGTCTCCGCCGCGCAGAGGCGGGCGGGGCCGGCGGCGGAAGCCGTGACGGTACGGGCTGAGGACGAGGCAGAGACCGAGAGCAGAGACCGAGGGCGAAGCCGCCCTCCCCGCTCCTACCAGTCACTCCGCGAGCTCGACGACGAGCTGAACTTCCGTACGACGAAGACCAGCCCCGCCACGACGACGGCGAACACCAGCACCGAGAAGACGATGCCGACGATCCACTTGATCAGGCCGATCAGACTGATGAAGGCGACGAAGGCCACGATGGGGATCGCAACCCACTTCACCCACCAGGGCAGCCCCTTGGTGACCTCACTCACAGACACGGTTGACTCCTGCTCCGCTGCATCAGACCCGGTGTTTCCGGGTTCCGGGACTCTGCCCCGGTCTCCTTCGATGCTAGGTCGCGCCCCAGCCCCGCGGGAGGCCCGCAGCCCCGGTCCTCCCCGGACCCGACCCCGAGGCGAACCCTGATAAGCAGCCCCTGACAAGCAGCCCCTGACAAGCAGCCCCTGACCAAGCGCCCCCGGAACGGGGGCCTCGCTCAGGCCTCCGGCGGCGAGAAGACCACCAGCACCCGCAGGTCCTCGCTGATGTGATGGAACTTGTGCGGCGTCCCCGCGGCCACATGCACGACGCTGCCCCGGGCGACCTGCGTGGTCTCGCTGCCGACGGTCAGCGAGGCCCGCCCCGACATCACCACATAGACCTCGTCCTGGCGGTGCGGCTGCTGCGGATCGCCCGAACCGGCGTTCAAGGCGTACAGGCCGACGGACATGTTCCGCTCGCGGATGAACTGCAGGTACGCTCCGTCATTCGCGCGGCGCTCCGCCTCCAGCTCGTCCAGCCGGAAAGACTTCATTGCGTCCCGCCCCTCATGATCCCGAGTGTGCTGGAAACGATCTCAACTATGACTACCTTCGTCGTCAAGACCCTGGCCAACGCCGCGGCCCTCGCCGTCGCTGTCTGGCTGCCCTTCGTCAACGACATCACGGTGGACGGCAAGGACAACGGGGAGCGCGCGCTGACGCTGATCCTCGTGGCCCTCGTCTTCGGCGTGGTGAACCTTATCGTCAAGCCGATCGTGAAGCTGCTGTCGCTCCCGCTGGTGCTGCTCTCGCTGGGCCTCTTCACGCTGATCATCAACGCGTTGATGCTGCTGCTCACCTCCTGGCTGGCGGACAAGTTCGACCTCGGCTTCCACGTGGAGAACTTCTGGTCCGGGGCCGTACTGGGCGCCCTGGTCATCTCGATCGTCTCCTGGGCGGCGAACGCCCTCCTGGACCGCGACTGACGGCGACGGGCCGCGCGCGAGGCGCGGAGATGCGCCGGCCGACAGGCCGGGGTGACGGGGCGGCGGGCGCGATCCGCCGCCCCTGACGCATGATGGAGCGCATGCGTTCTCCTTACCGCGTGTGCTTCGTCTGCTCCGGCAATATCTGCCGCTCCCCGATGGCCGAGTCCGTCTTCCGGGCCCGGGTCGAGGAGGCCGGCCTCGACGGGCTGATCGAGGCGGACAGCGCCGGCACCGGCGGCTGGCATGCGGGCGACGAGGCCGACCCCCGCACCGTCGCCGTGCTGGCCAGGCAGGGTTACGGCACCGAGCACAGCGCCCGGCAGTTCCGCCCCGGCGACTTCGCCGAGCGCGACCTGGTGATCGCCCTCGACGCCGGCCACCAGCGCCATCTGCGCCGCCTCGCCCCCTCCGGCGAGGCCGCCGACAAGGTGCGGCTGCTGCTCTCGTACGACCCCAAGGCCACCCAGCTGGACGTGCCCGACCCGTACTACGGCGGGAACGCCGGATTCGACGAGTGCCTGGAGATGATCGAGCCGGCCGCCGAGGCCCTGCTCGACGCCATCCGCACCGAGCTGCGCGAGCGCGGCGACCTGGACGACGCCAAGACCAAGAGCGGCGACGTCTCCAGCGACGCAGCCTCCAACGACGGAGTCTCCAGCGACGGCGACACCAGCGAGAGCCTCACCACCGACGACATCCCCGCCCGCCAGCCATGACCACCCCTGCCGTCACCGCCCGCGCCACCGCCCTACTGGGCGCCCGCGTCACCGGCGCGCACCCGATCGGCGGCGGCGACATCGCCCACGCCTATCGCCTCGCGCTCGCCGACGGCCGCGCCGTGCTCGCCAAGACCCTCGACCCCGCGCCCGAGGAGTTCTTCGAGGCGGAGGCCGCCGGGCTCGGCTATCTCGCCGCCACCGGCGCCGTGGCCGTACCCGAAGTGCACGCCGTGGCACCCGGGCTGATCCTGCTGGAGTGGATCGAGCCGGGCCCGGCCACCCCCGAGGCCGCCGAGCAGCTCGGCCGCGACCTGGCCGCCCTGCACAACACCCCGGCCAACGCCTTCGGCAACCCGCGCCCCGGCCACCCCGCCTACATCGGCTCGCTGCCGCTGCCCGCTCCCACCGATCCCGTACAT
>NZ_JAAKZV010000481.1 GCF_011044975.1 Streptomyces coryli | reverse complement strand
GCTTGGTGGCGGGGCGGAGGGCTTGGCCGTGGAGCCGAGAGGCTTGGTGGCATCGGCGTGCTGAGGTGTCGGGGGCGGTGGGCTTGGCATCGGATGGTGACGCCCGCTCCTCAGAAGCCCACCGAAGGTCGTGGCGGCCCACGCGGTCAGGCTCGGGCGGGGCGCTGCGTAGGGGTGGAGCGTTTCGCCAAGGAGGATTGGACTTATGGCGGGCGGCTGCCAAGGGTTCCCGGAAGTTGCTTGGCTGCAGTGATTTCCGCCAACTCGGGTTGGACATATGGTGGTTGGCATGTCCGCCGATGCCGAGTTCGAAGCCGTTAGCGTCCTCTCAGAGGGATCGCGGCGGCGGATGTACACCTTCATCCGCCGTGCGGGCCGGCCGGTGACGCGCGACGAGGCGGCTGCGCATGTGGGCATCTCCCGTAAGCTCGCCGCCTTTCACCTCGACAAGCTGGTCGCGGCCGGGCTGCTGGACGTGGGGCCGGCGGCGCCGGGGTCGGTGAAGCGGGTGGGGCGGCGGCCCAAGGCCTACGAGCCCACCGGGCTGCGGCTGCACGTCAGCATCCCCGAGCGGCGCCACGAGCTGCTCGCGGGCCTGCTCCTCGACGCCGTCAACGAGGACCGGCCGGGCGGCGAGGACGCGGCCGCCGCCGCACTGCGCCTCGCCCGCCGCCGCGGCCATCGCCTGGGCGAGGCCCAGCGCGAGACGCAGCGCCCCGGACGGCTCGGCCCCGAGCGGGCACTGACCATCTGCGAGCGGATGCTCTACGAGCACGGCTTCGAGCCCGTCCGCGAGGGCCCCGACCGCCTGCGTCAGCGCAACTGCCCCTTCCACCCCTTCGCCGAGCGCGCCCCCGAACTGGTCTGCGGCCTCAACAAGGCCTTCCTCACCGGCTATCTCGACGGCATGCGCATCATCACCCTCACCGCGGAACTCGACCCCCGCCCCGGCGAGTGCTGCGTCGAGGTCTGCTTCACGGAAGGCCGGCAGCTCTAGGGGCTCGTAGGCTCTGGGGCATGGTCTCCAGGTCGCGTCCCGTCGGTGCGGTGACGCGGGGTACCACCAATCCGAATCGGCTGCGGCGGATGGACCGGTGGATTGCCGCGGTGCAGGGGCCCGCGTTGCGGCGGATGGGGGCGCCGGTGGCGGTGGATCTTGGTTACGGGGCGGCGCCCTGGACCGCCGTTGAGTTGCTGGAACGGTTGCGGGCCGCCGTACCGCGGGTGGCCGTGGTCGGGGTCGAGATCGAGCCGGAGCGGGTCGCGGCTGCGCAGGCTTATGTGCGGGACGGGCTCAGCTTTGTGCGGGGTGGGTTCGAGGTGCCGGTGGACGGGGAGATCGGGCTGATCCGGGCCGCGAATGTACTGCGGCAGTACGACGAGGAGCAGGTCGGCGCGGCGTGGGAGCGGTTGTGCGGGCGGCTGGCGCCGGGTGGGCTGCTGGTGGAGGGGACGTGCGATGAGGTCGGGCGGCGGCAGGTGTGGGTGGCGCTCGGGCCCGAGGGGCCGCGGACGGTGACGTTCGCTGCGCGGCTGGCTTCGCTTTCGGCGCCGTCGGATCTGGCGGAGCGGCTGCCCAAGGCGCTTATTCATCGGAATGTGCCGGGGGAACCGGTGCACGCTTTTCTGCGGGACTTCGATCGGGCTTGGGCGACGGCGGCGCCATACGCGGCGCTGGGAGTGCGGCAGCGGTGGCTACGGGCCGTGTCCGCCATCGCGTCGGACTGGCCCGTCGTGGACCGGCCCGGCCGGTGGCGGCAGGGCGAGGTCACCGTGGCCTGGGACGCTCTCGCGCCGCGGCGGTGACGCCCGCCCCCTACGCCGCGTGCACCGCGCTCAGCATCGCGTCCAGCACCTCGCGGTCATGCGCGTACGACAACCGGCGGCGGGCCATCGGGGGCGGGAGCCAGATGAGGTGGTCCACCTCGTTGTTCGGCTGGAAGGTGCCGCTGGTGGCTTCGGCTTCCCAGTACGAGACGGTCTTGTCGCGGCCGCCCACCTCGTAGCGGAGGCTCGGCAGGCGGACGCCCGGGGAGCAGGCGTAGCCGGTCTCCTCCGCGACCTCGCGGACCGCGCCTGCGAGGGGCTGTTCGCCGCGCTTGAGCTTGCCCTTGGGGTGGGACCAGTCGTCGTACTTGGGGCGGTGGACCAGCGCGATCTCCACCGTGCCGTCGCGCGGGGACGAGCGCCACAGGACGCAGCCGGCCGCGCGGATCGGGCCCTTGCCTGCGGTGTTGCCCGCGATGTCGCCTGCGATGTTGTCTGCCACGTCGGTCATCTCCTCTCGGGCTCCTCCTCCCCGGGAGCCGGGGTCCAGAGCCGGCCGAAGGCGAAACGGGCGGCCTCCACTTCGTGGCGCTGGTCGGCGTGGAGGACGCCGAGGGCGTAGGCGGTGGCAGGGGCGATACGGGGGGTCTGGGCAGCGGCGGCAGCGGCGGCGGCCGCCTCGGCGGCGTCGCGGTGCCGGTCCAGGACGCGGGCCGCGGAGT
>NZ_JAAKZV010000480.1 GCF_011044975.1 Streptomyces coryli | reverse complement strand
CGACGGGGGTGGGCGGGATGCTCCCGCTCACCCCCGTCGGGTGATGCCGCGGTGGAAGGCGCCCGGTCAGGACACCGGGGCGGGCTCGCGAGCGGGGTCGGGTGCCGCCGGCTCGTTCTCCCGCGGCGCCGGCAGCACGGCGAAGATCACGGCGGCGACCACGATCGTGCAGGCCCAGCCGAGCCCGTGTTCGCCGAGCCAGGTGGTGGCGAGCGGGCCGGTGAACCAGCTGACCTTGGTCAGCGCGAGGCCCACCAGGAGGGCGACGGCCCAGGCCGTCAGCGCCTGCCAGCAGAAGCCGCCCTTGTACCAGTAGCGGCTGCTCGGGCTGATGTTGAGCAGGCTGTCGCCGTCGTAGCGGACGGGCTTGTTGCGGCGTCGCAGCATGTCGATGCCGTAGACCCCGATCCAGGCGGAGAAGGAGACGGCGAGGAGCGTCAGGAAGGTGATGAACTGCCCGACGAAGTCCTTCGCCACCAGCATCATAAACAGGCCGCCGACGAGGCTGATCGCGGCATTGATGCTCACCGCCAGCGCCCGCGGCAGCTTGACGCCCATGGTCTGCGCGGTGAAGCCGGCCGAGTACATCGACAGGCTGTTGATCATCACCATGCCGAGCAGCGCGGTCAGCAGATACGGGATCGCCAGCCACATCGGCAGGGTGTCGCCGAGGAACGACATCGGGTCGGTGTTCTGGTTCGCCAGTTCGGGGTGCGAGACCGCCATGACGCCGCCCATCACCACCATGGGGACCAGGACGAGCGCGGCGCCGCCGATGGTCGTGGCGACGATGCGCTTGCCGGGTGCGGAGTGCGGGAGATAGCGGGCGAAGTCCGGGCCTGTGGGGACCCAGCTGATGCCGCCGGCGGCGATGGTGCCGATGCCGGCGACCATGAGGGCGGCGCTGCCCGGGCTCTGGGAGAAGATCTTGCCCCAGTCCATCTCGGCGATGAGGTAGGCCAGGACGAGGAGGCTGAAGGCGCTGAAGACGTAGGTGGCGTATTTGTTGCAGATGTTCAGCCACTTCCGGCCGAGACCGCTGAGCAGGTACGTCGCGGCCACGAAGGCCAGGAGCGTGATCACGATGAGCGCGTTGTTGGACTCGATGCCGAACAGCAGCTTCAGCACGGTGAGGACGGCGTACGCGCCGCTGACCGCGTTGATCGTCTCCCAGCCGAAGCGGGCGACCCACAGGATCATGCCGGGGAAGTAGTTGCCGCGGACGCCGAAGGCCGCCCGGGACAGCATCGCGCCCGGCGCCCCGCCCCATTTGCCGGAGATCGACAGCACCCCGACCATCCCGTACGAGACGACGGACGCGATCGCGGCGACGGCCAGGACCTGCCAGAAGTTCAGGCCGTTCGCGATCACCAGGGAGGCGCCCATGGTGAGCAGCAGAACGCTGATGTTGGCGGCCACCCAGGTGGGGAAGAGCTCGCGGACGCGGCCGCGGCGCTCGTGGTCCGGGACGGGCTCGATACCGCGGCTTTCTACGGTCTCCTCCGCGGGAGTGGGGGCATGAGCGTCGTTGGTCATGGTGGGACTCTACGCGCGTTGCGTGGAAGATGACCATGGTGTTCTGGCCCACACATTTTGTTGAACTACGAAACGAGCACCTCCGGATTCGCGCAGTGTGCCAGCGGCTCACCCTTGAGGAAGCGGGCTACCTCGCCTGCCACGATTCGGGCCGCCTTGTGGGCCACTTCGCGGCTGCCGCCGGCGATGTGCGGGGTCAGCACGACGCCCGGGGTGGTGAGCAGCGGGGAGTCGGCGGGTGGCGGCTCCTCGTCGAAGACGTCGAAGCCGGCGGCGGCCAGGTGGCCGGAGGCGAGGGCGTCCTGCGCGGCGGCGTAGTCCATGAGGGCGCCGCGGGCGCAGTTCACGAGGACCGAGCCCTTCGGCATCAGGGCGAGCTCCTTGCGGCCGATCATGCCGCGGGTCTCGTCGGTGACGCGGGCGTGGAGGGAGACGATGCGGGAGCGGGTGAGGAGATCGTCGAGGGAGACCTGCTCGGCTCCGATGGCGGTGAGGGCGGCCGGGTCGGTGTACGGGTCGTGGACCAGGATGTTCGCACCCATGGCGGCGAGGGCCTTCGCGACGCGGCTGCCGACGGCTCCGTATCCGATGAGGCCGACGGTGGAGCCCTCGATCTCGATGCCGCAGCGGTCGTAGTCGAAGTAGTCGCCGCGCCAGATGCCGCGCTTGAGGTCGGTGTGCACGTCGGCGACGCCGCGGGCGGCGGCGAGGATCAGGGCGAGGGTGTGCTCGGCGGTGGCGGTGGCGTTGCGGCCGGGGGCGAACGTCACGGCGACGCCGTGGCGGGTGGCTGCCTCGAGGTTGGCGTTGACCGGGCCGCCGCGGCTGATGCAGAAGAGTTCGAGGTCGGGGCAGGCGCCAAGGATGCGCTCGGTGAGGGGGGCGAGGTGGGTGACGCAGATGCGGGCGCCTGCGCCTTGGAGGGCTTCGATCATTTGGCCTTCGGTGCCGGTGGCCTCGTTGACTTCGGCGACTGGGGCGAAGGGGGTGTGGGGCC
>NZ_JAAKZV010000047.1 GCF_011044975.1 Streptomyces coryli | reverse complement strand
GAGCTGCTCGGGGCGCTGGAGGAGATGTTCTACGAGGTGCGGCGCATCGCGCTCGACGCGGGGGCGGTGGCGGATGACGACACGGACGGGCGCTTCCACGTGCTGAATGTGGTGGAGGGGGAGGGCGTGGTGATCGAGACGGCGGCGGGGGACCGGCACGCGCTTTCTTACGCGGAGACTTTGACGGTGCCGGCGGCCGTGGGGGCGTATACGCTGCGGGCGGTCGGTGGCGGGCCGGTCAAGGTCGTGAAGGCGCTGGTCCGCTGAGACCGGTGCGCGGGGAAGCGCACCCGGACCGTTCCGGGAAGGGACAGCGCATGCCGGACAACCGGGGGACCAGGCCGGCGCAGCCGACACTCCGCGACGTCGCCGAGCGTGCAGCCGTCAGCGCCATGACGGTGAGCCGCGCCCTCCGCGACGACCCCCGCGTCCTCCCCGCCACGCGCGACCGGGTACGGGCAGCCGCCACCGAACTCGGCTACCGCCCCAACGAGGTCGCCCGCAGCCTCCGGCTGGGCAAGGGCTCCGGCCTGGTCGGCCTCATCGTCACCAACCTCGCCAACCCCTTCTACTCCCGCCTGGCCCTCGGCGTGGACTCCGTCCTCAGGACCCAGGGCCTGAAGACCGTCATCGGCAACACCGCCCAGGACCCGGCCGCCGAGCGCAGCCTCGTCGAAGATCTCGTCGCCCGCCGCGTGGACGGCATCATCGCCGTCCCCGCGGGTCCCGACCAGCGCCACCTCGCCACCGCTGCAGCCGAGGGCGTCCCCGTCGTCCTCGCCAGCCGCCCGCCCGAGGGCTTCGACGCCGACTGCGTCCTCGTCGACGACTTCGGCGGCGCCAAGGACGCCACCGAAAAGCTCATCGCCCGCGGCCACCACCGCATCGGCTTTCTCGGCTCCCCGACCGCCGTCTACACCGGCACCGAGCGGCTGCGCGGCTACCGCGCCGCGCTCACCGGCGCCGGGATCACCCCCGACGACGCATACGTCCGCCAGGGCCAGCAGCAGACCGCAGAAGCCGCCCGCGCCGCCGCCGGACTCCTCAGCCTCCCCGCCCCGCCCACCGCCCTGTTCTGCTCCAACAACCGCAACACCATCGGCGCCTTCCGCGCCATCAGCGCCGCGGGCACCCGCACCGCCCTCGCCGGATTCGACGACTTCGAGCTCGCCGACGCGCTCGGCCTGCCGCTCACCCTCGTCGACTACGACATCGACGAACTGGGGCGGCAGGCCGGCCGGATGCTGGTCGACCGCACGCGCGAGCGCGGGGGAGCGCCCCGGCGCACGGTCGTGCCCACGCATCTCGTGGAGTACGGGACGACGACTACGCCGGACTGACGTTGTCCAGCGCCCCGTGCGGGTTCAGCACGTACTTGCGGCTGGCGCCCTGGTCGAACTCGGCGTAGCCGCGGGGCGCGTCCTCGAGGCGGATCGGGGTGGCGTTGACCGCCCTCGCGATCTGGACCTTGTCGTGCAGGATCGCGCGCATCAGGTGGAAGTTGTACTTCATCACCGGGCACTGCCCCGTAACGAACGAGTGGCTCTTCGCCCAGCCGAGGCCGAGGCGCAGCTTCAGCGCTCCGATCTTGGCGTCGGCGTCGATGCCGCCCGGGTCCCCGGTGACGTACAGGCCGGGGATGCCGAGGCCGCCGCCGGCCCGGGCCAGCTCCATCAGGGAGTTGAGGACCGTGGCGGGGGCTTCCTCGGAGTTCTCGCCGTGCGCCCGCGCCTCGAAGCCGACCGCGTCGACGGCGCAGTCCACCTCCGGCTCGCCCAGCAGCTGCTCGATCTGCTCGGCGGGGGAGCCGCGGGTCAGGTCGACCGTCTCGCAGCCGAAGCTGCGTGCCTGGTCGAGCCGGTCGGCGTTGAGGTCACCGACGATCACGACCGCGCACCCCAGCAGCTGCGCACCCGCCGCCGCGGCGAGACCAACCGGCCCGGCGCCCGCGATATAGACGGTCGAGCCGACCTGCGCGCCCGAGCTCACCACACCGTGGAAACCCGTGGGGAAGATGTCCGAGAGCATGGTGAGGTCGAGCAGCTTCTCCTTCGCCTGGTCGGCGTCGGGGAAGCGGAGCAGGTTGAAGTCCGCGTACGGGACCATGACGTACTCGGCCTGGCCACCGACCCAGCCGCCCATGTCGACGTAGCCGTAAGCGGCGCCGGGGCGGGCGGGGTTGACGTTCAGGCAGATACCGGTCTTGCGCTCCTTGCAGTTGCGGCACCGGCCGCAGGCGATGTTGAACGGGACGGAGACGACGTCTCCGACCTTGATGAATTCGACGTCCTGGCCCTTCTCGATCACCTCGCCGGTGATCTCGTGGCCGAGGACCAGATTCTCGGGGGCGGTGGTGCGGCCCCGCACCATGTGCTGGTCGCTGCCGCAGATGTTGCTGGCGAGGACCTTCAGAATGACGCCGTGGGGGCACTTGCGGCCGACGTTCGCCGCCGCGACCCCGGGTCCGTCCTGCAGCTCCAGGCTCGGGAAGTCGATGTCCTGGACTTCCACGGCTCCGGGCTTGAGATAGGCGACTGCCCTGTTAGTGCTCATACTGTGCCGTCCCTCCGGATTCGTCTCACTGGGCTCCGGATGAGTCCGTGCCGCGGAGTCTGCTACCGGGATCGGGATTCGGCCATACGTACGGCGCCGCCTCCCTCTCGACTGGAGGAAGGCGGCGCCGCCGATCACATGACTACTACTGGAAGTCCATCGTGTCCGGGTCCGAGCCGAGCCGGGTGCCGTTGTCGAGCCCGGCGACGGCCGCCATGTCGTCGGCGTCCAGCTCGAAGCCGAAAACGTCGATGTTCTCCTTGATACGGGACGGGGTCACCGACTTCGGGATGACCACGTTCCCGAGCTGGAGGTGCCAGCGGAGGATCGCCTGGGCGGGCGTCACGCCGTGCTTCTCGGCGATCGAGGCGATCACCGGGTCGGTCAGGATGCCCTTGCCCTGGCCCAGCGGGGACCAGGCCTCGGTGGCGATCCGGTGCTCGGCGTCAAAGGCGCGGGTCTCGGCCTGCTGCAGGTTCGGGTGCAGCTCGATCTGGTTCACGGCCGGGACGACGCCGGTCTCGTCGATGACCCGCCGCAGGTGCGGGGGCTTGAAGTTCGAGACGCCGACGGCCTTGGCGCGGCCGCTCGTGTGCAGCTCGCCGAAGGCGCGCAGGATGGTGAGGTAGTCGTCGCGGACCGCGCGCGGCCAGTGGATCAGGTAGAGGTCCACGTAGTCGAGGCCGAGGCGGTCGAGCGACTCGTCGAAGGCGCGGAACACCTCGTCGCGGGTCCACTGGATCTTCTGCGTGTTCCACAGCTTCGTGGTGACGAAGAGCTCCTCGCGGGGGAGGCCGGAGGAGGCCAGCGCCTTGCCGGTGCCCTTCTCGTTCTCGTAGACCGCGGCCGTGTCGATACTGCGGTAGCCGGCCTCCAGGGCATGGCTGACGGCGGCGGTCGCCTCGTCGTCGGGCACCTGCCAGACACCGAAGCCGAGCTGAGGCATGGAGACGCCGTTGTTGAGGGTGATGGACGGAACGTTGCTCACGAGCGATGGTTTCCCTGAGTCTCGTCGGCTGCAAAGTGGTACGTGCTGCTAACCACCATCCAACGATGACGCATTCCCCGCCAGCGACGTGCCCAGGTATGCCGCTTTTACGGCGAAATCGTCCCGTATCTCGGTCGGTGTCCCTTCGGCGAGGACGCGGCCGAGGTCGAGGACCACGACGCGGGAGCACAGCTCCATGACGAAGCCGACGTCGTGCTCTACGACGACGACGGCGCAGTCGCCGCTCTGTGCCGTCTCGCGGACGACGTCGGCGAGCCGGGCCCGCTCGGTCTTCGTCATGCCGGACGCCGGCTCGTCGAGCAGCAGGACGCTGGGTGGGTCGGCGAGGGCGCGGGCGAGCTCGACCATGCGGGCCTGGCCGACCGGGAGGGTGCCGGCGTAGCGCTCGCGGAGTGGCTGCAGGCCGGTGCGGGCGAGGACGTCGTCGGCGCGGGCCGCGCGGCGGGCGCGGGCGGCGGCGAGATGGTTGCCGCGCCACTCCTGGGCGACGAGGAGGTTGTCGGCGACGGTGAGCTGGCCGAAGAGCTGCTGCCGCTGGAAGGTGCGGCGGAGTCCGTTGCGGGCCCGCCAGACGGGGGCGCGGCGGGTGACGTCGGCGCCACCGAGGAGCACGCGGCCCGCGTCGGGGCGGCGGAGGCCGGAGAGGGCGTCGAAGAGCGTGGTCTTGCCCGCGCCATTGGGCCCGATGAGCCCGACGATCTCGCCGGGGGCGGCGGCGACGGACACCCGGTCGAGAGCGGTGACACCGCCGAAGCGGACGACGATGTCGGTGGCGGCGAGGGCGGGCGGCGCCTGGGCCTGGGCCTGGTCGACGGTCATGGCCGGATGACCTCCTCATCCGTACGGTCTTCGCCGCTCCGCTCCTGGCGCGGCAGCGGCGCACCGTCCGGCAGGACCTCGGCGGGCGGGTCCTGGACCGGCTCGCTGTCCCCGTCGGCCGCGAGGCCCAGATACGCGGTCGTCAGCTGGTCCGTGTCCACTTCGGAGCGGGGGCCGTGCCAGGCGACCCGGCCCGCGGCCAGGTAGGCCACCGAGTCGGCGAGGCCGAGGACTTCGACGGCCTTCTCCTCTACGAGCAGGAGCGCCGTCCCCGCGTCGCGGAGGGCGGCGAGCAGTGCGAAGGCCTCGTCTGCTGCCTTCGGGGCGAGGCCGAGGGAGGGCTCGTCCGCGATGAGTACGGCGGGTGGGCGCTCCAGCAGGGCGGCCAGCGCGAGCATCTGCTGTTCGCCGCCGGAGAGCGAGCCGGCGAGGACGCGGCGGCGGGCGGCGAGGGAGGGGAAGCGGTCGAGGACGGCGGTGCGGGCTGCCGGGTCCGGCAGGTGCAGGGCGAGGTTCTCGTCGATGGACAGGGACGGGAAGATGCCGCGTCCCTCGGGTACGAGGACGACGCCGTCGCGGGAGCGCTTGACCGGCCCCTCGCGCGTGGCGTCGCGCCCACCCACGAGCACCTCACCCGTGGTGGGCCGCAGCAGCCCGGCGGCGGCCTTGCAGAGCGTGGACTTCCCTGCCCCATTGGCCCCGAGCAGCGCCAGCACCTCCCCGGCCCGCAGCTCGAGACTGACACCGTGCAGCACGGCGGCACCGTCGTAACCGGCGCTGACCCCGCGCAGCGAGAGCGCGGCGGTGGTGTCGGGCTTCTGCGGAGTGTCCGGCACTGGCTTCGCCTCCGCCGCCGGTGCCGCGTCGGCGGGAGGCCCGGCAGCCGTCGCCCGGCGCCGATGCAGGCGCGTCGGCACCGCCGCGCAGTACCCGTCCGGGTCGTTGGCCAGCGCCAGCCCCGCCAGGCCGAAGAGGATCACCGGCAAGTGCGTCGACTCCGTCGCGTATTCCTCCATCACATGCGGGACCAGCGCGAAGACCAGCCCCGCCACCACCGCGAACTGCGGCCTCCGCAACCCCGCCGCGACCACCACCGCGAGCCAGATCAGGCCCGTCATCGCGGTGAAGTCGGTCGCCGTGATGCGGGTGTTGTACGACGCGTACATCACCCCGCCGAAGCCCGCCAGGCCCGCCGACAGCGCGAAGAGCAGCAGCTTCGTACGGGCCACCGACACCCCCACCGCCGTGGCCGCCGACGGTGCCGAGCGGACCGCGAGCATCGCGCGGCCCAGCGCCGAGCCGCGCAGCCACGCGAGGCCGGCGACGCACAGCGCCGCCAGCACCAGCATCGCCACGCCGAAGGCGCGGTCGTCCGAGAGGTCCACCGGGCCGAAGACCGGGCGCGGGATCTCCCACCCGGTGTCGCCGTTGCGCAGCCAGCCCATCTGGAAGAGCACCTGGTCCGCCAGGAAGGCAAGGGCCAGCGTGGCCAGAGCCAGGCTGCGGCCGCCGATCCGCAGTGCGGGCAGCGCCGTTACGGTGCCGAGCAGCGCCGCGACCGCGGTCCCGGCCAAAGCCGCCGCGAAGAACGGCACGCCGTGGCTCATCAGCAGCCCGGCCGTCAGCGCGGCCGCCGTCACGAAGGCCGCCTGCGCCAGCGACACCATCGCCCCGATCCCGGTGACGATGGTGAAGGACAGGAACACCAGCGAGATCGCCAGCCCTTGGGCCAGCAGCCCGCTCCAGAACGGCGTCGTCACCGTGTAGAAGGCGATCCCGAGCAGCAGCCCCGCTACCGCCCACGGACCCCATCGCCGGCCCCACGACATCCCCGCCAGATAGTCCGGCGGTGGCGCGTCGACCGCCGCCGTGCCCGCGGTCCGCTGCCGCCGCGTGAGCAGCAGCAGCCCCGCGAAGAGCAGCACGAACGGCACCGCGGTACGGAACCCCGTGATGTCGTCCGCGAAGGACGCGTACTCCGCCGCCAGGTTCTGCAGCACGCCGAGGCCGAGCCCGCCCGCGAAGGCCAGCGGGATGGACGCGAAGCGGCCCAGCACCGCCGCCGTCGCCGACACGAACAGGAACAGCGTGTAGTCGTGCGCCGAAAGCCCCAGCAGCGGCGTCGCCAGCACCCCGGCGAGCCCCGCGAGCATCGACGACAGCGCCCACGCCACCGACGACAGCCGGTCCGCGCTGATCCCGCGCAGCTCGGTCAGCTCGCGGTTGTCGACGGCGGCGCGGAGCCGTAGCCCCAGCGCGGTGTGCCGCAGCAGCACCCACAGCGCGACCGCCACCACCGCCGTGGCCACCCACGTGATCAGCTGGTTGGAGTCGATGCCGACGCCCGGCAGCAGCTGCCAGGTCACCGCCGGGTCGGGGCCGACGCCGGGCAGCCCGAACTGGTTCTCCGCCGGCTTCAGCGGCGCGCCCGCGTCCGTCAGCAGCTCCACCATCCACAGCCCGAGCGCGGGCAGCGCGACCAGCAGCCCGATGGTGGCGACGATCTGCGCCGACTGGCCGACCTTGGCCAGCTTTCTGAACATCAGCACGTCCAGGCCCCACCCCAGCGCGGGCGCGACGACGAGCACCAGCAGCAGCGCCGTCGGTACGGCCGGCCAGCCGAGCCCGGAGTGCAGCTCGTAGAAGGTCAGCGCGGTGAGGAACGCAGTCGCGCCGTGTGCGAAGTTGAAGAGCCCGGACGCCGAGTACGAGAGCACCAGCCCGGTCGCCAGCAGCGCGTACAGCGCACCCGAGACCAGGCCGCTCAGGATGAGGTCGAGCACGTGATCAGCCCCCGCCCCGCCGCTACTTGAACGGAACGGTGCCGGAGCAGCGGAACTTGGAGGCGACCTCGTACGTGCCGTCCTTCAGCCGCACCAGCGCGCCGCAGTTGAACGACTCCTCGTGCCCCTTGGGGAACTCCCGCTCCCCGGCCATCGTCCCGGTGTCCTTGAAGCCGTCCGCCGCCTGCTGGAAGCTCTTCGTCGTCAGGTCCTTGCCCGCCTTCTCGGCGATGGCGAGGAAGAGATCGGCGGAGAGATAGCCGGTCATCATGTGCATATTGAGCGGCTTGTCCTCGCCCGCCGCCTTCTTGATGTCGGCCTTGAACTGCTTCATCGCCGGCTTGGTGGACTGGAAGGGCTCGTTCTGGATGAAGACGTAGACCCCGTCCAGCGCCTTGCGGGTGGTCTTCTTGGCGAGCAGCCCGGGGTCGTAGTCCGTCGGGTCGGTCAGCGTGCCCTTGTACCCGGCCCGCTTGAGCGCCGTGAACAGGCCGATGTTGTGCGGCGTCTGCATGACCGAGACGACCGCGTCCGGCGCCTTCCCGCCGTCGCTCTTCATGATCTCGCCGATATAGCCGGACCAGTCGCTGGGCGCGGCCGCCGCGGGCACCGTGGATTTGGCATACGTGACCTTGAAGCCGGCCGCCGCGAAGCCCTGCTTGTAGGTGCGGATGCCGAACTTGCCGGCGTCGCTGTCGTTCGCGACCAGCGCCACCGACTTGCCCTTGGCGCCGCCCATGACGTGCTTCAGGCCGTCCTGCCAGCTGAGCCCGATGTTGTGCCCGGGCCGCGGCACGAGGCAGCCGTTGTAGCCGTAGGCGTACTCCTGGTCGCAGAAGGACGGGATGGTGCCCCAGCCGAAGACCGGCACCTGCTGGTCCTTGAGGAAGCCGGCGGCGGAGAAGGTCACCGAGCTCATCGGCGCGATGGCGAAGACCTTCTCGCGCTGGACGAGGGTGCGGGCGGCGGCGAGGTTCTTGGCCGGGTCCTGGCCGTCGTCCTCGGCGCCCAGATAGTCGATCTTACGGCCGTTGACGCCGCCTTCCGCGTTGGCGCGGTCGAAGCGGGCCTTGGCGCCGAGGTCGGTGTCGGCCTTGCTGTAGCCGCTGGTGGTGGTCTTGGAGACGATTCCGCCGACCTTGATGGAGTCGTCGGTGACCCCGCGCACGGATGCGGCGCCCCCGTCCGAGGAGCCGCTCTTCCCGGCGGTGGAGGCGGAGTTGCAGCTGACGACGAGAGTGAGGGGGATGAGGGTGAGCATGGCGGCGCGGAGCAGGCGAGGCATACGAAGATCCTTCCCACCGATGCAGGTTGCTGCATTCTGCGGGCGGATCTGACGGTCCGTCAATAACTGACGCTCAATCAGGAACAGGTTCTACCGGGCAGCTCAGCCGCCGTACAGCGCCTCGACCTCGTTCGCGTACGCCTTCTCTATCGCCTTGCGCTTCAGCTTCAGCGACGGCGTCAGCAGGCCCTGGTCCTCGGTGAACTGGGTCGCCATGATGCGGAAGGTCCTGATCGACTCCGACTGCGAGACATGCGTGTTCGCCGCCACCACCGCCCGCCGGATCTCCGCCTCCAGCTCTTCGTCGCGGACCAGTTCGGCGCCGGTGAGCTCGGGCTTGTCGCGCATCTTCAGCCAGTGCGAGACGCCTTCCGGCTCCAGCGTGATGAGCGCGGCGATGTACGGGCGGTCGTTGCCGACCACCAGGCACTGCGCGACCAGCGGATGGTTGCGGACGCCGTCCTCCAGGCCGACCGGCGAGACGGTCTTGCCGTTGGAGGTGACCAGCATTTCCTTCTTGCGGCCGGTGATCGTCAGATAGCCGTCGTCGTCCAGCTCGCCGACGTCGCCGGTCGCCAGCCAGCCGTCGCGCAGCACCGCCGTCGTGGCCTGCGGCTCGCCCGTATAGCCGGAGAAGATCTGGCCGCCGCGCAGCCAGATCTCGCCGTCCTGGGCGATGTGCACGGTCATGCCGGGGATCGGGACGCCGACGGTGCCGTAGCGGGGGCGCTCCCACGGGTTGGCGGCGGCCGCGGCGGTGGACTCCGTCAGGCCGTAACCCTCGATCACCGACAGGCCCGCGCCGGCGAAGAAGAGGCCGAGCCGGCGCTGCATGGCGGAGCCGCCGGACATCGCGTACCGGCAGCGGCCGCCGAGCGAGGCGCGGATCTTGGCGTAGACGAGCTTGTCGAAGACCTGGTGCTGCATCCGCAGCGCCGCGGACGGGCCCGGGCCCGTATCGAAGGCGCGCTGCTCCTGCGCCGCCGCGTACCGGAT
This sequence comes from Streptomyces coryli, assembly GCF_011044975.1. GTDB lineage: Bacteria > Actinomycetota > Actinomycetes > Streptomycetales > Streptomycetaceae > Streptomyces > Streptomyces coryli. The sequence goes on along the minus strand of NZ_JAAKZV010000047.1, from coordinate 30,979 downwards.
GGCGACGTCGGCGGCCTTGTCGAAGGCGTCGGCCTTCCCCTGCGCCTCGGCCTTGCGGCGGGCGGCGGCGAAGACCTTCTCGAAGATGTGCGGCACCGCGAGGATGAAGCTCGGGCGGAAGGCCGCGAGGTCGGGCAGCAGCGTCTCGGGGCGGACGTCCGGGGTGTGGCCGAGCTTGATTTTGCCGCGGATGGCCGTGACCTCGATCATCCGGCCGAAGACGTGCGAGAGCGGCAGGAACATCAGCGTCGCCGGGCGGTTGCCGGGGCGGTTCTCGAAGAGCGGCGGATAGCGCTCGATGATGTTGTCCGACTGCGACATGAAGTTGGCGTGGGTGATGGTGCAGCCGCGCGGCCGACCGGTGGTACCCGACGTGTAGATGACCGTGGCGACGGAGTCCGGGGTGACCGCGAGGCGGTGCCGCTCCACCACGTCGTCGTCCAAGTGCGCGCCTGCCGCGACGAGGTCGGCGGCGGCGTCGGCGTCCAGCTGCCACAGCCGGGTGAGCTTGGGGAGCTTGTCGATGACGGAGCCGACCGTCATCGCGTGGTCCTCGTGCTCGACGATGCAGGCGACCGCGGCGGAGTCATTGAGGATGTGCAGCACCTGGTCGGCCGACGACGTCGGATAGACCGGCACCGGCTGGGCGCCTATGGACCACAGGGCGAAGTCGAAGAGCGTCCATTCGTAGCGGGTACGGGACATCAGCCCCACCCGGTCGCCGAAACGGACGCCTTGGGCGAGCAGGCCCTTTGCGACCGCCACCACCTCGTCACGGAAGGTGCCGATGGTCACATTCCGCCAGTGCCCGGCGACCTTCCGGCCGAATGCCGGACGATCCGGTTCCGCGGCCGCCTGTTCGAAAACCGCGTCCGCAAGTCCACCGACCTGGGGCGCCGTCGCAAGCGACGGGACGGTGTACTCGCGCAATTCCGGTCTCCTAGCGGCTTGGGGGGTCATACGCCCGCGCAGACGGTACAGCAGACACCGATTGACGTGCGCAAATGTGAAGACCTTGCACTGAATCTCCGCCGTGGAGTCACAAGCAGCCTCCCCCATTAAGGCCCCCGGAAGGAGAGTGCAGCACGGGTCGCCGCGAGCCACCAGACCCCTGAGGGCAGAATGTGAGGCAGCCCTCGAAGACTCGCTGGAGACGGAGCGTAAAAGGAAGTCATGCGCCGCATCGCCCTACCGTCCTGGCTGCCGCTGGACCCCTTCGTGCTCACCCTGCTGGCGGTGGTGGGCCTGGCCGCCCTGCTGCCGGCCAGCGGTACGGCAGAGACGGTGGTCTCCGATGCGTCCAAGGTCGCCATCGGGCTGCTGTTCTTCCTCTACGGCGCGCGGCTGTCCACCCGCGAGGCGCTGGACGGGCTGCGGGCGTGGAGGCTGCACCTCTTCGTGATCGCGTCGACCTTCGTGCTCTTTCCGCTGCTGGGGCTGGCGGCGCGGGGACTGGTGCCGTGGCTGCTGACCGAGCAGCTGTACACCGGCTTCCTCTTCCTGTGCCTGGTCCCGTCGACGATCCAGTCGTCGATCGCCTTCACGTCGATCGCCCGCGGCAACGTCCCGGCGGCGATCTGCGCCGGCACGTACTCCGCGCTGCTCGGGATGGTGCTGACGCCGCTGCTGGTGGCGTGGTTCATCGGCTCGAAGGCGGACTTCTCGACGGACGGTCTGCTGGGCATCGGCACCCAGCTGCTGCTGCCGTTCATCGCCGGGCAGGTGCTGCGCCGGTGGATCGGCGGGTTCGTGAAGCGGAACCGGCGGGTGCTGGGGTATGTGGACCGCTCGTCGATCCTGCTCGTCGTCTATACGGCCTTCAGCGAAGGCATGAACCAGGGCATCTGGAGCCAGGTCACCCCGCTGCGGCTGCTGGCGCTGGCCGGGGTGCTGGGGGTGCTGCTCGCGGTGGTGCTGCTGATCACGTCGACGCTGTCGCGGCGGATGGGGTTCAGCCGGGAGGACCGGGTGGCGATCGTCTTCGCGGGGTCGAAGAAGAGTCTGGCGAATGGGCTGCCGATGGCTGCGGTGCTCTTCGGCTCCGCCGCGAGTATCACGATTTTGCCGTTGATGTTGTTCCATCAGCTGCAGTTGATTGTGTGTGCGGTGATCGCTAAGCGATGGGCGCGGACGGCGCCAGATGTTGGAGCTGTCGCTCGGGGGGATCGCGCTTCGCGCTCGTCCTCAAGCGCCGGACGGGCTTGATTTCGCGTGCTTTGCGCCGATGAGTGACTGTCCGGTATTCGGGCACGTCTGTTCGGGGAGCGGGCTCGGCGGCTAGCCTGTGGATCTTTCCTGCCCCACCGCACCTCCTGGACCGTCCCCCATGAAGACCACCGCTCCCCCCGAGAGCCAAGCGCAGGCGCTTCCGCATCGGCTGAAGCAGCGCCACCTGACCATGCTCGCCCTGGGCGGCGCCCTCGGCTCCGGGCTCTTCCTCGGCTCCGGTGCCGCGCTGCAGGCCGCCGGGCCGGCGATCATCCTCTCCTATCTGCTGGCCGGCGGGCTGGTGCTGCTGGTCATGCGCATGATGGGCGAGATGTCCGCCGCGTACCCGTCCAGCGGCTCCTTCTCCACCCATGCCGAGCGGGCGCTGGGCCGCTGGGCCGGGTTCACCGTCGGGTGGCTGTACTGGATCCTGCTGGTGGTCGTGCTCGCGATCGAGGCCACCGCGGCCGCCGGGTTCGTGCACGCGTGGTTCCCGGACGCCCCGCAGTGGGCGCTGGTGCTGCTGTTCGTCGTCGTCTTCACCGCGCTCAATCTGCGCGGGGTGCGGTTCTTCGGTGAGTCCGAGTTCTGGTTCGCCGCGATCAAGGTCGCGGCCGTGATCGGCTTCCTGATCCTCGGCGTCCTGGCCATCTGCGGCGTGTTCTCGGACGTGCCGGGCGGGCTGTCGAACCTCACCGACAACGGCGGCTTCACCCCCAAGGGCTGGGACGGCGTGTCCGCCGGCCTGCTGATGGTGATCTTCTCCTTCGGCGGCCTGGAGGCGGCCACCATCGCCGCCGGCGAGGCCGAGGACCCGGAGCGGTCGATCGCGAAGGCGGTACGGAGCGCGGTGCTGCGCATCCTGCTCTTCTACGTCGGCTCCATGATCGTCATCGCCGCGCTGCTGCCCTGGGACAAGGTGAACCCGGCGGCCAGCCCGTACGCCACCGTCCTCGACATGATCGGTATCCCGGGTACCGGCCGCCTCATCGAGGTCATCGCCGTCATCGCGCTGCTCTCCGCGCTGAACGCCAACATCTACGGCGCCTCCCGCATGATCTACTCGCTCGCCGACCGCGGCCAGGCCCCGAAGGCCCTGCTGAAGGTATCCGGCGAGGGTGTCCCGCAGGCCGCGGTGCTCGCGTCGGTGGCCTTCTGCTACGTCGCGGTGCTGCTGAACGTGTACTGGCCGGACACCATCTTCAAGTTCCTCGCCAACGCCGTCGGCGCGCTGCTGCTGATCGTCTGGTTCATGGTGGCCGTCTCGCAGCTGCGGCTGCGCCGGAAGCTGGAGCGCGAGGACCCGGCCCGGCTCGCGGTGAAGATGTGGGGCTTCCCGTATCTGACCTGGATCGCGATGGCGGGGATGGTGGCGCTGACGGCGCTGATGCTGACCGATTCGGCGAACCGGAACAACCTGATGTGCGCGGGGATCGTGACGGTCGTGGTGGCGGGCGCGTCGGTGGTCGTGGACAAGCGGCGGGCGGAAGCCGCACGCTGACGCGATCCGGAGGCCGGTGGCGGATCGCGTCCGCCGCGGCCTCCGGCCGATCGCGCTTCGCGCTCGTCCTCAAACGCCGGACGGGCTTGACAGTCAGAGCGCGCCCGCGTCCCTCGCCGTCCATACCGTCGGGTACAGCGGGCGGAAGCCCAGCTCGTCCCGGAGGCGGCGGTTGGACATGACCTGCCACCACGGGTCGGCGAGCCCCCGGTCCGCCATGCCGTCCGGCAGCGCGGTGCCGTTCAGCTCCAGGATCTCCGCCGCGGACAGCGGTGCGTCGTCGACCACGTTGTACGTGCCGCCGGCGGCGTCGGCCGACCGCAGGATCCGCCACAGCGCCCGCGCCACGTCCGCGTGGTGCACGCAGTGCAGGCCCTGGTGGGCCGGCCAGTCCATGGCCTGCCGCGCCGCCTCCGGCAGGTGCGGGTCGCCGTCGCCGTAGACGAAGCCGAGGCGGGCGATGCGCAGGTCGAGGCCGTCGGCGGCGGCCAGCTCCCGCAGCTCCCGCTCCGCGTCCCGCTTCGACTGCGGATACGCGCCGTCCAGCACCCCGCCGGCCCGCGGCTCGTCCGCCTCGGTGGCCGGACGGCCGCGGCCTGGCCCGTAGACCAGCGTGGTGCTCGTGAAGAGGAAGCGGCCGACGCCCTCGGCCACCGCGTCCCGCGCGAGTCCCAGGGTCGCGTCGCGGTTGACCGCGTACGCCTCCTCGTCCGGCACCCCGCGGAACGCCACCGCGGTGTGCACCACCGCGTCCACCCCGGCAAGCGCCTTGCGCCGGGCCTCGGCGTCGCGCAGGTCGCCCACCACCGGGACCGCGCCGAGCGCGGCCGCCGGTTCGCCTTTCTCGGCGGTCCGGACCAGCACCCGAACCTCGTCGTCTGGGCCGTTCGCCCACTGCAGCAGCCGCGGCACCGCGCGGCTGCCCACTCTGCCGGTAGCGCCTGTGACCAGCATCTTCATGGTCGTGCTCCTCATCATTGCGGTTACGGACCCAGGCTGCGGCCGCCGGCGCCGGGGCGGGAGAGACCCGCTTATCCGGGGATCGGCAGTCCCTGGATGCGCCGCGGGATCCGGGTGATGCTGGGGGAGTGGACCGCACCGAGCTCGCCGACTTCCTCCGCCGCTGCCGCACCCGCCTCGCGCCGGCGGCCGTAGGGCTGCCCGAGGGCCCGCGGCGCCGCACGCCCGGACTGCGCCGGGAGGAGGTGGCCCAGCTGGCAGGCATGTCCGTCGACTACTACACCCGGCTCGAGCAGGCCCGCGGCCCGCGCCCCTCGCGGCAGATGCTGGGCGCGCTGGCGCGGGCGCTGCGGCTGACGGACGACGAACGCGACCACCTCTTCCGGCTGGCGGGGGAGGAGCCGCCGCCGCAGCACGAGGCGACCGACCACGTACGCCCCGGGCTGCTGCTGATCCTCGACCGGCTGACGGAGAACCCGGCCATGGTCGTGAGCGACCGCGGCGACGTGCTCGCGCAGAACGCCATGGCGAAGGCGATGCACGGCGACTACGCCTCCCGTCCCGCGGCCGAACGCAACATCCCCTGGCGCTTCTTCACCGACCCCGCCACCATCGCGGGCTTCCCGCCCGAGGACCGCCCGGAGCTGGCCCGCGCCCAGGCCGCCGACCTCCGCGCGACGCTCGCCAAGCGCCCGGACGACGCCCGGCTGGCGGCGCTGGTACGGCGGTTGCGGGAGGTGAGCACGGAGTTCGCGGAGCTGTGGGAGCAACATGAGGTCGGCGTCCGACGCTCCTCCGCGAAGCGATTCGTGCATCCCGTGGTGGGGCTGCTGGAGGTGGACTGCGAGGTACTCCTCAGCCCGGCACACGACCAGCGTCTGGTGCTCTACACGGCCCCTCCGGGCAGCGATACGGCCCAGCGGCTGGAGCTGCTGCGGGTGATCGGGTTGCAGGACATGGGCGTGGACGGCGGCGCTAACCCGATACCAGATCGCTCTGCCTGACCGGCGGCAGATACTCGCCGACCAGTTCGCGGTGCCACCAGTTGCCGGTGGCGCGGAGCTCCTGCCAGTCGGAGTACGTGTAGTGGTACAGCCGGGCCCGGATGTACGTCGGCGGCGGGCCGGTCGCGAAGGGGTTGTGGCGGAGCAGCTTGGTGAGGTGGCGGTCGTTGTCGAGGAGCTTGGCGATCAGCGACGGGAACCAGCGCACCGCGTACGACGGTGACATCGCCGCGAACCACATCAGCCAGTCGAGGCGCAGGTGGTACGGCGCGTACTGGCGCGGGAGGCGGTGGGGGTCGCCGGGCTTGCCCTTGAACTCGTATTCCTGCCAGCGCGTCGACGGTGTCAGGACGGGTTCGTCCGTGCCCTCGATGACGATCTCCTGGCGGACGCGGGTGATGGAGCCGAAGGCGCCGTAAGTGTTCACCAGGTGCAGGGAGTTGAAGGAGGCGTTCATCTTCTGCTGCCGGGAGAGGAGGTTGCGGGCCGGCCGGTAGCTGAGGACGAGCACGAGGGCGGTGGCGGCGCAGACGAGGGTCGTGAACCAGAGCGGGGCGTCGGGGAGGTCGCGGTCCGGGAGCGGCAGTTGGACGGCGGAGAGCGCCAGCAGGATCGTGATCCAGTTCAGCCAGGAGAAGTTGCCGGAGATCACCAGCCACAGCTGGGTGACGGCGATGGCGAGGGCGGCGGCGGTGGCGACCGGCTGCGGGAGGAAGAGGAGGACCGGCAGGCCCAGCTGGGCGACGTGGTTCGCGGCGGTCTCGACCTTGTGCAGCGGCTTCGGCAGATGGTGGAAGAACCAGCTCAGCGGGCCCGGCATCGGCTGCGTCTCGTGGTGGTAGTACAGGCAGGTCAGATCGCGCCAGCAGCGGTCGCCGCGCATCTTGATCAACCCGGCCCCGAACTCCACCCGGAACAGCAGCCAGCGGAGCAGGAAGAGGATGAGGATCGGCGGGGCGGTCTCATCGTTGCCGAGGAAGACGGCGAGGAATCCGGTCTCCAGCAGCAGCGACTCCCACCCGAAGCCGTACCAGGTCTGGCCGACGTTGACGATCGACATGTACAGCGCCCAGAGCACGAGCCAGATCACCATCGCCGCCCACAGCGGTACGGCATCCGCCGCCCCGAGCACGACGGCCGCCGCCAGCGCCGCCCCTGTCCAGGCGACGGCGGCGAACAGCCGGTCGGAGTAGCGGAGCTGGAAGAGGCTGGGCGCGGCCTTGAACGGCACCTGGGCGGTGAAGCGCGGCACCGGCGTGATGCCGCGCTCGCCGATCAGCACCCGGAACTGATTCGCGGCGGCGAGGAACGCCACGCAGTAGAGCGCGGCGAGCCCGCGCTGGAAGACCAGCCGGGCCCAGTAGTAGCCGTCGTCGGTGAACCACTCCACGAGGGCATGGGTACCACCGGGGGCGCGCGGGTAATACCCGGCGCGCCGTCCCCGGTCTCGGGGTTCAGGTCGTACGCACCCGCGCCAGCTGCCGCGACTGGGCGACCAGCCGGTCCGTCGAGTCCCAGATCTCCGCGTCCTCCTCCAGATAACCGTCGGCGAAGTTGCGGGTGGAGTGCACCACACGCAGCCAGCCCGGCGCGGGGTGCGCGCGGACGTGGGCGGTCAGTTCCAGGGTCGGCGCCCAGTCGATGATGCCCAGGTCGAAGGTGACCGGCGGCAGCACGTCCGCGACCAGCAGGAGCAGCAGCGGGTCGGGCTCGCGGCCCTCCGGCAGCCGGAACCAGCCGCGGATCTCGCCACGGTGCGATGGCTCGCCCACCGCCCAGCCGACGGTGTCGGGGTCGAGCCGGACGTCGATGCGCTTCAGCAGCGGCGCGGCGTGGGTGAACTCCTTCGGCGCCTGGTCCGAGGTCACGCACTGCTCCGGCGGCGGCAGCTGCGGCGGCTTGGCGGTGGTGCGGACGTCGCCGTTGTCGTGCCCGTTGAGGTCGCCGAAGGTGGCCAGCGCGCGCAGCCGTTCGACCGGCTCGCCGTCCTCGCCGGGCTGAGTGAGCGTGGCCGCGCCGGTGGAGACCGTACGGCCCCGGCGCAGCGTCTCGGTGCGCACGGTGGCCGGGCCGGCGGCCGACGTGGTCAGGTAGTAGGCGCTGATCGAGAACGGGTCCCGGTGCGCGTCCTCGCCCTGCCCCAGCTCGGCCTGCAGCGCGCGGGCGGCGACGGACAGCAGCAGCCCGCCGTTGATGCCCATGCCGATGCGGAAGCTGCCGGGCAGGTCGGTGTCGTACGCGCCGGGCTCACCGGCTCGCGGAGTGACGGCGGTCTCGCGGTCGAAGTCGGGCTGGGTGGTCAAGTCGGTTGTCCTTCCGTGCTGGTGAGATCGAAGGCCCGGCACAGTCCGTCGAGGGCGTCCTCGACGGTGGCGGCCTTCGTGGCCAGGGGCAGCGCGCCCCACGACCAGAGCTGGGCGAGCCCGTGCATGGCGGACCAGAGGGCTCCGGTGAGCAGCCGGGTATCGGCGTCCGCGCGCCAGCCGGCCGCCTGGTGGTCCTGTACGAGGGTCATCAGCTCCTCGAAGCCGCCGAGGCTGGCCTTGCCGAGCTCGCGGTCCTCGTCGTCGAGCAGGTCGCGCCGGAACATCAGCGCGAACATCTGCGGCCGGGCTTCTGCGAACGCCACGTAAGCGCGGGTGCCGGCGCGCAGCCGGCTCGCGGTGCAGGCGGTCTCGGGGAGCTCCTCGATCGCCCGCCGCGCCCATGCCTGCAGTTCGCCGAATCCCTGGGTGGCCACGGCGGACAGCAGTGCGGCGCGGTGCGGGAAGTGCTTGAGCGGGGCGCCGTGCGAGACGCCGGTGCGGCGGGCGATGGCGCGGAGGGTGAGGGCCTCGACGCCTTCGCCTTCGAGGAGCTCGAGCGCGGCTTGGAGGAGGCGGCCGCGGGTGTCGGTGGTCACGGTAGACAGTGTCTACCAGGGGGGTGGACACTGTCTACCTGCGGCCGTGCATGGACTCTTGTAGCGCCCCTCCGTACCGTCCGCCCATGCTGCCCAACGGCCGGCGCTACGCCTGCACCTTCTCGATGCTGGCCTTGCTCGCCGCGATGCTGGTCGCCCGGCACACCCCAGGACACGCGGACCCGATCCCGCAGGATCTCGGCCGCCACCTCGTCCCCGCATACGAGGGCGCCCCGGCGAAGCCGCGCCCGCTGCCGGACGCTGCCCAACCGCAGCACCCGTACCTCGCACCGAACGGCCGCAGCGGCATGCACGCCGACGCGGCGAGCAGCGATACGCACCCGACCGCCGGGCCGCTAGGTCGAGACCCCGAGGTGACCAGCGAATCGATGGCGGTGCTGGGCGGCGAGTGCGCGACTCTGACCTTCGACCGGGCCGGCCGAATCATCGCGGTGTGCGGCACCTTCTCCGGCTTCCTGGTGAAGCTGCTGCACCCGCGGAGTCTGAAGACACTCGCCGAACACCAACTCCCACAACGCCCGTCGAGCGTGGACGCGGTGACATCGCTCGACACGTCGAAGATCTTCAAGGACACCTCGGGCGGTGCGTACGCCTACCTGGACCACCGCGACCGCCTGGTGCTGGCCGACTCACGCCAGCACCTGCTCCGGATCGCCCACTCCCGCGGCCCGGACGGCGACTGGCGCTTCACGATCGAGGACGACTGGAACCTCCGCCGCTACGTCCCGCACGACTGCAAGAGCTGGCGCAACCTCTCCCCGGACGGGGCGTGCGACCCGGTCACATCGGTCGTACCCGACTGGGACGGCCGGATCTGGTGGGTGACGCGGCAAGGCCGAATCGGGACGGTGGACCCGGAGTCGGGCACGGTGAAGTCCATCCGCCTGGAGGGCGAGGAGATCCAGAACTCCTTCTCAGCCGGCCCCGACGGCATGTCGATCGTCTCCGACCACGCCCTGTATCGCATGGAGGCGGCGGCCGACGGGACACCGCGGGTGACGTGGCGACGCGCGTACGACCGGGGCACGGGCGCCAAGCCCGGCTCAGTGAACCAGGGCTCGGGGACGACACCAACCCTGCTCGGCGACTATGTCGCGATCACCGACAACGCGAAGTCCCGGATGAACGTCCTCGTATACGACTGGGCAAAGGGCAACCTGATCTGCAAGCTCCCGGTCTTCGAAGCCGGCACCTCCACCACCGACAACTCCCTCATCGGCTGGAACCACAGCCTGATCGTGGAGAACAACTACGGCTACGAGAACGTCACTTCCCTGACCGGCGGCCGCTCGGTGGTAGGCGGCGCTTCACGCATCGACATCCGCCGCGGCGGCACCGGCTGCGACCCGGTATGGGAAAGCAGAGAACGCTCCCCATCGACAGTGGCAAAGCTCTCGACAGCCAACGGCCTCCTGTACCTCTACACCAAGCGCCCGAGCCGCCTCGGCGCAGACGCCTGGTACCTGACAGCGATCGACTTCCGCACAGGAGAAACACGCTGGCGCCGCCTGACCGGCACAGGCCTCCTGTACGACAACAACTGGGCCCCAGTAACGATCGGTCCGAACGGCACGGCGTACGTCGGCGTCTTCAACGGCCTGGTGGCGGTACGCGATCGCAGGTGAGAGCGGGTCTTTGTGCGCGTAAGGAGCCGCACCAAGCTCCGGAGCCGTGGGCGCAGGTAGGCCCCTACCCTCCTTAGGCTGCAGGCAGTCGAGAGCAGGATCGTGATCAAGCGTCAACTTCGGTTCTGCCGCCGAAGGGTCGCGAACCGTTGCCGTACTCGCGCGGCTGAGCTTTGATCTCCCTCATGGAACGTGTCGAGGTTGAGCTGTTCACCGATAGAAGCAACAACGCCGTCGCTCGCATGCCAGGCCGACGCTTCCCGGGTGTCTTGATCCAGGGCGACTCACTGTCCATTCTTCGCGCGGATGCCGCGGAGGTAGCTGCCCTATGCGCTGATGGAGAGTTGGAGGATGCGCGCGAGACGGCGGAACTCCTGGTCGCGGAGATCGACGGGATACTGCTGCGCTACACGGATGCCCTGGAAACGCATGGGATCGCCCGTCCCTTCTGACCTGCACGCTTTCCAAGCCTGATGACTGGTTTCGAAGAGCGATGCAAGGCGCTTCACCTGCGCACATGCTAGTCAGCACTCACTGCTTGCGGTCCGCTCTGGACCCAGCCGGGCCCTCTGAATGAGGCGGCTACTGAGACGGCAGCACGCCCGTCAACCTGGGTAGTCCGTGTTCCACGGGTAGTCGAAGGCGTCGTAGCCGCAGAGCCGTTCCAGCGTGTCCCAGAGCTGCTCTTCGCCGACAGAGGTCAGGTGTTGGAGAGTGTGCATGCCGTCGTCCTCTGCCCAGCAGAGGTCCTTCTCCACGTACTCCGGGTCCCACTCGCGCGCGAGCCAGATGAGCTTCAGGTCGGGGTTCCGGATGCCGGGGTGATCTTCGAGGTGGACGGCAGACCAGACAGCGACCCAAGCGCGCCAACCAGGCTTGGCGGCCGGCCAGACAGCGACCAGTTCGGTCCCTCGCCTGAGCGCGGCCAGGAACTCAGAACGCTCCATGATGGGCTCCAAGAGTCGTGGCTCCGCAATGAGATCACGTTGCCATGGAAGACGCTGGATGGTCCGCCGGTTACGGCGTCACTCTGCTGCAACTCGCACGGGCGGAGCGTTCAATCGCCGTATCTTCAACGTGAAGGTGTGGCGCCCAGTCCTGCGCCTGATGGCGGCCAGCGAGACCTGCAGGTGACAGCGAGTTCGCCTACGGTGTCGATTGCAGGCCGAGCAGGCCCCCCGTGATGAAGGCGACCAGTCGTTCGCGGTTGGTGTCGTCGTCCGCTTTCTCGGGCGGTTGGCCGTGCAGCGTTGTGAGTGTGCCGGACTGGTAGGAGCTCAGGAGGCCGATTACGCCGGCGTAGGCGAATCGGGCGCCGTCCTCGTCGAGTTCGGGGAGGGCGCGGCCGAATGCGGTCAGGTAGCGGCCTTCGATCGGGTCGACCTGTTCGGCGAAGATCTGGCGGATGCGTGGGTCCGGCTCGTTCATCACCCTGCCGATGAAGCGTGCGACCTCGGGGGCGCGGTGGCCGTGGCCCTCCGTCAGGCCGACGCCCGGTTCGACGAAGGCGCGGACCAGGTCGGGCAGTGTCAGCGGCTGGCCGGATGCTTCGAGTGTGTCCAGGCGGCGCCGGCGCTCTTCGTTCACTGCGTGCATCGTCTGGTCGATGACGGCGCGGAGGAGTCCTTCCTTGGATCCGAAGTGGTAGTTGACCGCGGCGATGTTGCTTCCTGCCGCTTCGGTCAGCGCCCGTAGCGACGTCGCGCCGATTCCGCGTTCGCCGAAGAGGCGCACCGCCGCCTCGATCAGTCGCTCCCGCGTGGACGTGGGCGTCTGCTCGGATCCGGTCACCGCACCTCCTCGTAGGTCTGACCAGCCCTCACGTCAGAGGCTATAACAATCGATTAAAATGACCGTTTGAAACGAGCGCTTTAGTGGCTGAGGAGCGGCGACCATGGGCACCAACAAGGCGATCATCGTCGGCGCGGGCATCGGCGGGCTGGCAGCCGCCCAGGCCCTGCGGCGTATCGGATGGGAGGTGGCGCTCTTCGAGCAGGCGCCGGTCATCGGGCCGGTCGGGGCAGGCCTCGCCATCGCCCCCAATGCCGTCAAGGCCCTCGAGCACCTCGGCCTGGGTGCGGGCCTACGCGATCGCGGTCTGCGCCAGGAAGCGCTGGAGATCCGCCTGCGGTCGGGCCGGCGCGTGGCGCGCATCCCGGCGGCCGGCATCGAGCGGCGCTACGGCGCCCCCTTCTACGCCCTGCACCGCGCCGAGGCGCACCGGCTGCTGATGACCGGACTCGACCCGTCCGCGCTGCACACCGGCTATCGCGCCACGGGGGTCGAGACCATCTCCGACAAGGCAATGGCAACGCCCACGGCAACAGTCACCTTCGACACCCCGCACGGCCCGGTCTCGGATACGGCTGACCTCGTCGTAGCAGCCGACGGCGTAGGCAGCGGTCTGCGCACCGCTCTGCTTCCGAGCTACCCCGGCCCCGATTACGCCGGCTACACGGTCTGGCGCGGCATCGTCCCCGCCGAGCGCGCCGCCCCGCTCCGCGTATCTCCGATCCTCACCGAGACCTGGGGGCCGGCCGCCCGCTTCGGTGTCGCCGCGATCAATGACGGGCAGATCTACTGGTTCGCCTGCGAGAGTCTTCCCGAGCACGCCAACCCGGCCCACGATCTGTCCCAACTGGCCGACCGCTTCCGGGACTGGCACGCCCCCATCCCCGACCTGCTGGCGGCGACCGAGCCGGACGCCGTCCTCCGGCACGACGTGTACTACCTCCACGCCAAGCTGCCGTCGTTCGTCCACGGCCGCGTAGCCCTGCTCGGTGACGCCGCCCACGCGGTCACCCCTGACATCGGCCAGGGCGCCTGCCTCGCCATCGAAGACGCCGTAACCCTGGCCGCAGCGCTCGAACGCTCCCCGGCCGCCGCCGCCTTGACCGCCTACGACACCAGCCGCCGCCCCCGCACCCAACGCATGGCCCGAGCCTCCGGCCGCCTCGGCCACCTTCTCCAGACCGCCAGCCGCCCGGCATCCGCCCTCCGCGACACCGTCGCCTCCCTCATCCCAACCCCCTTGCTCACGCGGGCCACCGGAGCAGCCTTCGCCTGGGACCCGCCCTGGGGGTGATCCGCGTCGACGACCGTCAGGGGGTCGTGGGGTTCGTGAGGTGTGCTTCGGTGAGGCGAAGGGTGAGGGCGTAGGGGTCGGTCTCTTGGTTGTTCGCCAGCACGATGACGTAGGCGGACAGGTCCGGGAACCAGGCATTGAACGCTTTGAATCCGGCGTTGTCGCCGCTGTGACAGCGCACGGCGTGCCCGGCGATCCGGCCGAGCTGCCAGCCGTAGCCGTACGCATCCAGCTGACCTTCGAAGCCGGTCGGTGCGTGTGACGTGAACAGCAGCCGCCGGGACTCGCTGCCGAGGAGGCCGTCCGTGGCCAGGGCCTGGTCCCAGCGGAGCAGGTCGCCGGTGGTGGACCAGATGTCGCCGGCGCCCATGCCGACCGCGTCCAACTCGAATGACGGTGCCACGGTGGTCCCGGCGTAGCCGGTGGCTAGCTCGGACCGGTCGGACCGGTCGGACCGGCCGGACCGGTCGCCGGGCGAGCCGGCGAACGTGTCGCGCAGGTCGAGCGGTTCGAAGATGTGTCGACCGAGGAAGCGGCGGTACGGCTCGCCGCCGGCCTGTTCGACGATGTGGGCGAGCAGTACGTACGCGGGGCTGCTGTAGTACCAGTCGGCACCGGCCGGGAATTTCGGCGCGGACTGGTGGAATGTCTTCAGCACCTCGTCGGGCGGCAGCCACGCGGTCAGGTCCAGCGCGGGGAAGTCTTCCCAGTGCCCCAGGCCTGAGGTGTGCGTGAGCAGGTGATGCACGGTGATCCCGCGCCAGGTCGGCGGGCAGCCGCGGATCCAGCGGCTCACTTCGTGGTCCAGCGCGACGGCGCCCCGTTCGACCAGCAGCATGATCGCCGCAGCCGTGAACTGCTTGCTCACCGAGGCGATTTGAAAGCGGGTGGCGGCGGTGCATTGCGTGCCGGTCCGGGCGTCCGCATGGCCCTGGCTTACCTCGTACAGCACCGAGTGGCCATGTACCACCAGGGCGTTGCCTCGGAAGTCCGGCGGGAGCGTCATGGTTGGGACCCCTTGGCGAAGCGCTGGAATTGGCCCTCGTGGATGTCGTTCACCCATTCCCAGCCGGGCTTGGCCGTCGGGCCGATTCGCGGGTCGGTGGGGGTGCGGGCGTCGCGCAGGGCGTGTACGTAGGCTCGGTCCAGGTCGATCCGGGCGCGTACCTGATCGGCGATGGCGACGGACCCGTGGCCGGGGATGACGGTATCGACGTCGTCCGCTACGGCCTCGAGCAGGCGCAGCCCGACGAGGTACTCCTCGATCGGGTCGTTGGTGTCGTTCACGTCGTCGAGCATCGGAACGAAGACATCGGAGAGCATGTCGCCGGCGACGAGGACCCGGCGTTCTTCGATCAACAGCGCCGCGTGGCCCGGCGAGTGCGCCGGATGCTCGATGATCCGGACCTCGGGGCCGTCCCAGGGAAGCCGGGCCGTCCCAGGGGGCAGCGGCGTGATGCGACCGAAGAGGTCCAGCGGAGTCTCCTCGGCGATTTCCGGCGGTAGCCCCTCGGCGGCGCGGGCCTTCCAGTCCGAGTTCGACAGCAGCTCTTGCATGTGGGCCGCGCAGCGGGCTGTGCCGTAACGGGGCGCGTCGCCGAGGTCGGCATGCCAGAGGACGTGATCCCAGTCGGGGTGTGTCGAGAAGCCCGCGATGACGGGCTGCCCCAACTCGCGAAGGTCGTTCGCCAGACAGGCCATTTCACCGCCGGTGATCCCGGCGTCCACGAGCAGCACGCCACTGCTGCCCTGCACGACGGCGGTGTTGTTCTGGAGTAGCTCGCTCTGGTGGACCAGCACACCTTCCGCGACCTGCTTCAGCATAGGGGCTCCTCCAGCTTGTGGTCTGCAACGGCTTGGCGGGACGGCCGGGAGTGCGTCCACGAAGCGCTCCCGGCCACGGGCGGGCTCAGCCGACTTTGATGCGATCAGTCGTCGTCGTGGTCGTCGCCGTCGTCGTCCGCGTCGTCATCATCCCGGTCGTCGCCATAGCGGTCATCGTCGTCATCGTCATCGTCATCGACTCGGTACGAGCGGGAGTCGTCCGCGTCGTCGTGGTCTGCGGTCACCGCTCCGGTCGTCAGGTTGACGTCCCAGTCGCGGCCGTCCGCCGTCTCCACGTCCCAGCTCGCCACGCGGTCGTCGTCGCGGTCGTCCAGGTCGACGGAGGTGACGACGCCCTTGGCGGCGGCGGCCCTGGCGGCCTCGGCGGCGGTGATCTGCGCGCCGCGCAGTGCGGTGCGGTCGTCCCGGTGGTCGTCGTCCCGCTCCGCCTCGCGAGTCAGGATCTTGCCGGTTACGGGATCCACGTGGACCGTGTGCGCGGTCGCACCGGAGCCCAGGATCTCGACCTCCCAGCCGCGATCGTCGTCGTCGCTGTGACTGGTCACCGAGACCGCCGTACCCGGCTGCGCCTTCAGTGCCGCGACGACGGCCTGCTCGGCGGAGAGCCGCGGACCGGACGCCTCAGCGGGGCCGGCCTTGGCCTGGGCGGCTCGCGCGGCCCGGTCCTCGCCGTCGCTCCATGCGAGGGCGGTCGTGGCACCGCCGCCGACGAGGGCTGCGGTGATGACGGCAATGATCATCTTGCGATTCATGGGGCTCCCATCAGGCGCTTTGTCCTGTTAAGTACGACAGGTACTAATCTTTCGCAAAGAACCTGAAGGGAACCTGAAGCCAGTCGAAGATCATTTCAGGTGTGCGTGAGAGGAGGCCGGGGCGCATGCGTCTGCTGATCGTGGAGGACGAGAAACGGCTCGCCGCTTCCCTGGCCAAGGGTCTGAAGGCGCAGGGCTTCGCCGTGGACGTCGTCCACGACGGCATCGCGGGGCTGCACCGGGCCGCCATGGCGCCGTACGACCTGATCGTGCTCGGCGTCCTGCTGCCCGGGCTGAACGGATACCGGGTCTGCGCCAGGCTGCGGGCCGCGGGCGATGACGTACCGATCCTGATGCTCACCCGCAAGGACGGCGAGTACGACGAGGCCGAAGGGCTGGACACGGGGGCGGACGACTACCTCACCAGGCCGTTCTCATTTGTGGTGCTCGTGGCCCGGATCAAGGCTCTGCTGCGCTACCGCGCCGGCCGCACGCGGGCTGCGCTTGCCCTGGGTGACCTGCGGGTGGACGCGGTGGCCCGGCGCGTGCTGCGCGCGGGCGCCGAAATACCGCTCACCAAGAAGGAGTTCTCGGTGCTCGAGCAGCTTGCGCTGCATCCGGGCGAGGTGGTGTCCAAGGCCGAAATCCTCGACTACGCCTGGGACTTCGCGTACGAGAGCGGCGACCCGAACATCGTCGAGGTGTACGTGAGTGCCCTGCGCCGCAAGCTGGGCCCCGGGCTGATCCACACGGTCCGCGGCGCCGGCTATCGCCTGGAGGCGCGGTGAGGCCGCCACCCGCTCGCGTCGGTCCGACCGCGGGGGCTGCGCTCAGAGGCGGGGCTGGTCGCGGCGGTCGAGTACCTCGTAGTGCGCGGACTGCTTGTCGAAGTGGGTGAGCACCGCTTGGGCGGCGGCGGGCACGTGTGCCGTCTCGTAGTCCTCACCCATGAAGGCCTTGACGGAGGCGAGAGCGTCGAACCACATCAGGGTCATGAACTCTACGTCGTCCTCGCTGTCGCGCTCGCGCCGGGCCAGGTCGATCGAGAGGAAACCTGGTATGCGCATCGCCTCGATGCCGGGGATGACTTGTCCCCGGACGATGTGCTCGTAGGCGTCGGCGTTGTCCTTGGTGGTCCAGCCACGCCACTGACGACAGATCATGGGGCGACTCTATGGCGGGACGTTACGGGCCGAACAGGGTCTTACCCGGGACTTCGCCGGCGTCGGCGGTTGCGTGACCGTTCGCCCAAGGCTCCACTGACGATGGCGACGAGGGCGAAGCAGGCGGCGGTCGGCCATCCCATGGCTTGGTCGCTGAGCTTGCTCAGCAGCCAGAATCCGGCGGTGGCTGCAGCCCACCAGATGGCGCAGAAACCGACCGTTGAGACGCGGATTCGTTTTCTGTGCACTTGCTGAGCCTATCCCCGGCCGTAGGCCGTCGCGTGGGGCGAGGTCGGCGCGGGTGAGTTGGCAGCGGGTGAGTTGGTAGCGGATGGTGACGGCCGCGTTGCCGTCGTGAGTTCCGGGCGGTGCCGGTGGGTTGGCTGGCTACGGGAGGAGTGGGGCGGCGGAGGGCGTTGATCTGCCGGGCAGCGGTTTGTTTCCGGGCGGAACGCGGCAGGGCGGAGGAGCCCGGGGGCCCGGGGAAGTGGAGGCCGGGGCGTCCGGGCGCGGGACTGTGGTGGCCTGCGGGGCGGGGCTTGGCCCGGGCAGGGCGAGGCGCGAAGGCACGAGCGCGGGGCGCACGAGGGTAGGCGCGCGCTCTTTTTCCTGGGGGTGTGTCGGGGGAAGGGCAGGCATCCTCCCGCAGTCCTGACGGGCAGGCGAGGCGCACCGCCACCCGGCACCCCAAGCCGTCCAGCCCGCTACTGGGACCGCCGACCACGAGCGCCGCCCGGCAGACCAACGCCCCACCCCTCCCGTAGCCAGCCAACTCACCGGCGCCGGGACCAGCGGGAAGCCGGCCGCGCGGCCGTCACCATCCGATGCCAACTCCCCCGTGGCAGCGGCGCGAGACCGCCCTCAGCCAGCGGGACCAGCGGGCGGGCGCGGCATAGGGCACAACGTCAGAAGCCCGCCGGCTCCGTATAGACCCCCCACTCGTCCCGCAGGACATTGCAGATCTCCCCCAGCGTGGCCTCGGCGCGCACCGCCGTCAGCATCGGCTCGATCATGTTCGAGCCATCGCGGGCCGCCGCCAGCATCCCGTCCAGCGCCGCCCGTACCGCCGCATCATCCCGGGCCGACTTACGGCCGCTGAGCACCCGCACCTGCTCGCGCTCCACCTCATGGCTGACCCGGAGGATCTCCAGATCGCCGGTCACCGACCCGTGGTGGGCGTTCACGCCGACGACCCTCTTGTCGCCCTTCTCCAGGGACTGCTGGTACTGGAAGGCCGACTCCGCGATCTCGCCCGTGAACCAGCCGTCCTCGATGCCGCGCAGGATGCCCGACGTGATCGGGCCGATCGGGTGCTGACCGTCCGGGTGCGCGC
The DNA here is from genome assembly GCF_011044975.1 of Streptomyces coryli. Taxonomy (GTDB): domain Bacteria; phylum Actinomycetota; class Actinomycetes; order Streptomycetales; family Streptomycetaceae; genus Streptomyces; species Streptomyces coryli. The sequence continues at coordinate 12,580 of NZ_JAAKZV010000047.1, read as the reverse complement.
GCACCCCCCGCTCCTTGATCTGCTCGAAGATCTTCTCCGCGTCGGCCTCGATGCGGTCCGTGAGCTGCTCGAGGTACCAGGAACCGCCCAGCGGGTCGGCCACGTTGGCGACGCCGGTCTCCTCCATCAGCACCTGCTGGGTGCGCAGCGCGATCTCCGCCGCCTGCTCGGACGGGAGCGCCAAGGTCTCGTCCAGCGCGTTCGTGTGCAGCGAGTTCGTGCCGCCGAGCACCGCCGCCAGCGCCTCGACTGCCGTCCGGACCACGTTGTTGTACGGCTGCTGCGCCGTCAGCGAGACGCCCGCCGTCTGCGTGTGGAAGCGCAGCCACTGCGCCTTCTCGCTCGTCGCCCCGTACACATCGCGCATCCAGCGCGCCCAGATCCGGCGCGCCGCGCGGAACTTGGCGATCTCCTCGAAGAAGTCGACGTGGGCGTCGAAGAAGAAGCTCAGCCCTGGGGCGAAACGATTCACGTCGAGGCCCCGCGACAGCCCCAGCTCCACGTAACCGAAGCCGTCGGCGAGGGTGTACGCCAGCTCCTGCGCGGCTGTCGCACCCGCCTCACGGATGTGGTAGCCGGACACCGACAGTGGCTTGTACGCGGGGATGCCCTGCGCGCAGTGCTCCATCAGGTCGCCGATGAGGCGCAGGTGCGGCTCGGGGGTGAAGAGCCACTCCTTCTGCGCGATGTACTCCTTGAAGATGTCGGTCTGGAGCGTGCCGTTGAGCACCGCCGGGTCCACGCCCTGGCGCTCCGCCGCGACCAGGTACATACAGAAGACCGGGACCGCCGGGCCCGAGATCGTCATCGATGTCGTGACGTCGCCCAGCGGGATGTCCTTGAACAGGACCTCCATGTCCGCCGCCGAGTCGATCGCCACCCCGCAGTGCCCGACCTCGCCGAGCGAGCGCGGGTCGTCGGAGTCGCGACCCATCAGCGTCGGCATGTCGAAGGCGACGGACAGGCCGCCGCCGCCCGCCTTCAGGATCATCTTGTAGCGCTCGTTGGTCTGCTCGGCATTGCCGAAGCCCGCGAACTGCCGGATGGTCCAGGTGCGGCCGCGGTAGCCGGTGGCGTACAGGCCGCGGGTGAACGGGTACTCCCCCGGCCAGCCGATGCGCTCGAAGCCCTCGTACGCGTCACCTGGGCGGGGTCCGTAGACCGGCTCGACCGCGTCGCCGGAGAGCGTCGTGAAGTCGGCGTCGCGCTTACGGGCGGCGTCGTACCGCTCCTGCCAGCGCTTGCGACCTGCCCCGATCTGCTCGGCGTCCATGCCGTTACCGCCTCTCCGAGCCCGGGTTCGCCGGGCAGTTACTAGGACGTCCTAGTAATTGTCCCGGGTTAGCGGCCGTTCACGCAAGGAGCCAGGTCAGAGAGGTGCCCCTCAGGCCTCAGGACTCAGACCTCAGGCCTTCGCCAGGTCCCCGTCATCCGACGTGACCTTCGCCTCCACCTCGCGGCTGACCTTCCGCTCGACGAAGAACGCCGCCGTCGGAATCGTGCCCGCGAGCAGCACCCACAGCTGCTTGCCGACCGGCCACTTCGCCTTGGAGCCCAGGTCGAAGGCGAAGACCAGGTAGAGGATGTACAGCCAGCCGTGGGCGATGCCGACGACCTTGGTGAAGCCGTCCGCACCCGAGAGGTCCAGGACGTACTTGCCGATCATTCCGAGGCACAGCAGGACCAGCAGCACACCGGTGACGTAGGCCATCGTCCGGTACCGGGTCAGAACGCTCTTCTTCATGCCCACGAGGGTAGCTGCCCCCGTCAGCGCTCCTCGAAGTCCCCCGCGCTCACCCGCAGCGGGCGCAGCATCGCGAAGATCTCCGCGCATTCCTCGGCGTCGTACGCGCCCAGGCCGAAGTCCATGTCCATCAGGTCCTGGGTGGCCGACTCCACCACCTCGCGGCCCTTGTCGGTGATGGAGGCGAGGGTGCCGCGGCCGTCGTTGGGGTTGGGGCGCTTGTCGACGTAGCCGGACGTCACCAGGCGGTCGATGGTGTTGGTGACCGAGGTGGGGTGGACCATCAGGCGTTCGCCGATCTTGGACATCGGCAGCTCGCCGGCCTTGGAGAAGGTGAGCAGCACCAGGGCCTCGTAGCGCGCGAAGGTCAGTCCGTAGGGCTTCACGACCGCGTCGACCTGCGAGAGCAGGATCTGGTGGGCGCGCATCACCGACGTGATCGCACCCATCGAGGGCACGGCGCCCCAGCGCTGCTCCCACAGATCGGAGGCGCGTGCGATCGGGTCGAACGACAGACTGAGCGGCTTCGGCACGAGGCCGACCCTACCGGCTGGTCATATCGTGGTCAGCCCCGTCTCGCCCTTCGGTCGGCCCTTCGGCCGGGTGCGTACGACCGCGACCGCCGCGAGCGCCGAGCACACCGTCCCCGTAATGCCGATCGCGGCGATCGCCACATGCACCGGCAGCCACTCCGCCACCGCCCCCGCGCCCGCCATGCCCAATCCCTGGAAGGTCATCAGGCCTGCCGTCTGCAGCGTCATCGCCCGGCCGCGCAGCTCGGTCGGGACGGCGGCGATGAACCACTGGTCGAGGCCGAGCGAGTACGAGATGCCGAAGCCGGTCAGGACCAGGAGCGGGAGCGCCCAGGCGAAGGACGGATGGGCGGCGTAGCCGATCGCGGGGACCGTCGCCAGCACCCCGACCGGCAGCACGATCCGGGCGCGGCCGCGCGGGCCCAGCAGGGAGCCCGCGAGAGCCTCGCTCACCAGCGCACCCACCGGCATTCCGCAGAGCATCAGCCCGAGGCCTACGGCGCTGAGGCCGAGCTCGTCGGCGTACGCGGCGGCGAGCGCCTCCGGAGCGACCACGAAGGTGGGCGGGACCCAGAGGAAGACCATCAGCGCGCGGATGCGGCGGTCGGCGAGCAGGCCGCGGGCGGCGGCCAGCGAGGCGACGACCGCGCCGGACCCGGCCCGCGAGCCGTCCGCCGCCGAGCGCGCCGGGCGGCGCCGGGTGCCCAGGCGCAGCACCAGCGCCGAGCCGAGCAGCCCCGCCACCGTGAACAGCAGCGTGCCGCGCGGCGAGAAGGCGGCCAGCACGCCGCCGAGCGCGAAGCCGACGAGCTGCGCGCTCTGCGCCGTCAGCCGGATCACCGAGCGGCCGAGGACGAAGCGGTCGCCCTCGCCGAGGATGTCGCTCAGCGTCGCCGCCCGGGTCCCGGCGAAGACCGGCGAGACGACGCCGGCCAGGAAGCGGAGCAGCAGCAGCGCGACCACCGGCATCCCGGGCAGCACCATCGCCGCGATGCAGACGGCGGCGAAGAGGTCGCAGGTCACCAGCACCCGGCGGGCCGGGTAGCGGTCGGCGACCTCGGAGAGCAGCACGCCGCCGAGGACGTACGGCAGCAGGCCGACGCCGAAGCTGAGGGCGGACAGCAGCGGGGAGGCGGTCTGCTCGTAGACCAGCACCGTCAGGGCGATGGCGGCCACGACCTCGCCGAGGATGGACAGCACGTGCGCGGCGAAGACGTAGCGGAACTCGCGGACGGCGAAGACGGCGCGGTAGCCGACGGACTTCGGGGCGGCGGCGGTGGTCGTGGTCATGGAGGAAACGGTGTGCCCGGCCGCCGGGGCGATCTAGTCTTTCGGCTGGAGCCGAATCTCTGGAGGTGGCCATGCCGGTGCTGATGCGCGTCGGCGCCGATGACCTGCTGCGGTGTCGCTTCGCGATCTCGCCGGTCTTCGAGACGCACGAGGCCGTGCGTACGCTGCGGCGCGCGGACCGGCACGGCTATCACCTGCCGTGGCTGCGGCAGCTGAGCGGGGCGGCGGCCGGGCTCGATCTGGAGCCGCTGTGGATCTTCATGCCGGCCGACCGGCCCGCGTACACGCCGGACTTCCTCGGCGGGCCGCCGCAGTCCGCGTACACCTCACCCGAGGAGGGCATCGCCCGGCTGCGGGCGACCGACCCGCAGCTGGCGCGCGCGGAGATGGAGCTGTCGTTCGCCACCATCCCGGGCGCCCGGGACTCGGCGCTCGGGCAGGAGCTGCTCACCGATCCGGCGGCCGCGGTGCGCCGGCTGGCGGATCTTACGGAGCGGGCCTGGCACACGCTCGTCGAGCCGTACTGGCCGCGGCTGCGCGAGCTGCTGGACGCGGAGATCGCTTACCGGGCGCGGCAGTTGGCGGCGCACGGCCTCGCCGGCCTGTTCGCGGGGCTGCACGAGCGGGTGTCGTACGAGGACGGCGTGGTGACCGTGCAGACCCGGGACCGCGAGGTCTACGAGCGGGCCCTGGAGGGGGACGGGCTGCTCCTGATGCCGAGCGCGTTCGTGTGGCCCGATGTGGTGAGCGGCTTCCGGCCGCCGTGGCAGGCGACCGTGATCTATCCGGCCCGCGGCGTCGGCGGGCTGTGGCTGCGGCATGCCGCGCCGGAGGCGGCGCAGGCCCTCGAGCAGCTGCTGGGGACGGGCCGGGCCCGGGTGCTGGCCGCGCTGGACGAGCCGGCGTCGACCAGCGCGCTCGCCGCGCGGGTGGGCCTCGCGCCCTCGTCCGTATCGGCGCACCTGAAGGTGCTCAGGGCGGCAGGGCTGCTGTCCGCGCGGCGGGCGCGGCACGAGGTGCTGTACGAGCGCACGCCGCTGGGGATCGCGCTGGTGGGCGGCGCGGTGGCGTAAGGCCTGGAGCCTGTCCTACGACCTGAGCTCCCGCAGCCGGCCGGCCACCGGACTCAGGGCCTTGTGCACGGTCTCCAGCTGGTCGGGCGTCAGCAGGTCGATGAAGTGCTTGCGGACCGACGCGACATGGTGCGGGGACACCCGCTGTATCGTCTGCCAACCCTGGTCGGTCAGGCAGGCGAAGAGACCGCGGCGGTCCGACTCGCAGTGCTCGCGCCGTACCAGACCGGTGCTCTCCATCCGGGTGATCTGGTGCGAGAGCCGGCTCTTGGACTGCAGCGTGGCGGCCGCCAGATCGCTCATGCGCATCCGGCGGCCGTCCGCCTCCGAGAGGTTGACCAGGATCTCGTAGTCGTTGTTCGTCAGGCCGTAGGGCTGCAGGTCCCGTTCCAGCTGATACATCAGCATGCGGCTCACCTCGAGATGGGTGCGCCAGGCACGCTGTTCCGAATCACTCAGCCATCGAGTCTTCATCTGGACGGGCACCTACGCAGCGGGTCTTGGGGGACGGGGCGCCGCAGAGTATGGCTCACATATCGAGCAGGCCTCCGACGCCGCCGCGCTGCCGTGGAACGCCTTGTTGACCCGGCGTGGCGCCCGTCGGGCGCGCCGCCATCACCTGCTCCGAGGACTGCAGCAGCACCGTCCCGGCGCCGACGAACTCGTACTGGTGCTCCTCCCCCGACGCCCCGCCCAGGCCAGTGAGCCTGCGCACGCCGCCGAGGACGCCGCGCAGGTACTGGTGGTCGTAGTGATGGCAGGGCGACGGGCAGTCGGCCCAGCCGACCAGCGCCTCCGGGTCGACCCGGATCGGCGGCTCGGCGAAGATCACCGGTCCGTTGGACGCGGCGACGAACTTCCCCGTACCGATCAGGGTGAGGAAGCCCGGGATGATTGACTGCTTCAGCGCCAGGCCGGGCTCGTAGGCGAGCAGATTCCCGGAGCGGATGGTGAGGTTGCCGTCGTCGAGGTCGTAGGAGTTGATGTCGAACGACCGGTCCGCGAGCAGCATCTTTCCGCTGCCCTCGGCCACCACCCAGTCCGCCGCGTGCATCGGCGAATGGAAGGATCCGGCGAGCAGCCGGTCGAAGCGGCCGTGGCCGACGCCGTCGAAGGAGAGCTGCCCGTAATAGGCGATCATCTTCCCCTTCTGCAGGAACCACTGGCCCTGCACGTCCACGCTAAAGGCGTACGGGTTGACGTTGTCCCCGGAGGGCAGCGTGTTGACGTCGTGGATCACAGGAGCTGATACGGGGGGTGTCACAGCTTTTCCTCCGAGGCTTGTACGTACACCGTGCCGCTGCCGGTCAGCTCCAGCTGGAAGCCCTCTCCTGAGCCGCGGCCGACCATCTCGCGCCAGCCGAGCGCGGTGGTCAGCTTGTTCTGCAGCTCGCCGCGGTGCGCGACGTAGGCCTGCGGGTCCACATGGACCGGCGACTGCGGCGTTACGGGCAGGGCCAGCACCCCGCCGTGCGCCATCACGGCCGCCGCGCCGTTGCCCGCGAGGGTGGTGGTGAAGAGGCCCTGGCCGGTGACCTGGCCGCGGACCATGCCCATGACGCCGCCCTGCTGGCCCATGAACATCGTGCCCTGGCGCAGCTGCCCGTCGAAGGCAAGCAGCCGGTCGGCCTCGACGTAGAGGGTCTCGCCGGACAGCTCGATGACCTCGATGTGGTGGCCGCCGTGGCCGAACATCACCGTGCCGTCGCCCTCGACCGTCATCAGCGGCGTGGCCTCGTTCGCCACCCGGCGGCCGATCATGCCGCCGATGCCGCCCTGGCCGCCTGCCAGGTCCGGAGTGAAAGAGACCGCGCCGGAGTAGGCGAGCATCGCGCCGCGCTGGCTGTACAGCCGCTGCCCGGCCTGGATCTTCGCCTGCACGACCTTGCTGTTGACCTGGGTGAACGGCATCAGACGTCGCCCCCGATCGTGTTGCGCTCGCTGGGCTGCACGTACACGAGCCCGTCCCCCTCGAACCGGATCTGGAACGCCTCGCCGCCGCCCTCACCGATGACGGTGCGGAAGTTCACGCCCGACTGGAACTGCTGGGTGAGATTGCCGGTGTGCGCCACGTACGCACCCGGGTCCACCGTCAGCGGCATGCCGGGCGCCACCCGCAGCACCACCGCGGGGCCGTCGGACATGATCGCGGCCGTGCCCGCGCCCTCCAGCGTGGTGGTGAAGAGGCCGTTGCCCTGGCTGGCGCCGCGCAGGCCGGTGAAGGCGGTGCCGGTGCGCAGGCCGCCGTCGGTGCAGAGCAGATTGCTGGCCTCTACCCAAAGCTTCTCGCCGCCCAGCTGGACGAGGTTGATCTCACTCGCCCGGTCCGCGAAATAGCAGGTCCCCGTCCCCTTGACCTCCATCATCGTCATGGACTCGCCGGCCAGCCGCCGGGTCACCATCCCCCGTATCCCCTCGCCGCCGCCACTGAGCCGCTTGAAGGCCATCTGACCGTCGTACGCGACCATGGCGCCGTTCTTCGCTTTTACGGAGTCGCCGCCCATCCGGACGGCGAGCACCTTGCTCCCCTGGAGTGTGAAGTCCGCCACGGATGCGACGGTATCCGGCGCGGATGCCCCCGGAGAAGGGCGTACGGAAAGGCTTGGCACAATGGCAAGGAGCTTGTGAACCCCTGCACAAGCCGAAGCCCCCGGACCGAAGGTTCTCCATGGACATCAAGACCGCCGCCGCCCAGCGCCGCCTCCGCCTGGTCTCCGGACCCGAGGCCGTGTCCTTCCTGCTGCTGCTCGTCTGCTCGGTGCTCAAGCGGACCACCGACTTCAATGCCGTGCCGGTGATGGGCGCGATCCACGGCGTCCTCTTCATCGCGTACGTCCTCTTCCTCGCGGACGCCTGGAACCGCTCGAAGTGGGACTTCAAGAAGGGCGCGATCTACTTCATCCTCTCCGTCCTCCCGACCGGCGGCTTCTTCGCCGACCGCATGCTCCGCCGGGAGAGCGAGGCGTCGGTGATCGCCGCGCAGGCACGCCAGGCTGCTTGATCGCTGAATCGTTCGGCCCCCTCCGGCTCGACACACCCTCATGTCCCTATTTGGGTAGGACTGTCGGCTTCGTCGATCAGCCGGAGGGATTGTGCAGCCGAGGGGCTACGACTACGAGAAATTCAGCCGTCTCGCGGGACCGCTGACCGAACCGGCCCCGGACGGAACGTATCGCGTTCAGTACCGGAGCCTGCTCTCCCAGGAGCCGCACCGGATACGCGCGATAGCCCTGATGGCGCTCGCCCCGGTGCTGTCGCTGGTGCTGCTGCTGTACCTGGTCTGGCCGTCGCACTGGACCGAGCGCCACGGCGCCCCGTTCTGGCTGATAGCCGCGGACGCCGTCATGCTGCTCTCGATCTTCCTGATCGAGGCGTTCCGGCTCATCAACGTCGTCTCGATCGCGCACGCGACCATGGTCGCCCGCGACCCGATACCCGTCCCGCCCGCGAAGGGCACCAAGGTCGCCTTCCTCACCACCTACGTGCCGGGCAAGGAGCCCATAGCGATGGTGCGGGCGACCCTGACGGGCGCGGTGAACATGCACCACCCGGGCACCCTGCACGTCTGGCTGCTGGACGAGGGCAATGACCCCGAGGCCCGGGCGCTCTGCGAAGAGCTGGGCGTCAGGCACTTCTCCCGCAAGGGCGTCGAAAAGTGGAACCAGCCCGAGGGCCGTAACAAGGCCAAGACCAAGCACGGCAACTACAACGCCTGGCTCGAGGCGCACGGCGACGCCTATGACTTCTTCGCCTCGGTCGACACCGACCACGTCCCGCAGCCGAACTTCCTGGAGCGGATGCTCGGCTACTTCCGCGACGAGGACATCGCCTTCGTCGTCGGCCCGCAGGTCTACGGGAACTACGACGCCACCGTCACCAAATTCGCGGAGTCGCAGCAGTTCCTCTTCCACGCGCTGATCCAGCGGGCGGGCAACCGCTACGGCGCCCCGATGTTCGTCGGCACCAACAACGCCGTACGGATATCCGCGGTCAAGGGCATCGGCGGCCTCTACGACTCGATCACCGAGGACATGGCCACCGGCTTCGAGCTGCACCGCACCCGCAACCCGGAGACCGGGCAGCGCTGGCGCTCCGTCTACACCCCCGACGTGCTCGCCGTCGGCGAGGGCCCGGAGTCCTGGACGGACTTCTTCACCCAGCAGATGCGCTGGTCGCGGGGCACGTACGAGACGCTCATCAATCAGTACGGGCGCGGGGAAGAGCGCTTCCCCGTCGGGCGGCTCGCCAGCTACTCGCTGATGCTCGCCTACTACCCGATGACGGCGGTCAACTGGCTGCTCGGCGCGCTCAGTTGCGTGCTCTTCCTGTGGCTCGGCGCCTCCGGCACCCAGGTGCCCAGCGAGGTCTGGCTGATGCTCTACGCCGATGCCGCCGCGCTGCAGATCGGGCTCTACATGTGGAACCGGCGGCACAACGTCTCCCCGCACGAGCCGGAGGGCTCCGGCGGCGTGGCGGGCATGGCGATGTCGGCGATGTCGGCGCCGATCTACTTCAAGTCCTTCGTGGACGCGGTGCTGCGGCGGCCGAGCAAGTTCGTGGTGACGCCGAAGGGCGCCACGGCCAGTCCGGACCGGCTGGCGACCTTCCGTATCCACCTGTCCTGGGCGGCGCTGCTGGCGGTTTCGTTCCTCGCCTCGATCGTCTTCAACAACACGCATGTGGCGATGCGGACCTGGACGGTGCTCGGCACCGGCATCGCCATCGCGCCGGCGGCGATCTGGGGCTGGTGCCTGCTGCGGGACAGGCGGGCGACCCGGGCCGCCGAGGCGCCGGAGCTCGCCGATGTGCAGCGGCCGCGCCGCGGGGTGTCCCTCGCCAAGGAAATCAAGGAACCGGCGGGGGAGCCGGACCCCGCACTGACGACGAGTGGGGAGCTGATCGCAGATGCCTGATCACGGGGACAGCAAGCGCAAGCGCCTGAACCTGAAGAAGACCGCCGTCGGCGGCGGCGTGATCGTGCTGCTCGCGGCGATGAACGCGCCCGCGACGTACGGCTTCGCCAAGGAGCAGTACCACGACTACGTGATCTCGCAGCCGAAGTACAAGGCCCAGTACGGCAGCTGGGGGCTGATGGACGTCCCCGACGGCTACCGGCTGAACTCCATCCACGCCGCCCTGCTGCACACCGGCAAAGTGCTGCTGGTCGCGGGCTCCGGGAACAAGCAGGAGCAGTTCGACGCGGGCGAGTTCAAGACCGTCCTGTGGGACCCGGAGAAGAACACGTACAAGAAGATCCCCACCCCCGCCGACATGTTCTGCGCCGGCCACGCGCAGCTGCCCAGCGGGAATCTGCTGGTCGCCGGCGGCACCGCCCGCTACGAGAAGCTGCACGGCGACGTGGAGAAGGCCGGCGGCCGGATGGTGGTCAAGAACGAGGACCCGGAGAAGAAGCACCGGCTGCCCAAGGGCACCCGCTTCATATCCGCGGCCGGCATCGAGTACCGCACCGCCTTCCCCGTCGACCTGCCGAAGGCGAAGAAGAAGTCGAACGGCAAGAAGGGCAAGGTCACCGTCAAGGCCAGCGAGGCGAAGGTCTTCGTCGAGGCGGTGGACAAGGGCCGGGAGGCGGTCAACAACCGCCCCTCGCAGTACACGGTGGAGGGTCTGCAGGGCAAGGACCTCGACAATGTCTACGGCCTCGCCCAGCGCATGACCCTGGAGAAGCAGGACTTCCAGGGCATCCGCGACGCCTTCGAGTTCAACCCGGAGACGGAGAAGTACGAGCGCGTCGAGGCCATGGACGCCGCCCGCTGGTACCCGACGCTGGTGACCCTCGCCAACGGCAAGGTGATGGCGGTCTCGGGCCTCGACGACATCGGCGAGATCCTGCAGGGCGACAACGAGATCTACGACCCGAAGACCAGGAAGTGGACCAAGGGCCCCAAGCGCTACTTCCCGACCTACCCGGCGCTCTTCCTCACCAAGGGCGGCAAGCTCTTCTACTCCGGCTCCAACGCCGGCTACGGCGCCGCCGACCGCGGCCGCCAGCCCGGCACCTGGGACGTGAAGAAGAACAAGTTCACCCCGGTCCCGGGCCTCACCGACAAGGACGAGACCGAGACCTCCAGCTCGCTGCTGCTGCCCCCGGCCCAGGACCAGAAGGTGATGATCCTCGGCGGCGGCGGGGTCGGCGAGTCCAAGAAGGCCACGCCGCGCACCGCGGTGGTGGACCTGATGAAGGAGACCCCTTCCTTCAAGAAGGGCCCGGACCTCCCGCAAGGGACCCGCTATCTCAACAGCGTGATCATGCCGGACGACTCGGTCTTCACCACCGGCGGCTCGAAGGACTACCGCGGCCGCTCCAACAGCGACGTCTTCAAGTCGCAGATCTACGACCCGGAGAAGAACCGCTTCACGAAGGCGGCCTCACCGACGGTCGGCCGCAACTACCACTCCGAGGCGATGCTGCTCCCCGACGGCCGGGTGGCGACCTTCGGCTCCGACCCGCTGTACGGCAACAAGGCGAACACGGTCCTCGGCGAGTTCGAGAAGCGCATCGAGGTCTACGAGCCGCCGTATCTGCACACCGCCGACGGCAAGGCCGAGCGGCTCACCATCGGCAAGGGCCCGAAGAAGCTGGAGCGCGGCGCCAAGGCGACCTTCACCGTGGAGGACGCGAAGAAGGTCAAGAACGCCCGCCTGATGCGCCCGAGCGCGGTCACCCACGTCACGGACGTCGAGCAGCGCTCGATCGCCCTTGACCTTACGAAGAAGGGCGACTCGGTCACCTTCAAGACGCCGGAGGACACGTCGCTGGCGCCGCCCGGCTGGTACATGCTCTTCGTCACGGACGCCAAGGGCGTGCCGTCGAAGGCGAAGTGGGTGAAGGTGCCCTAGACGCTCTAGCGGTCGTTCGCCGCGGCGGCCCGCGCCAGACCCAGCGCGTAGTCCGGCCACCACTCGCCGGCCTTCGGGCCGCCGCGGCACTCACCGTCCGAGTCGCCCGGGTGCTTGATCCACAGGTACGCGTCGACGAGCTTGTCGCCGGTCTTGGTGGTCGGCGGCTCGCCGAGCGCCCGGCCCGGCGGGTTGCACCAGGGGTTCTTGCGGTTGCCGGGGAGCGGCCCGTTGCCGTTGCGGCTGGTGTCGATGACGAAGTGGGCCTTGCCGAGCCGCCTGGAGACCAGCTTCCCGTAGGCCTGGACCTCGTCCGTCGGCTGGAAGTTGGAGACGTTCAGCGCGAAGCCGTCGGCCTGCGCGACGCCGGAGTCGAACATCGGCTTGGCGAGCTTGCCGTAGTCCGTGACCCACCCGGAGGTGCCGGCGTCGAGGTAGACCTTGACGTTCGGCTTCTTCTTCAGCCGCTCGACCGCCCCGGAGAGCAGCTGGGTGCGCTCCTTGTACTCGCTCTTGGGCGTGCAGCCGGTGATCAGGTGCGCGACCGCGTCCGGCTCGAGGATCACGATCGCCTTGTTGTCCTCGATGTTGTCGGCGAACGCGCCGATCCACTTCTGGTACGCCTTGGCGTCCTTGGCGCCGCCCGCGGAGTGCTGCCCGCAGTCGCGGTGCGGGATGTTGTACGCGACGAGCACCGGCACGGCCTTGTTCCTGGCCGCCGTCTCCACCGCCTGCTTGACGTCGGGCCCCGGGTCCTCGCCCCCGGTCGGCCACACCGCCTGCGGCTGCTCCGAGATCCGCTCCAGCAGCTTGGCGTCCTTGTCCCGCCCGGCCTTCTGCCAGGAGGCGACCTGCTTGGCGGCGTCGCTGCGCGGGTCGGCCCAGAAGGGCGACACATTCTGCACCGCCTGCTGCGCCTGGGCCCCGCCCCCGGCGGTGTCCTCACCCCCGCCTGGCTGGGCGCACCCCGCCAGGAGGAAGCTCGCTGCAAGCGCGGACCCGAGGGCCGCCGTCCGGACCGGGGCAGTGAAAGACATGGGGCGATCGTGCGCGATGTGGTCGTACGCCATGGAGGCCAGGTC
>NZ_JAAKZV010000479.1 GCF_011044975.1 Streptomyces coryli | reverse complement strand
GGGTCAGGGTCGGCGTGGTCCATTCGGCACCAGACGGGACGGGGGCGGGGGACTGCGGCTCGGATCGGGTGTCCTTCGCAGGACGTCTTCGCTCCGATCGGGCGGTCACGCTACCGGCCTCGCTTCCAGGAGCCATCGTATCGGGGATCGTACGCGCGGGTAACACGCTCATCGGCCAACCCTGTTGACGCTGTGCCGCCCGTGGTGGAAGGGTCGGCCGCAGACCTCCCCTGAAATCGATTTCACACCCCCACGGGAAGGGCAGCAACGTGAAGCGATCCACGTTCCTCAAAGCCGCCGCCGGCGCGCTCGCCGGCGGTACCGGGCTGGTGGGCGCGAGCACCGCCTGGGGCGGCGAGGCAGGCACCACAGGCGCCAAAAGCGCCAAAGCCACCGCACAACCCACCGCCCTCCAAGTCAACAAAATCGCCGACCTCACCGGCCCCGGCCTCACCACCGCCTACCGCATGGAGGCCACCGACCTCGGCATCCCCGTCCGCACCCCGGATGGGCGCAATCTCTTCGTCTTCGGCGACACCTTCGAGGGCGCCAAGGTCGGCGCCGGCTGGTGGCGTTCGCCCGTCGCGCTCTACTCCACGACCGCCGCCGCCGACCTCCCCTCCGGCGTGAAGTGGTCGGGTGCGGTCGGCGGTGACGCGGCGCAGCAGCTGTGGGAGTACGAGCACGACAACCCCGAGTTCTCCACCGTGCTGCCGTCCGACGTGATCACCATCGGCGACACCATGTATCTGCACGTCATGGTGAACAAGGGCCTCGGCACCGTCGTCTGGACCGAGATCTGGAAGTCCGCCGACAACGGCGCCACCTGGCAGCACACCGGCGCGAAGTTCGCCCCCGACCTGCACGGCGGGCTGTTCCAGATGCTCACCTGGGGCGAGGGCGACGACGGGTACGTATACGTCTACTCGTCCGGCTTCCAGCGCGACAAGCCCATGATCCTGCAGCGGGTCCGCAGCGGCTCCATCGCCGACCCGGGCGCGTACGAGCCGTGGGGCTACAAGGACGGCAACTGGGGCTGGGGGAATCCGCCCACCCCCGTCCTGGAGGGCAAGTTCGGCGAGCTGTGCCTGCGCCCCCTCGGCGGGAAGTGGATCCTGACCTGGTTCAACGCCGGGGACTACCGCATCGACGGCATGATCATGGACACCCCGACGTCGAATCTCCACGAGGCCCAGCGCGCCACCCTCATCCACGGCGGCGAGTGGGGCAACGAGGACGACACGCACGTCGCGCAGCTCTACGGCGGCTACATCATCCCGGGGTCCACGCTCGGCGACCTGCACCTGGCCGTCAGCCAGTGGAATACGACCGACAACTGGCCGTACCGGGTGATGCAGTTCCGCGTGCAGGGGTTCGGGGCCTAGCCGGCCGGCCGCGCCAGGGCCACCGCCCGGTGATGAAACGCCCTGCGGATCGCGGGGAAGCGGTGGCCCTCCCTGGTCGGGTGGACGCGGTTGGTGAGCAGCGCGTAGTAGCGGCCTGGCGTGCCGTTACGCGCCGGCTCCACCCACAGGCTCGTCCCCGTGAAGCCCGTATGGCCATACGAGTCCGCGCCCACCGCCACTCCCACCGGCGAAGCCACCGCATCGCGCCCCTGCCAGCCGAGGCAGCGGCGCAGGGGCAGGCCCTCCGTATGGCAGGCCGTCATGCGGGCGAAGGCGGTCTCGCCGAGCAGTCCGCCGCCGCCCGCCGCGAGCGCGCGGCCCAGTCGTTCCACGTCGGCGAGCGGCGCGAACAGGCCCGCGTGGCCTGCCGGTTCGCCGAGCACCACCGCGTTCTCGTCGTGCACCTGGCCGGTCACCAGGCGGCCGCGCCAGGCGCACCACTCGGTCGAGACCGCGCGGTCCGCCGGGGCCGGCGTGAAGACGGTTTCACGCATGCCGAGCGGCTCGCACACCTGCCGTCCCACCAGCTCGTCCAGGCCGGTGCCGGTCGCCTGCTCCAGGACCAGGCCGAGCAGGATGAAGCCGGCCGAGGAGTACTCGACCACCGTGCCGGGCGCGCCGCGCAGCGGGAGGTCGCGGAGTCCCTTCAGGAGGCCCGCGCGGTCGGAGTGTTCGCGCCACAGCGGGGTGCCGCCGGGCAGGCCCGAGGTGTGGGCGAGGAGCTGGGTGACGGTGATGGCGGCCTTGTCCGGGAGGTCCCGGTACTCCGGCAGGTACGTGCCGAGCGTGTCGTCCAGGCTCAGGGCACCCGCCTCCGCCAGGCGCAGGGCGGCGAGGCCGACGATCGGCTTCGTCAGCGAGGCCAGGTCCCACAGCTCGGTGCCGTCGACTTCCGGACCTGACCAGCTTCTTGTGCCCAGGTGGCCACCCGCCTCCCGCTCCGTGGCGGTGCCGGTGGACCAGGCCGCGGCGGAGTAGATGCGCTCGCGGCGGCCTGCCGTCAAGAGGTGCGTGAGTGCGGCCGTCACCGTACGACCCCCAGCTGCGTCGCCCCGCGCAGTCCCGCCGAGATCGTCCCCGCCGCGGCGCGCACCATCGGCCCCAGCACACCCACGCTCCCCTCGTCCAGGGT
>NZ_JAAKZV010000478.1 GCF_011044975.1 Streptomyces coryli | reverse complement strand
GGTGTGGGCGGCTGGGCCGGGGGCTGCTGGGGTGGCTGGGCACGGCTCCCGGGCTGCTGTCCAGGGTCCTCAGGCGGTGGGCCGAAGCCGCCCTGTGGCGGATTGTTCGGCGGCTGAGGCGGCTGTGACATCTGTCCCCCCGAGACGGCATGCGTGCATATGAGCAGACCCTTTTCTACCACCGGACGCCGACAGCCGACGTACCGGTTGCGTCACAGCGGCCCGCAGCCCGCCCGCGGCCCGGCCGGGAGCCGCCTCAGGCGTCCTCGGCCAGCTCCAGCCAGCGGGTCTCCAGGTCCTCCCGCTGACCGGCCAATTCCCGCAGTTCGGCGTCGAGTTCGGCGACCTTCGCGAAGTCGGTGGCGTGCTCGGCGATGGCGGCGTGCAGCTTCGCCTCCTTGTCGCCGACGCGGTCGAGCTGCCGCTCGATGCGCTGCAGCTCCTTCTTCGCGGCCCGGGCGTCGGCGCCGGACTTTCCGGGCGCCGCGGCCGGAGCCGCGGCGGCCGGCGCCGGCTGCTCCGACTCCCGGACCCGGGCCCGGCGCTCCAGATACTCGTCGATGCCCCGCGGCAGCATCCGCAGCGTGGCGTCGCCGAGCAGCGCGTACACCCGGTCCGTGGTCCGCTCCAGGAAGTACCGGTCGTGGCTGATCACGACCATCGACCCGGGCCAGCCGTCCAGCAGGTCCTCGAGCTGGGTGAGGGTCTCGATGTCGAGGTCGTTCGTCGGCTCGTCCAGGAAGAGCACGTTGGGCTCGTCCATCAGCAGCCGCAGCACCTGCAGCCGCCGCCGCTCACCGCCGGACAGATCGCCGACCGGCGTCCACTGCTTCTCCTTGGTGAACCCGAACTTCTCGCACAGCTGCCCCGCCGTCATCTCCCGCCCCTTGCCGAGATCGACGCGCTGCCGCACCTGCTCGACGGCCTGCAGCACCCGCAGCGCGGGGTCGAGTTCGGCGACTTCCTGGGAGAGATAGGCGAGTTTGACCGTCTTGCCGACCTTGATCTGCCCGGCCGCCGGCTGCTTGTCGTTACGGGCCGCGTCCGCGAGCGCCCGCAGCAGGGACGTCTTTCCGGCGCCGTTCACCCCGACCAGGCCGACCCGGTCGCCGGGACCGAGCTGCCAGGTCAGGTGCTTGAGCAGCACCTTCGGGCCGGCCTGCACAGTCACGTCCTCGAGCTCGAAGACGGTCTTGCCGAGGCGGGAGTTGGCGAATTTCATCAGCTCCGCGCTGTCCCGCGGCGGCGGCACATCCTCGATCAGTGCGTTGGCCGCTTCGATACGGAACCGCGGCTTGCTGGTACGGGCCGGGGCACCCCGGCGCAGCCACGCCAGCTCCTTGCGGACCAGGTTCTGCCGCTTGGCCTCCGCGGACGCCGCGATGCGCTCGCGCTCGGCGCGCGCGAAGACGTAGTCCGAGTAGCCGCCCTCGTATTCGTGCACCTCGGCCCGCTGCACGTCCCACATGCGCGTACAGACCTGGTCGAGGAACCACCGGTCGTGGGTGACGACCACGAGCGCGGACCGGCGCTGCTGCAGATGCCGCGCCAGCCATGAGATGCCCTCGACATCCAGATGGTTGGTGGGCTCGTCCAGCACGATCACGTCCTGCTCGGCGATGAGCAGCTTGGCCAGCGCGATCCGCCGCCGCTCGCCGCCCGACAGCGGCCCGATGACCGTATCCAGGCCCTGCGGAAAGCCCGGCATGTCCAGGCCGCCGAAGAGGCCGGTCAGGATGTCGCGGATACGGGCGTCACCGGCCCACTCGTGATCGGCGCGGTCGCCGACGACCTCGTGCCGCACGGTGGCCGCGGGGTCGAGCGCGTCGTACTGCGCCAGCACCCCGAGCCGCAGCCCGCCGGCGTGCGTGACCCGCCCGCGGTCCGGCTCCTCGAGCCGGCTCAGCATGCGGATGAGGGTGGTCTTGCCGTCGCCGTTGCGGCCGACGACGCCGATCCGGTCGGTGTCGTTGACCCCCAGCGAGATGGCGTCGAGAAGAGTCCTGGTGCCGTAGGTCTTGCTGACGGCTTCCAGATTGACCAGGTTGGTGGCCATACGTCCGGGGCGCTCCTCGGGGGTGTGGTGCTGGGCGACTCTCCCAGCGTAGCCGCGGTGGCTAGCCCACCGGCCGGGCGCCCGGGGCGGGGGCCGAGGCCACCCGCGCCGCCCGGCACACGCCCGCGTCCGTCAGCGCCGCCGCGATCCGTTCGGCCGCCTCCGCGCCTTCGGCCAGGAACGCCGTGGTCGGCCCGGAGCCCGAGACGAGCCCGGCCAGCGCGCCGGCGGCCTCGCCGGCCTTCAGCGTCGCCGCCAGGTCGGGGCGCAGGGACAGGGCGGCGGGCTGCAGATCGTTGCTGTCGCGCAGGGCCGCCGCGAGGGCGGTCGCGTCGCCGGACCGCAGCGCCCGGAGGACGTCCTCCGACGCCTCCGGTGCCGGTACGTCCGTATCCGAGGAGCCGCCGCCGGAGGCCTCGCGCAGCCGGTCGCACTCGCCGTACACCGCGGGCGTCGACAGCCCCCCGTCCGCGACCGCGAAGACCCAGTGGAAGGTCCCGCCCACCTCGACCGGCGTCAGCAGGTCCCCCC
>NZ_JAAKZV010000477.1 GCF_011044975.1 Streptomyces coryli | reverse complement strand
GGGAGAGGAAGCGGGGCGGGGTGGGTCACACCAGCGCGAGAACCAGCAGCGCGAGGGCTCCGACCAGCGCCGGAGCGATGATCTCGTACGCCCACTTCACCTCGGCGGGCCCCTGCGCGCCCTCCCGGTCGGCGTTACGCTCCGCCAGCTCACGCAGGTCGTCGATGTTCTGGTCGCCGGGCGCCCGGTGCGGCTTGTCGCCGGCCGCGGCCACCGGGTGGGCGTCGTGGGCGCCCGACTTCGCGGCCTGGCGGTTGGCGCGGTTGCGGGCGCGGATGGAGACCGGGACGGCCCAGAGCTGGAACTTCGCGCCGTCCTTGGTGAGCACCTCGCTGCTGAAGTGCGCCCGCAGGGTCTCGACCGTGGCCCAGGGCAGGGTGATGGTGCGGAACGGGTTGCGGATCCGCAGCCGGTCCTCGCTCGCGTACACCGCCGGGCGGACGGTAAAGGCGGTGATCAGCGGGACCACGCACAGCAGCGCGGCGACCGACAGCAGCCGGGTCCGCCCGCTCCCGTTCACCAGCGCGTCGATGCCGAGCCAGGCCGCGAGGGCGAGCAGCAGCACACCGCCCATGACGCCGCCGACGGAGCGGAAGACTCGGTCGGCGTACTGCGGGGTGGTCGAAGGCTCGTTCGCGCTCATGCCGGAGATTGTGCCCTGCGGCTTCGCCGCGGTCCACCGCCGAGGGGTCCGGGGGCTCGCCCCCGGACCCCTCGTGAGCTGGGAGCTCAGGGCCGGCCGCGGTCAGATGCCGGCTGCCGCGGCCAGGTCCGACTTCAGGTCCGCGAGCACGTCCGCGGCCTTCGTACGGACTGCGCCCAGGGCGCCGGCGGACGCGACGGGCAGGACCGCCTCCAGGTAGCACTTGAGCTTCGGCTCGGTGCCGCTCGGGCGGACGATGACGCGGGCGGACTCGATGCCGCGCTCCGGGTCGCCGGCGAGGTAGTAGCGCAGGCCGTCGGTGGGCGGCAGCTCCGGGGTGCCCTTGGTGAGGTCCTCGGCGCGGGTGACCGCGAGGCCCGCGAGGGCGGCGGGCGGCTGCTCGCGCAGGCGGTGCATGGCCTCGGCGATGACCGACAGGTCCTCGACCCGGACCGAGAGCTGGTCGGTGGCGTGCAGCCCGTACTCGACGGCGAGGTCGTCGAGGAGGTCCTGCAGGGTGCGGCCGGCGGCCTTCAGCTCGGCGGTCAGCTCGGCGACGGCGAGGGCGGCGGTGATGCCGTCCTTGTCGCGTACGCCGCCGGGGTCGACGCAGTAGCCGAGCGCCTCCTCGTACCCGAAGGCGAGGCCCTGGACGCGGGCCAGCCACTTGAAGCCGGTCAGGGTCTCCTCGTACGGGAGGCCCGCCGCCTTCGCGATCTTGCCGGAGAGCGAGGAGGAGACGATCGAGGCGGCGAAGGTGCCGCGGACCCGCTTGTGCACGAGGTGGGTGGCGAGCAGCGCGCCGACCTCGTCGCCGCGGAGCATGCGCCAGCCACCTTCGGTGGCCGCGTCCGGTACGGCCACGGCGCAGCGGTCGGCGTCCGGGTCGTTGGCGATGACGATGTCCGGGTCCGCCTCGGCGGCCTTGGCGAAGGCCAGGTCCATCGCGCCCGGCTCCTCCGGATTGGGGAACGCGACGGTCGGGAAGTCCGGGTCCGGCTCGGCCTGTTCGGGCACGGTGATCGGGGCACGGAAGCCCGCCCGCTCGAACGCGGCGGTCAGAGTGGTGCCGCCGACGCCGTGCATCGGCGTGTAGACGACGGAGAGGTCACGCGGACCGCCCGGGGCGACGACGCTCTTGGCCCGCTCGAGATAGGCGTCGAGGACCTGCCCGCCCAGGACCTCCCAGCCGTCCTCGGCCCGCGGCACGTCATGCAGGCTGCCGACCGCGGCGATCTCGGCGGCGATGCCGGCATCGGCCGGGGGAACGATCTGGGAGCCCTCGCCGAGGTAGACCTTGTAGCCGTTGTCCTGCGGCGGGTTATGGCTGGCGGTCACGGTGACACCGGCGACGGCACCGAGGTGGCGGATCGCGAAGGCGAGGACCGGCGTCGGCAGCGGGCGGGGAAGGAGCGCGGCCTTGAGCCCAGCGCCGACCATGACGGCGGCGGTGTCTTCGGCGAAGTCCACGGACTTGTGCCGGGCGTCGTAACCGATGACGACAAGACCGCCCTCGTGCCCCTCCTTCTTCAGATACGAGGCGAGCCCCGCAGCCGCACGGATGACAACGGCGCGATTCATCCGCATGGGCCCCGCGCCCAGAGCCCCCCGAAGGCCGGCGGTGCCGAACTGGAGAGTCCCGCTGAACCGCTCCTCGATGGCGGCTGCATCGCCCGCCTCAATGAGCCCGGCGAGCTCGCCGCGGGTATCGGGATCCGGATCCTCGGCGAGCCAGGCATTCGCCTGGGTGAGGGCGTTGTCCGTGGTCACGTTGGTCTCTTCCCTTGCCTTGGTCATTGGTCTGCTTTTTACCCTCCCACCCGCCGGTTGCTCCGGGGCGTATTGGGCGGGGGAGGGGGATGGGCTGCCTGCCCGCAGGGCTTGTCCTGGCGAGGCGCCGCGGCCTTCCGCCTGGCGAGCTGGGGCTGGCCCACCCGACGCGTCCTGCCCCTGTCT
>NZ_JAAKZV010000476.1 GCF_011044975.1 Streptomyces coryli | reverse complement strand
GGCGGGTGGGTACAGCCCCGCAGCCCTAGATCGCACCCTTGCGCGTCAAGTGCGAGAAGCTAAGCCACCCCGGCAGCACCGGCAGCCAGAAGGTCAGCAGCCGGAAGAGCAGCACCGCCGACAGCGCCGTGTCCGACGGCAGCCCCGCCGCCGTAAGGCCCGCCGTGAGCGCCAGCTCCACCGCGCCCACACCGCCCGGCGTCGGCGCCGCGGACCCCAGCGCGTTACCCGCCAAGAAAACAACCGCGACGTTCGCGAACGAGAGCTCCCCGCCAAAAGCCCGTACCGACGCATCCAGGCACAGCACGAAGAACAGCGTCATCAGCACCATGCCGCCAATGCCCGACGCCAGCTTCTGCGGGCGCTGGACCACGTCCAGCATCCGCGGCACCACACCCGCGAACAGCGATCGCACCCGCGTCGACACGAACTTCCGCAGGAACGGTACGGCAGTGACCACCAGCACCAGCACCGCCGCCGCCAGCAGCCCGCCGATGACCGTTCGCGACGGGGACAGCGACGGCGTCCGCTCGGTCCCCGTGACGTAACCGAAGGTCATCAGCAGCAGCACATGGCACCCGAGCCCGAAGAGCTGCGACGCCCCCACGCTCGCCACCGCAAGCCCCGGGCGCACGCCCGACCGCTGCAGGAAGCGCGTGTTCAGCGCGACGCCGCCCACCGCCGCCGGCGCCACCAGCTTCACGAACGAACCGGCGACCTGCGCCAGCACCGTCCGCGCGTACGACACCTTCTCCGGTACGAAACCGAGCAGGCCCAGCGCCGTCGACGGATACGTCAGCGCCGAGAAGACCAGCGCCAGCGCCGCCCAGTGCCACTTCGCCTCGGTGATGATCGTGCCGAGGTTGGCGTGGGTGAGCTGGGACAGCAGGAAGTACGCCGCGAAGACGCCCGCGATCACCGTGACCAGCGTGCGCGGCTTGATCCGCTCCAGACGGGCCGGCTCCACCGCCGCCTGCGGCCTTATCCGCAGCACCTCGTGGCGGATCTGGGTGAGCAGATCCTCCTCGCGGGTCTCGTCCAGCGCGTCCTCGATCGCCTTCTTCTCGGCCTTCAGCGCCTTCCGGCCGTGCTCCTTGGCCTTGATCTCCTTACGGGCCTTCGACGCCTCCAGCACCGCCTCGCGCTGCCGCTCCGACCGCTCCCGTGAGCGGCGCCGCAGCTCCACCCGCGACGACCGGGTCAGTGCGATCGACTGCAGCAGCGGCAGGCTGTCCGCGACCGCGTCGGGGCCGAGTACCTGCACCGCCGCGGCCACCGCACGTTGCGCGCCGACCCGTAGTGCGAGGGTCGTGACCAGCTGCGCGATGTCCATCCGCAGCACCAGGTCGCCGGCCGCGATCTCGCCGCCGCGCAGATCGGTGAGGAAGACCGTGCCGGAACGATCCACCAGAATCGCGTCGCCATCCAGCCGCCGGTGGCAGATGCGCCGCGACTGCAGCGCTTCCACCTGCCGCCAGGTGCTCAGCATCAGCTCGTCGGTGATCTCCTCGTCCTCGAGCTGGTCCAGCGTCCGGCCGCCGAGGTGCTCGTAGACGAGCATCACCGCGTCCGGGCCGAGCTCGGAGGTGGCGACCAGCTTCGGTGCGTTGGCGCCGGCGGCGATGGCCGCGTACGCCAGCAGCGCCTCCTGCTCCAGGGCCTGGCGCAGCGACTGCAGGCTGCGGCGCTGGTAGATGCCGCGCAGCGAGAGCCGCCGCCAGGCGCGGTAGAAGAAGCCCTGCGCCTGGTGCTCGCGGTCGACGACGGTGACGTCCAGCGGCGGGCCGTCCTCGCGGGTGACCACGTAGCGGCGGCCGCGGTCGGCGTTCTCCGCGTCCGAGGCGGCCGCGGCGGCGGTGCCGGGCACCGGCTCCTCCGGGACCAGCGCGCTGACCGGGCGGAAGCCGATGCGGCGCAGGCCGGCCAGCAGATTGCGGCCGGTGGGGCGAACGGTCGGGGACCCGACGGCGTACATCGTCCCGTACGCGACGGTCCACCCGATCAGGACGGTGAGGGTGATCGCGAACGGCGTCGTATAGCCGCCGACCAGCACCGCCACCACATCGAGCGCCACGACCGCCCACATCAGCACCCGCCAGCCGGGGCGGCGGGTCATGCCGACCGCCGTCATGTACGCCACGACCGGGGCGATGTAGCCGTGCACCGGGTCGGTCTGGCCGTCGCCGCTGGGCTTGGCCTTGGTGAGCGCGTGCAGGATCGAGTCCGGCGCGGCCTCGGCGACCCAGAGCGCGATCGCGAGGGATACGCCATGGGCGAGGACGGCCGCGAGCACGCCGTCGGCGATCCGTAGGCCGTCCCGCTTGATCAGCCGCTCGACCGCGAAGATCACCGGGAGCGCGAGCACCGCGACGGAGGCGATGAAGCCGCCGACGCTGATCCACACCGGTACGTCGGCGCGGTTGATGTCGTCGCTGATGCCCTGCGTGGTCTGCTGCGCGACCGCCGCGAGCGCCAGCAGCACGGCGATGGCCAGCAGTCCGAGCAGCATCCGGATCAGGTCGGACGGGCGGTGCACCCGCGCCGGCAGCAGCGGCTCGTCGCCCTCTATGGCGTCGGCGACCCGGACGGTGGTACTGGGCGGGGCGGGCT
>NZ_JAAKZV010000475.1 GCF_011044975.1 Streptomyces coryli | reverse complement strand
CTCGGGGGGTGTCGGGGCAGCATCCGACGACGGCGCGCGCCCCTCCTCCCCCGTGGCGGGCTCCGCCTCGGGCGGCTGCGCGTCGGCTCCGGTGCTCCGCATGCCGTCCGTACTGGCCCTTCCGTCGTGCGCGGCGTTCTCGTCGCCGCGTTTGTCTCTTATCAAGTCTGACCGACCGGAAGATGGTGGCACGAGCGGGTGACACATGAGTGCATCCGGGGCCCAATTGTTAGTGGGGCGCTGTCGGGGGCGCGGCCGCGGGCGCTGTCGGAGGGGCTGTCGGAGGCGTGCGGCACGATAGCTGCGTGGACGCCGAGCACGGAACCGAATTCGAGCTGCCCGAGTACGCGGACCGGGTGCTGACCGCCGCCGAGACCATCCCGCCGGGGCGGGTGGCCACGTACGGCGATGTCGCCGAGCTGATCGGCGAGGGTGGTCCGCGCCAGGTGGGCCGGGTGATGGCGCTGTACGGCGGCGCGGCGCCCTGGTGGCGTGTCGTACGCGCCGACGGCCGCCTGCTGCCGGGCTCGGAGCTGCGCGCGCTCGCCCATTACCGCGAGGAGGGCACACCGCTGCGTGCGGCGGGGCGCGCGGCGGAGGGGCATATACCGCGGCTGGATATGGGGCGGGCGCGCTGGGATGGCGAGGTTGGTCCGGGCGGCGAGGTGGGTCTGGACGACGCGTCGGGCGCGGATGACGAGGTGCGGCCGGGCGGCGGGGTGCGTCTGGACGGCGCAGTGCGTCCGGACCCCGGGGTGCGCCCGGACGGCGGGGTGCGGCCGGACGGCGAGATACATCCGGGCGGCGACGCGCGGCCGGACGGCAAGGTCCGCCCGGACGGCGAGGGCGGCGGCGCGGGGACCGGTGACGGCTCTCACATCTGACAGCTTCCGCCATCCCCCACCAAAGGACGCGACCCCCGGCTCGTACGGAGTAGCGTTCGGCATCCGTCCAGCACCGGCCCTGACTCCTCTGCCTCGACCCACTCCACGCACACGACCGACCCGGCGAACCACGTGAGCACTCCCTCCGCAGCTACGGCCCCCTACCGCCTGGTCCGCACCACCCCCGGACCGGTGATCCCCCCTGCCTTGGACGCGGCGCAGCGCTCGGTGGTTGACCACGGCTCCGGCCCGCTGCTGGTCCTCGCAGGCCCGGGCACCGGCAAGACCACGACCCTCGTGGAGGCGGTCGCCGAACGCATCCGGCGCGGCGTCGACCCGTCCCGGATCCTGGTCCTCACCTTCAGCCGCAAGGCGGCGGTGGAGCTCCGCGACCGGATGGCGGCCCGTATCGGCGCGTCCAGGGCACCGCAGGCGACCACCTTCCACTCGTACTGCTACGCCCTGGTCCGCGCCCACACCGACGCCGACCTCTTCACCGAGCCGCTGCGCCTGCTGTCGGGCCCCGAGCAGGATCTGTTCGTACGCGAACTGCTCGCCGGCGAGGCCGAGCTGGAGCGCGCGGGCCGGGCGGAGATCCGCTGGCCGGACGACCTGCGCGCGTGCCTCACGACCCGCGGCTTCGCCGACGAGGTCCGGGCCGTCCTGGCCCGCAGCCGCGAACTGGGCCTCGGCCCGCAGGCCCTCGCCGACTTCGCGGCGAAGACGGGCCGCCCCGACTGGTCGGCGGCGGCCGGCTTCCTCGCGGAGTACCTGGACGTGCTGGACGCGCAGGGCGTCCTCGACTACGCGGAACTGGTGCACCGGGCGGTGCTGCTGGCAGAGCGCGATGCCGCGGTCGCGGCGCAGCTCTCGGGTTCGTACGACGCGGTCTTCGTCGACGAATACCAGGACACGGACGCCGCCCAGCTGCGCCTGCTCCGCGCCATCGCGGGCCGCGGCCGCACACTGATCGCCTTCGGCGACCCCGACCAGTCCATCTACGCCTTCCGCGGCGCGGACGTGAACGGCATCCTCGGCTTCCCCCACGACTTCCTCCGTACGGACGGCTCCCCGGCCCCCGTGGCCGTACTCACCACGTCCCGCCGCTCCGGCGCCAATCTGCTCGCCGCCAGCCGCGAGGTGGCAAAACGCCTCCCGCTGCCACGCCTCCCGGCGGAAGCGACCCGCCGCCACCGCGCGCTGCACGCTGTGCGCGAGGGCGGCACCACGGAGGTGTACACCTACCCGACGGCAAGCGCCGAACTCGGCAGCATCGCCGACATCCTGCGCAGGGCGCACCTGGAGGACGGTGTGCCATGGAGCGAGATGGCGGTCCTCGTACGCGCGGGCGGTCGCACGATCCCGTCGGTCCGCCGGGCGCTGACCGCGGCTGGCGTCCCGCTGGAGATAGCGGGCGACGACGTCGCGCTACGGCATGAGCCGGCGGTGGCCCCGCTGCTGCTGGCCCTGCGCGCTGCGGCGGAGGGCGCACTGGCGGAACGAGAGCCCGCGGAGGCGGCCGCGACCGCCGGGGCGGAGGAGTCGGACGCCTCGGGCGACGGGACTGCGTCCGACGGTGCCTCGCCTGGCGGGGCTGCCGAGCCCGACGAAGCACCCGAGTCCGGTCAGCCTTCCACCCCCGACGAACAAGCCGCCGCCGGCGAGGCCTCGTCCGACGGGACGACCGCGCCCGGCGAGACACCTGCGCCTGGCGAGGCCGCCGTGCCCGCCGACCCCGCCGCACCCACCGAGCCCGGCTCACTCACCGACCCCAC
>NZ_JAAKZV010000474.1 GCF_011044975.1 Streptomyces coryli | reverse complement strand
GGTCAGGTGGGGCGGCTCGGGTCGGGGCGGCTGGTCGAGCTGGTCGCCATCGTGGCGCTGATCGCGGCGTATGTGCTGCTGGCCCGTACGGTCCTGCGGGAATGGCTGCTGCCGCCCGCGGGCGTTCCGGTGGGCCGGACGGGGCGGCGGCGGTGAGGTGATTCCTCGTGGGTGGGATGAGAAATGGCCCCCGGCGTTGTTGCAGCGTTTGATTGGACTTGACGACTGATCCGTTACCGCCGGGATTACAGGGAGACCACGACGCCATGACGGCCGCCGCCAGCACCGAGACCCCCAAGGTCGACTTCTACTTCGACCCCGTTTGCCCGTTCGCCTGGATCACCTCGCGCTGGATCCTCGAGGTGCAGCGGCAGCGCGAGCTCGATCTGCACTTCCGCGTGATGTCGCTGTCCGTGCTCAACGAGAACCGCGACGACCTGCCGGAGCAGTACCGCGACCTGCTCAGCCGCGGCTGGGGCCCCGTCCGCGTATGCATCGCCGCCGCGCAGGAGCACGGCGAGGAGGTGCTGCCCGGCCTGTACACGGCGCTCGGCACCCGTATCCACAACCAGGAGATCAAGGATTACGACGAGGCCATCAAGGGCGCCCTCGAGGAGGTCGGGCTGCCCGCCGCGCTCGCCGAGGCCGCGCACTCCGACGCGTACGACGAGGCGCTGCGCAAGAGCCACCACGAGGGCATGGACCCGGTCGGCCAGGAGGTCGGCACCCCGACCATCCACATCGACGGGGTGGCCTTCTTCGGGCCCGTACTCACCGAGATCCCGCGCGGCGAGGAGGCGCTGAAGATCTTCGAGGGGGCGCGGCTGCTGGCCGGCTACCCGAAGTTCTTCGAGCTGAAGCGGACCAGGACCGGGGAGCTGAACTTCGACTGAGGCTGCAGCCGGCGGAGACTCAGAGCTCCACCGGCAGCCGCGAGTCCACCCCGCGCCCGTAATCCGGGTCCGAGCCGCGGATGTGGATCGCGTGCTCGATCACCCGGGCCCGGTACAGACGCAGCTGTCCCGGCGGCCGCAGCTCGGCCGCCGGGAACGGCTTCTGCTCCGGGAAGCGGGCGCGGCAGGCCACCTCCGCGACCTGCGGCAGCTCGGTGTCCGGGACCTGCTCCGCCCGCGCCTCCAGGTATACGGCCTGCGCCTTGCCGATCGCGGCCATCGAGTCGAAGATGACGATGCTGACGGCGGGGGCGCGGGCGATATTGCGGGAGTGGCGGGCGGCGGGGGCGGAGATCCAGTACAGGATCCGGTAGCCGTGCGGCGCGTAATAGACCGGCGTCACCCGCGCCCGGCCGTCGGCGTCCGTGGTCCCGAGGGTCATATAGCGGTTGCCGTCGATGAGGTACCTGGCTATCTCGTCGGGCTTCAGCCGGGAAGTCATGGCTCCAGCCTGCACCTTGAGGGCGGGGTGGCGCTTCAGGTTTGCGGGACGGTTCTGGTTTGCGTGACGCCCGCCCGAAGGTGGTTGAAGAGCAGGTTCAGCGTGATCGCCGTGACGCAGCCGGCGCTGATGCCGCTGTCCATGACGGTCTGGAACCAGTCGGGGAACTTCGCGTACACCTCCGGGACCCCGACGGGCAGCAGCCCGACGGCGACGGACACGGCGACGACGGTGAGGTTATTGTTCCCGCTGAAGTCCACCTGGGAGAGGGTGCGTACGCCGCTCGCCGCCACCGTCCCGAACATCACCAGGCCGGCCCCGCCCAGCACCGGCGCCGGGATCGCCGCCACCACCGCGCCGAGCTTGGGCAGCAGCCCGAGCAGGACGAGCATGCCGCCGGCGGCCGCCACCACCCAGCGGCTGCGGATCCGCGTCATGCCGACGAGGCCGACGTTCTGGGCGTACGCGGTGTAGGGGAAGGTGTTGAAGACGCCGCCGAGGAGGGTGGAGAAGCCGTCCGCGCGCAGGCCGTCGGCGAGGGCGCGCGGCTCCACCTTGCGGTCCGTGAGTTCGCCGACCGCGATGAAGTCGCCGGTCGTCTCGGTCATCGCCACCAGGCCCACGACCAGCATCGAGATGATGGCGGAGACGTGGAACTCCGGCGCCCCGAAGTGGAAGGGGGTGCTGACGCCGAGCCAGTCGGCGTCGCCGACCGCGTTGAAGTCGGTGAAGCCGAGCGGGATCGCGGCGGCCATGCCGAGGACGATCCCGAGGAGGACCGCGATACGGGAGAGGGCGGGCGGCGCGAAGCGCTGGATGGCCAGGACGAGGAGGAGGACGGCGGCCGCGAGGGCGAGGTTCTTCGGCTCGCCGAAGTCCTCGGCGCCGGCGCCGCCGGCCGCCCAATTGCCCGCTACGGGGAGGAGGGAGGCGCCGATGATGAGGATGACGGTGCCGGTGACGAGGGGCGGGAAGTAGCGGAGCAGGCGGCCGAAGAGCGGGGCGAGGAGGACCATGGCGAGGCCGGCGACGATGACCGCGCCGTAGATCGCGGGGAGTCCGCCGCCCTCCGTGCCGATGAGGACCATCGGCGATACGGCGGCGAAGGTGCAGCCCTGCATGATCGGCAGCCGGACGCCGAAGCGCCAGAAGCCGATGCACTGGATGAGGGTGGCTATGCCGCAGATCAGGAGGTCGGCGGTGATGAGGTAGGCGATGTCGGCGGGCGGGAGTTTCATGGCGCCGCCGACGATCAAGGGGACGGCTACGGCGCCGGCGTACATGGCGAGGACGTGCTGGAGGCCGTAGGCGAGGAGCTGGGGGGTGGGGGGTACGGCGTCTACG
>NZ_JAAKZV010000473.1 GCF_011044975.1 Streptomyces coryli | reverse complement strand
GGGCTGAGCAGCGGGTGTGGCCAGGGCTTGGCCGCGGCGCGGGTGGGACGTGGGATGGGCTGATGCGAGGCGGGCTTCGCGTCTGGGCCGATCCATACCTCCCGTGGGAGGGGCCGCGGCCGACACGGCTCCTTCTCGGACGTAGACCGGCCCCGCCCCCTGGCAGCCCGTCCGGCGCTTGAGGGCTCCGTGGTGGAGCCGCAGGATGCCCACGGGCGCGGGCCGCGGAGCGTGGCGTCGCTGCCGTAGGCTCGTAAGGCCGGGTGAGAGGAGCGAGCGAGGTGCCGGTTGAGGTCACGTGGTGGGGGCATGCCACCGTCACCGTCGCGGACTCCGGGGTGCGGGTGCTCACTGATCCGCTGTTTGCGCAGCGGCTGATGCATCTGCGGAGGCGGCGCGGGGAGCTGCCGTCGCAGAGTGCCGCCGTCGCCGATGTGGCCGTCGTTTCCCATCTGCACTCCGATCATCTGCATCTGCCGTCCATCGGGCGGCTGCAGCCCGGTAGCAAGCTGCTGGTCCCCCGCGGGGCTCTCGCCGCCGTCGCCGGGCTGCGGCGGACCGCCGCGCAGGCTGAGCTCGACGTGCATGAGGTCGCCCCCGGTGACGAGACCGAGGCCGGCGGTGGCGTCAGCATCCGTGCCGTTCGCGCCGAGCACGACGGGCGCCGCTGGCCGTACGGGGCGCACACCGTCCCGGCGCTCGGGTACGTCATCCGCGGCGAGGGCACCACCTACTTCGCCGGTGACACCGGGCTCTTCGACATGGCCGCCGAAGCCGGGCCCGCGCCCGACGTGGCGCTGCTGCCCGTCGGCGGCTGGGGGCCGTTCCTCGGGCACGGGCACCTCAATGCCGATCGCGCCGCTCAGGCCCTCAAGGGGCTCGCGCCGCGCGCGGCCATCCCGATTCATTACGGCACGTACTGGCCGATCGGCATGGACGCCGTGCGACCGCACGAGTTCCACGCGCCCGGCGAGGAGTTCGAACGCCTGGCGGCCCGCACCGCGCCCGGCACCGCCGTGCACCGTCTGGCGCACGGCGAGTCGGTCCGCCTGGAGGCCGCCAGATGAGCCAGCTGCAGCAGTTCGCCAATGCCGCGCCCGAGGTGCTGGCGAACGCCGCACGGCGCGCCGTGCCGCCCGAGTCGACGCAGCAGGCGATCGGCTATCCGTCCGTGTTCCTGCTGGTCCTCGTCGGCTCGCTGGTGCCGGTCATCCCGACCGGCGCGGTGGTCAGCGGGGCCGCGGTGGTCGCCTTCCACCAGTCGTCGCCGTTCTCGCTGCTGTACGTGTTCCTGGTCGGCGCCGCGGCGGCGTTCCTCGGGGACACGATCCTGTACTGGCTGGGGCGTCGTGGGGTCGGCTCCAAGAACGGGTCCCGGTGGCTGGAGCGGATCCGCGACCAGGCCGCGCCGGAGCGGCTCGCGCAGGCGCAGCGGAAGCTGGAGCAGCGGCAGATCCCGGTGCTGATCGTCTCCCGGCTGATCCCGGCGGGCCGGATTCCGGTCATGCTGGCCTGCCTGCTCGCCCGGATGCCGCTGCGGACCTTCAGCCGCGGGAACTTCCCCGCCTGCCTGGCCTGGACCGCGACGTACCAGCTGATCGGTATCCTCGGCGGCTCGCTCTTCCCGGAGCCGTGGCAGGGCGTGGCCGCCGCCGTGGGCCTCACGGTCGCGATCAGCGTGGCGCCGATGCTGTGGCGCAAGGCCCGCGGCACCCAGCCGAAGCGGCGGGAGTCCGAGGTCGGCTCGTAAGAGCTCGTCAGGCCTAGTCCCCGAGCCCCAGCCCCGGCAGCACCCGCGACCCCCCGATCGGCAGGTCCCACAGCTCCTCCCGCGCCCGTCCCGCCGCCGCCCACGCCGCCCGCACCCGGTGCAGCGGCTCCATCGGGAACTCCGCGGAGAGCATGAAGGTCCCCCAGTGCATCGGCGCCATGTTCCGCGCGCCGAGGTCGCGGACCGCCTTCACCGCCTCCTCCGGGTCGGTGTGCACCGGGCGCAGCATCCAGCGCGGCTCGTACGCGCCGATCGGCAGCAGCGCGAGGTCGATGCCCGGGTAGCGGGCGCCGATCTGCTCGAACCAGTGGCCGTAGCCCGTATCCCCGGCGAAGTACACCCGCTGCCCCACCGGGTCGGTGAGCACCCAGCCGCCCCACAGCGAGCAGCAGGTGTCGATGAGGGTGCGCTTGCTCCAGTGGTGCGACGGGACGAAGTCGAAGCGGACCCGGCCCCCGCCGCCGGGCCCCGCGGGCAGCTCCGCCGCCTCCCACCAGTCGAGTTCGGTGACCAGGGTGAAGCCGCGGCGGCGGAACCATCTGGCGAGGCCCGCCGGCACGAAGACCGGCGTCTCGCGCGGCAGCCGCTTCAAGGTGGGGGCGTCGAGGTGGTCGTAGTGGTTGTGCGAGATCACCACGGCGTCGATCTTCGGCAGGTCCTCCCAGCGGACGCCGACCGGTGTCATACGGGCCGGGGTGCCGAGGATCTTGCGCGACCACACCGGGTCGGTGAGCACGCTGAGCCCGCCGATCCGTACCACCCAGGAGGCGTGCCCGGCCCAGGTCACGGCGACGGTGCCGGCGTCCACGTCGGGCAGCGAGCCGGGCTCGAAGGGCAGCTGCGGGATCTCTTTCGTGGCCGCGGCGGGCGCCCGCAGGGTGCCCTCGCGGGCCATCCGCGCGAACATGCCGACGCCGGGCAGCGGTGCGGTCAGCCGGTCGGTGAAGGAGCGCGGCCAGGTGCGGGTCTCGCCGAGCGGGCGCGGCGGTGTGAGTGTGGGGG
>NZ_JAAKZV010000472.1 GCF_011044975.1 Streptomyces coryli | reverse complement strand
CCCCCGCCCCCGCTCCATCGCCGCGGCAGGATCCTCAATCCCCGGCCCAGCGTCCGACACGAGCATGATCACCGCATTCCCCGCGTCATGAATATCCACCGAGAACGCCGTCCCCTCCGGCGTATGCCGGAAGACATTCCCGATCATCGAATCCAGCGCCGCCGCCATCTCCGACCGGCCCACCGGCACCCGGATCCCCCGCTCCACCCCGGCGATCCGCACCTCGCGGCACTCGTCCTCCGCCAGCGCCGACCAGAAGGCCATCCGCTCCTTGGTCACCTCGCTGATGTCACAACCAACCGCGGCAGCAGGCGCAGCAGAAGCCTCCTCACCCGAGTGCTGGTGCTGGTGCTGCGACCGCACATTCTTCTGCTCCCGCACAGCCGAGATGATCTCGTCCACCTCGCGCTCCAACTGCGCGACCGCCTGCCGAGTCTGCTCCGCAGACGGATTGTCACCGAGCGAGGCCGCGTTCAGCCGCAGCACCGTAAGCGGAGTACGCAACCGATGGGAGATATCCGCAGCAAGCTCCCGCTCACTCGCAAGAAGCTGAACCACCTGATCAGCCATCGAGTTGAAGGCAGCCGCAGCCGAACGCAACTCAGCAGGCCCGGACTCCTTCACCCGGACCTCCAGCTTGCCCTCCCCCAGCTCATGCGCCGCGCCGGCCAGCCGCTCCGCCGGCCGCACCATCCGCATCCCCAGCCGGTCCGCGACCGCCACCGAACCAATGATCAGCCCAAGCCCCACCCCGGCGAGGACGGCCCACGACGTCGCCACGCCATTCGTCAGCTCACCGTCCGGGACAAAGATCTCAACAACCGCCACCCGCCCCGAATCCACCGCCGTCGGCTGCAGGAAGGCATGGCCACCCACGGCCGGCACCAGCCGCGCCCGCCCGGACTTGGAGACGTCGGTCACATCACCCCGACTGGCCCGCGGCTGACCGATGTCGACGTCGTCGGCGCGCCGCTCGTTGCCAGGCACGTAGACGGCGATACGCCCCTCCGCCCCAGCCTCCGTGGCACCCACGGCCCGTTCCAGCTCATCAGGATCGGTAGTAATCGCCAGCGCCGGACCCACAGCAGACGCCTGGCGCTCAGCAGCCGTCAGGGCGCGATCGCGGGCCATCTCCTTCACCACGAGGCCGAGCGGCACGGCGAAGGCGACCACGACCATCGCCGTGACCGCCAGACATACCTTGACCAGGGCCCATCTCATGCGTCGGCCTCGCTCACTGGGGCGGCTCCAGCTTCACTCCGACACCGCGCAGCGTGTGCAGATAGCGCGGCTTGGCGGCCGTCTCGCCGAGCTTGCGGCGCAGCCAGGACAGGTGGACGTCGATGGTCTGGTCGTCGCCGTACGACTGGCGCCAGACCTCGGCGAGCAGCTCCTTGCGCGGGACGACGACGCCGGGGCGCTGGGCCAGGAAGGCCAGCAGGTCGAATTCGCGGCGGGTGAGGTCCAGCGCGGTGCCGTCGAGCTCGGCCTGGCGGCGGAGCGGGTCGACCGTCAGGCCGCCGACGCGGAGGACGCGCTCAGGGGGTCCGGCCTCGGTGCGGGCCTGGGAGCGGCGGAGGACGGCGGAGAGGCGGGCGGAGAGGTGCTCGACTGAGAAGGGCTTGACGAGGTAGTCGTCGGCGCCGTCGTTCAGAAGCCGGACGATCTCGGTCTCGTCGTCTCTCGCGGTGGCGATGATCACAGGCACGTCGGTGATTCCACGCAGCATTTTGAGCGCCTCGGAGCCGTCGAGATCGGGCAGACCGAGGTCCAGAATGACCACATCGAACTTGTAATGCGCCACCTCGCGCAGCGCCTCCAGCGCCGTGCCGACGCTACGGACCGTATGGGACGCCTCGCTCAGGTGCCTGATCAGCGCCGAACGCACAAACTGGTCGTCCTCGACCACGAGCACACTTGCCATGAGCGGCAACGTACGCCAAATGAGCGTCCCGAGTCTCCCCTGTTGACGCGCGCGGGTGGCGGAGGGTAGTGCAGCGGGCGCACGTTGGCTCGTACTTGTCGCTGGTGGTACACGGAAGTGGTACGTGCGGCAGTATGTGCCCGATGCATCGACGACTGGTTACCGCTGCGGCTTGGACGCTGGCGACCCTGGGAGCGGTCACGCTCTCCTGGTTCGGCGTCCATACGGTGCTGTCCAATACCGCGTATCCGCAGCGCACGCTGCCGCTGTCGGAGTCGGGAGAGTCCTCTGGCGAGGGCGACGGCGCGGGCTCCAAGCTGCCGGCGGACAAGTCCAGAGCGCCCGCGGACGACGACGACCGCGGGTCGTCCCCGCGCGATACGCCCAGCGGCACGCCGGAGAAGCGGAAGCCGTCGCCGTCCCCCTCGTCGTCGTCGCCGTCGGACGGCGGCTCCACATCGAACGCGGGCAGCAGCAGCAAGAAGCCCGGCGGCTCCTCCTCGACGGTGAAGACCTACTCGGTGTCGGGCGGCCGCGCGTCCTTCGCGATGTACTCCGACCACGCCGAGCTGGTCTCCGCCACCCCGAACTCGGGCTGGGCCATGCAGACCTGGAAGTCGGAGGAGTGGATCCGCGTCGACTTCTCCAAGGGTGACAAACGCAACATGATCTTCTGCCGCTGGGACGAAAGCGGCGCCCCGGTGGTGGAGACGGACGAGAACGCCTCTTAGCGAGCGTCCCTAGCGGGCGTCCCTCACTTGAACACCCCCGGCGGCGGCAGCGGCGACTCCGTCGCCGTGGCATCCGTCGCCGGCCGCGCGCCCGCCATGAAGACCGTCAGATCCCGCCCCGCCAGCACC
>NZ_JAAKZV010000471.1 GCF_011044975.1 Streptomyces coryli | reverse complement strand
GCTGTGGGCGGGGGGCTGAAGGGCGGTGGCGGCGACGGCGGTGGCGGCGACGGCGGTGGCGACGACGGCGAACCGAAGTCGCGTGAAGAGGAGATGGCCGCGTGAATACCTCGACCCTGGCCCTGTTCGTCGGCACCCTCGTGCTCGGCGCCGGCACCTTCGCCTTCCGGTTCGCCGGGCCCGTACTGAAGTCGCGGATGTCGCTGTCGCCGCGGGTCGAGCGGTTGATGGCGGTGGCGACTGTCGTGCTGCTCGCGGCGCTGGTGGCGACGCAGACGCTGCTCGACAACGAGGGGGGCTTCAGCGGCGTCGCCCGTACCGCCGGGGTCGCCGTCGCGGGCGTACTCGCCTGGAAGAAGGCGCCGTTCGTGGTCGTCGTGGTCGCGGCCGCGGGGGTGGCCGCGGGATTGCGGCTGCTGGGCGTGAGTTGACGTTTCTTGGGTTAACGTAACGGCCGTGACGAGCGGCGAGCACGAGATACTCACGTACCAGCGATTCGGCACAGCGGTCCGCGAACTGGCGCAGACCATCGCGGACGACGGCTTCGTGCCGGACGTCATCCTCTCCATCGCCCGCGGCGGGGTCTTCCTCGCGGGCGGCCTGGGTTACGCGCTGGACTGCAAGAACCTGCACCTGATGAACGTCGAGTTCTACACCGGCGAGGGCACCACGCTCGACATGCCGGTGATGCTGCCGCCGGTGCCGAACGCGGTGGACTTCTCCCGGAAGCGCATCCTCGTCGCCGACGATGTCGCCGATACGGGCCGGACGCTGAAGCTCGTCCACGACTTCGTCGCCGACCATGTGGCCGAGGTGCGCAGCGCGGTCATCTACGAGAAGCCGCAGTCGCTGGTGAAGTGCGAATACGTGTGGAAGAGCACGGACCGGTGGATCGACTTCCCGTGGTCGTCGGAGCCACCGGTCACGGCGTAACGGCGTAACGGCCGGCCCTACTCTTTCTCGTCGAACGACGCGAAGTAGCCCGCCGCCATGTCCTCGCCGCCGTGGCCCTGGCGGGAGGCCCGCTCGAAGCGCGCCTTCGCGGCGGCGGTGAGGTCGAGGCGTACGCCCGCGCGGTCGGCCGCCTCCAGGGCGAGGCGGGCGTCCTTCGCGGCGTTGTCCACCGTGAAGCTCGGCTCGTAGTCGCCGGAGAGGATCAGGGCCGACTTGGCCTGCAGATAGCCGCTGTCCAGCGGGCCACCGGTGACCACGTCGAGGAACTGGCGCGGGTCGAGGCCCAGCTGCTGGGTGAGCGCGATCGCCTCGCCGACGCTGTGGGTGAGGTTGATCACCCAGGTGTTCAGCGCGAGCTTGAGGCGGCTCGCCGCGCCGGGCTCCTCCGCGACCCAGATCGTACGGGCGCCGATGACGTCGAAGAGCGGCTGGACGGTGGGACGTACGGACGGGGCGGCGGCGCCGAGGACGGTCAGCTTGCCCTGCTCGGCGGGCTGCTTGGTGCCCGCGACGGGTGCGTCTACGAAGGTGAGGCCGGCCTTGTCGGCGTGCGCGGCGAGCTCGTCCACGTACTCGCCGACGGTGCTGATCTGGACCCATACGGTGCCGGGCGCCGGGTTCGCCGCCTGGATCAGCTCCAGGGCCTGCGGGCCGTCGCCGACGATCGTCAGGACGATGTCGGCGCCCTCGGCCGCGGCGGTGGGGGTGGCGGCGGCCGTCACGCCGTCGGGGGCGAGGGCCTCGGCCTTGCTCGCGGTGCGGTTCCAGGCCCGGACGGGGAAGCCGGCGCGGGCGAGGTTGCGGGCGATGGGGGCGCCGAGGGTGCCGGTGCCGAGGACGGCGATGGCGGGCTGGGCCGTGGACATGGTGGCTCTCCTTGCTGGGCCGGGGGCCGGGTGGGGCTCCGGTACCGGTGCGAACAGTTCAGCTTCCAGTTCAGCGTTCGCCAACGCGAGTGAAATTCCGTCGCCCGTTCGTGTCGGGCGCTGGGCCGGTGCTTGCCAGCCGGGCTTTCCTGGAGAGGAGCACCTGGGAGTACGTATGGGCAAGCACCGCAGCGCATGGGGCGTAACGCCCGGTTCGGCGCGCCCTTTTGCGGTGTACGCGACGCTGGTGGTCGCGGCGGTGGCTTCCGCTTCGTCGGCTTCCTATGTGGTGGGGGCTTCCGCTCAGGCCTCGTACGGCTCGTACGCCACGCACGGCTCGCACGCCTCGCACGGTCCGTACGGCGGCTCGTACGGCGAGACGCGGGTCGTCGAGCCCGACGGGGGCGCGGGCGGGCACCACGGTCATGGGAACGGCAAGGCGCACGCGGGTGTCACCACCGCCTCGGGCAAGGCCCGGGCGGGTGGGCCGGCGCCGCTGCCGCCGGCGCTTGCCGTGACGCCGCAGCTCGCGCCGGTGCCCGGGCGGTGCGGGGCGCTGGCCGGGGCCGATGTGGGGGTGCCGGA
Source organism: Streptomyces coryli (assembly GCF_011044975.1). Lineage (GTDB taxonomy): Bacteria > Actinomycetota > Actinomycetes > Streptomycetales > Streptomycetaceae > Streptomyces > Streptomyces coryli. The sequence goes on along the minus strand of NZ_JAAKZV010000471.1, from coordinate 398 downwards.
CTGGTCGTCGCCGCGCACGGTTGTGTTGCGCTGCTGAGGCGTTCCACCGGCCCGGTCGTCTTCCTCCCTCTTTGTCGCCGCGCGCGTCGCGCTGTACCGCGGACCCTCTCCGAGCGGGCTCCCCGGCAGTCCCACGCCATCGCGTGACCGGGGGCCCGGGCCTGGCGCAGTGGGCTCCCGCATGCCGCTCTCTCCGGCGCCGGGCACGACTGCGCACGCAACGCACGCACCACACATCGCACACCGCACCGCACGTCGGCGCGGTTTCACGCGCAGGAGTTTCGCCATGCCTGTAGACGTCTACGCAGCCTTGAACGCAATGGTCCGAGCCGAAGCCGAGGCGGCCATGAGGACCGCCGCAACCTCCCCCACCCGCAAGCCACCACCCGCGGACAGCG
>NZ_JAAKZV010000470.1 GCF_011044975.1 Streptomyces coryli | reverse complement strand
GGTCAGGTCCTGCTGCCGGGCGGCGGCCTGGTGGGCGGGCCGGGCAGCAGGGGCTGGCAGTTGCCTTAGCGATGCCGTGCAAGGCCCGGCGACGCGCGACACAAGGGATGCGAAAGCTTCTCCCTCTCCCTCACCCGCTCCCTCTTCTCTTCTCTTCTCTTCTCTTCTCTCCTCCGCCGCCCGGCAGGCCAAGCCCCCCGCCCCCCACTCCCTTCCGTAGCCAGCCATCCCACTGGCACCGGGCCCGAAGGCAAGTCGGCGACGCTGCCGTCACCATCCGATGCCAAGCCATCCGTGCAGCACCCGCACGAGCGATGTCAGTGCCAGGACGTAGCCTCGGCGCCTCTGTACGTGATGATCCGCAAGGAGTCTCACCATGGATCCTGATGTGCCGCCCGACGGCCGCACCGACTTCGATTTCCTCTTCGGCCGCTGGCAGGTCCGTAACCGCAAGCTGCTGGACGTCACCGACCCGGCATGTGAGGAGTGGACCGAGTTCGACGCGACCTCCGCGATCGAGCCGATCCTGGGCGGCCTGGGCCACGTCGACCGAATATGGACCGACACCTTCGAGGGCTTCACGCTGCGCCAATACGACCCGGAAGCCAAGCTCTGGCGGATCTGGTGGGCCTCCAGCACCCGGCCCGGCCATCTCGACCCCGCCATGGAGGGGTCCTTCACCGACGGCCTGGGCCGCTTCCACTGCGAGGACGTCCTGGGCGGTCACACGGTGAAGGTCCGCTTCGACTGGACGAACGCCTCTCCCGACACAGCCCGATGGGAGCAGGCATTCTCCTACGACGGCGGAGCCACCTGGCGTACCAACTGGACCATGGACCTCAGCCGGATCGCATAGCTCCGCCATTCCGCCACACGGCGCGGCTACGCGGCTACGCGGCTACGCGGCCGCGCAGCCGCGCGCCCGAGCGAAGCCGATGCCGCCCGACCTGCAGCAGTCCGCGACAATGTTCGCCATGCGCTATCGCATCCTCGGCCCCACCCAGGCCCTCACCCCCAGCGGCGACCCCGCCGCCCTCGGCGGTGCGCGGCTGCGTGCGCTGCTGGCGGCGCTGGCGCTGGAGGTGGGGCGGGTGCGTACGACCGAGGTGCTCATCGCCGAGGTCTGGGCCGTCGACGAACCACCCGCGGACGCCGCCGGCGCGCTGCAGGCCCTGATCGGCCGGCTGCGCCGGACCCTCGGCCACGACGCCGTCGACTCCGTGGAGGGCGGCTACCGCCTCGCCGCCGACCGCGACGACGTCGACCTCTACCGCTTCGCCCGGCTCGCCGACGAGGGCAGCCGCGCCTTGGCCGACGGCGACCCGGACAAGGCCGCGGCCCTCCTCGACGACGCACTGGGCCTCTGGCGCGGCCCGGCTCTCGCCGACCTGCCCGACAGGACGGCCCCCGCGGCCCGTTGGGAGGCCCGCCGCCTCGACGCCCGCCGCGACCGTACGGCGGCAGCGCTAGCCCTCGGCCAGGCGGAAGCGGTGCTGCCGGACCTCCGCGCCCTGTGCGCCGCACACCCCCTGGACGAACGGCTGCACGCGCTGCACCTCCGCGCACTCCGCGATGCCGGCCGCACAGCGGAAGCGCTCGCGGCATACGAGGCGCTACGCGAGTCGCTCGCCGATCAACTGGGCGCAGACCCGGGCAGTGAGCTGCGGGCACTGCACGCCGAGTTGCTAGGCGCCGCCGCCTCACCCCGACCGCCGGCCGAAGCCGCCAACTCTCGCCCGAGCAAGACCGAGAGCCCGGGAAGCCGCACCCCAGCCCGCCGCCCACACCGGCCAGGCACACCGCCCTCGGACGGCACGGCTCCGACGGCCCCGCCACCCCCAGGCAACCTCCGCGCCCGCCTCACCAGCTTCGTCGGCCGCGAGACAGACATCCACTCCCTGGGCGAGACCCTCACCGCCCACCGACTGGTCACCCTCACCGGCCCCGGCGGCGCCGGCAAGACCCGCCTCGCCCAGGAGGCAGCGGAGGCCGCCCAGGCGGCCAAGGCGGCGCAGCCCGAGCAGACCACGCCACCCGTCCCGCCCGAGCACCCGACGCAGTCCGACACCCCCTGGCCCGACGGCGTATGGCTAGCCGAGCTGGCCCCGATCGCCGCCGCTGCCGACGCCGCCGCCATCGCCGACGCCGTGCTCGGTGCGCTCGGCGCTCGCGAGACCGTTCTGCGCGGCGCCACCGACGCGCTGCGCACCACGGACCCCGTGGCCCGCCTCGCGGAGTACTGCGCCCGGCGCCGCATCCTGCTGATTCTCGACAACTGCGAGCACGTCATCGGCGCCGCCGCCGAAGTCGCCGAGCAGCTCCTGACCGGCTGCCCGGGCATGACGGTCCTGGCCACCAGCCGCGAGCCGCTCGCCGTCCCGGGCGAGGTGGTACGGCCCGTGGACCCGCTGCCCGACGCCGCCGCGCTGCGGCTGCTGGCGGAGCGCGGGGCCGCGGCGCGGCCGGGGTTCAGCCCGGCCGACGATCCCGTCGCCTGCGCGGAGATCTGCCATCGCCTGGACGGCCTCCCCCTCGCCATCGAGCTGGCGGCGGCCCGGCTCCGTATGCTGACACCGCGTCAGCTCGCGGACCGCCTCGACGACCGCTTCCGCCTCCTGACCAGCGGCAGCCGCACCCTGCTCCCACGCCAGCAGACCCTGCGCGCGGTCGTCGACTGGTCCTGGGACCTCCTCGACCCCCGCGAACGCGCCGTCCTCGCCCGCCTGTCCGTCTTCGCCGGCGGCTGCGACCTCACCGCCGCGGAATCCGTCTGCGCAGACCCACCCGCGCCCGCACCCACCAACC
>NZ_JAAKZV010000046.1 GCF_011044975.1 Streptomyces coryli | reverse complement strand
GTGTATCAGAGACAGCACCGGGCCCGCCCCCGACCCCTTCGACCCGGGCCGGGCGGCGCTGGACGGGATCATCGCCTCGTCGATGGCCGCCAGCGCCCTGGAAACCGTCCGCGGCGGCGACCTTCCCCTGGTGATGCTCGACAGCGATCCCGCCGACCCCACCGCCGCGGCCACCGTCAACCTCGACCTGGACGACGGCATGCAGCAGGTGATGGCCCATCTGCTGCGCCGCGGCCACCGCCGTATCGCGCACATCGCGGCGGCGGTCGAGACCTGGACCTTCTCCGTACGCGCCCGGGCGCTGTCGCAGGCGGTGCGGCACGTGGACGGCGCCATGGTGCGCACCGAGGCGGCAGAACTCAGCGTCGACGGCGGCCGGGAGGCGGCCGAGCGCGCGCTGCAGGGGCGGGACTGGGCGCCCACGGCGCTGGTGTGCGACGACGACGTGCTCGCCGCGGGCGCCTGCAAGGCGGTGCGGCGGCTGGGCCTGCGGGTGCCCGAGGACGTGTCGGTCACCGGCTTCGACGACCTGGCCCTCGCCACGGCGGTGGAGCCGGAGCTGACCACCGTGCGGCTCCCCGCGGAGGCCGTCGGCGCGGCGGGCATGCGCGCCCTGCGTGCCGTCCTGGAGGGCGACCGGCCGCCCGGGACGACGGTGCCGGTCTCGCTCGTCGTACGGGGCTCCACGGCGGCCGCACCGCGGCGCTGAGGGGCCGCGCACGACTCCGCCCCGGCGGCGGGAAGGCCGACCGGGGCGGAATGAGCGAGCGAAGGAAATGACTGAGGGCTTAATCCTCGTCGGGCAGGTCGAGGTCCTCTTCCTCGGGCGCGGTGGCCGCGCCGCCGCTGGACTTGTCAGAGGTGGGCTCCGGCGCGGGCTGCTCACCCTCCAGCAGCCGGGAAAGCTGCCGCCCAAGAACCCGCTTGAACTTCCGCTGCTGCGACCGGGTCCGGTCCAGCACCGCCACCTCGAGCTGGTCGGCGGTGAGGGTGCGGTCCGAGCCGTTGGCATCGCGGGCGAGGCCCTCGACGGCCAGCTTCAGCGCCTCGGCGAGGGTCATCTCGTCCCGGTGCCGCTGGTCGAGATGGCTGCTGATCTGGTCGGCATTGCCGCCGACCGCCACCGAGCCGTGCTCGTCGACGATCGAACCGTCGTGCGTCAGCCGGTAGATCTGGTCATCGGCGGGGGCGTCCCCCACCTCCGCCACGATCAGCTCGACCTCATAAGGCTTCTCGGCGGCGGAGGAAAAGATGGTGCCGAGGGTCTGGGCGTAGACATTGGCGAGGCCGCGCGCGGTGACATCATCACGGTCATAGGTATAGCCGCGCAGGTCCGCGTAACGGACGCCGCCGATACGGAGGTTCTCGAACTCGTTGTACTTGCCGACCGCCGCGAACGCGATCCGGTCATAGATCTCGCTGACCTTGTGCAGCGCGCGGGACGGATTCTCGGCCACGAAAAGGATGCCGTCGGCGTACTGCAGGACCACGACGCTCCGGCCGCGCGCGATGCCCTTGCGGGCATACTCGGCGCGGTCCGCCATGGCCTGCTGCGGTGAGACATAGAACGGTGTGGACACCGGCTATCCGTCCCTTTCTGTCCTGGTGACTGCTGCTAATACCGAATGACCTTCGCCATCGTCCGTCTAGAGGACCTCGGCCCGCGGGCCGTCCGGCAGCTCCAGCCGGCCGTCCACCACGGAGCGGGCGATGTCCGTGACCTCGGCCTCGGTGAGCCGGTGATAGCCCTCGTCGGTGATGACGGTGACGATCGGGAAGATCTTGCGGGCCATGTCGGGGCCGCCGGTGGCGGAGTCGTCGTCCGCGGCGTCGTAGAGCGCCTGGACGACGGCGGTGGCGGCCTGCTCCTGGGTGAGGTCGTCGCGGTACAGCTTCTTCAGCGAGCCCCGGGCGAACACGGAACCGGAGCCCACGGCGGCAAAGCCCTTCTCCTCCGAGCGGCCGCCGGTGACGTCGTACGTGAAGATCCGGCCGCGCTCGCGGGTGAGGTCCCACCCGGCGAAGACCGGCACCACGGCGAGGCCCTGCATGGCCATGCCGAGGTTCTGGCGGATCATCGTGGTGAGGCGGTTGGCCTTGCCCTCGAGGGAGAGGACAGTGCCCTCGACCTTCTCGAAGTGCTCCAGCTCCAGCTGGAAGAGCTTGACCATCTCGACGGCGAGGCCCGCGGTGCCGGCGATGCCGATGGCGGAGTACTCGTCGGCGGGGAACACCTTCTCGATGTCCCGCTGGGCGATCATGTTGCCCATGGTGGCGCGGCGGTCGCCGGCGAGCACGACGCCGCCGGGGAAGGTGGCGGCGACGATGGTCGTGCCGTGCGGGGCCTCGACCTTGCCCTTGACCGGAGGCAGCTCGCGATTGCCGGGAAGCCGCTCGGGAGCGTGCTCCCCGAGGAACTCCATGAAGGACGACGAGCCCGGCGTCAGGAAGGCAGCCGGCAGCCGCCCGGTGCTACGAGGGTTGGCTTCCACACGTTTCCTTCCACGTAGTTGCAGCCCGGAGGCTGAAGCTCAGTACGCCACGGACCCTACCCGGACCGTGGTCGTGATCCACATGCATCTGCGGCGGGTGCCCCGACCGCCCCCATGCGGGGGCGGCGGGGACAACTCCGTGGCAGCCGCGGATTACTGCCCGCCCTTCTGAACGAACGAACGTACGAAGTCCTCGGCATTGGCCTCAAGAACATCGTCGATCTCGTCCAGAACGTCATCGACATCGTCCGACAGCTTTTCCTGCCGCTCCTTGAGATCCTCGGAGGCCTGCGCTTCCGGCGCCTCCTCGACTTCCTCAGTCGGGCGCTGCGCCTTCTGCTGGCCGCCGCCGGTGTCCTTAGTCGCCATTTCCCTCACCCCGCTCGCTCGGTTCGACGTACTCAAGATCAGACCCTACAAGGAGGGTCCGACAAAGGCCCCTCGCTTGTTACAACGTCCGAGTACCACCCTTGTGATTCCCGTTCCGGCACCTTTTCAGGCCTGCTTCGCCGCAGCTCAGCCGCCCGAAAGCACCCGGACCAGGTCCTCGGCCGTGCGGCACCGGTCCAGGAGCTCCTTGACGTGGTTCCTGGTCCCGCGCAGCGGCTCCAGCGTAGGCACCCGTTGCAGAGAGTCACGGCCGGGCAGGTCGAAGATGACCGAATCCCACGAGGCCGCGGCGACGTCGTCCGCGTACTGCTCGAGGCAGCGGCCGCGGAAGTACGCCCGGGTGTCCTCGGGCGGCGCGCCCTTCGCGCGCTCCACGTCCGGCTCCTCGAGCATCCGCTTGATGGAGCCGCGCGCCACCAGGCGGTTGTAGAGCCCCTTGTCGGGCCGTACGTCCGCGTACTGCAGGTCCACCAGGTGCAGCCGCGCCGCGTCCCAGTCGAGGCTGTCACGGCGCCGGTAGCCCTCGAGGAGCTTCTTCTTGGCGACCCAGTCCAGCTCGCCGGCCAGGCTCATCGGGTCGGACTCGAGCCGGTTGAGGGTGTCCTCCCAGCGGTTGAGTACGTCCTTGGTCTGCTCGTCGGCGTCCGCGCCGAAGCGGTCCTCGACGTATTTCCTGGCCAGCTCGCAGTACTCCATCTGGAGCTGCACGGCCGTCAGCGTCCGCCCGCTCCGCAGCTCGATCAGGTGCTCGAGCGACGGGTCGTGCGAGACCCGGTGCAGCGTCCGTACGGGCTGGTCCACCGCCAGGTCCACGGCGATGAAGTTGTCCTCGATCATCGACAGGACCAGGGCAGTAGTCCCCAGCTTCAGGTACGTCGAGATCTCCGACAGGTTCGCGTCGCCGATGATGACGTGCAGCCTGCGGTACTTCTCCGCGTCGGCGTGCGGCTCGTCCCGGGTGTTGATGATCGGACGCTTGAGGGTGGTCTCGAGGCCCACCTCGACCTCGAAGTAGTCGGCCCGCTGGCTCAGCTGGAAGCCGTGCTCGTGGCCGTCCTGGCCGATGCCGACGCGGCCGGCGCCGGTGACGACCTGGCGGGAGACGAAGAACGGCGTCAGGTGTCGCACGATGTCCGAGAAGGGGGTCTCCCGCTTCATCAGATAGTTCTCGTGCGTGCCGTAGGACGCGCCCTTGTTGTCGGTGTTGTTCTTGTAGAGGTGGATCGGCTGGGCGCCGGGCAGGTTGGCGGCCCGCTCCGCCGCCTCGGCCATGATGCGCTCGCCGGCCTTGTCCCACAGGACGGCGTCGCGGGGGTTGGTGACTTCGGGTGAGCTGTACTCGGGGTGGGCGTGGTCGACGTACAGCCGCGCGCCATTGGTGAGGATCACATTCGCCAGGCCGATGTCCTCGTCCGTGAGCTGGCTGGAGTCCGCCGCCTCCCTGGCGAGGTCGAAGCCGCGGGCGTCCCGCAGCGGGTTCTCCTCCTCGAAGTCCCAGCGGGCGCGGCGCGCCCGGTGCATCGCCGCCGCATAGGCGTTGACGACCTGGGACGAGGTGAGCATGGCATTGGCGTTCGGATGGCCCGGGACGGAGATTCCGTACTCGGTCTCGATGCCCATTACTCGCCGTACGGTCATGCGGCCCTCCTTGCCCGGCACCGCCCTCTGCCCGGGACGGTGCTCAAGTACCGCTGCGTGTCCGGCACGTTGGCGGTTCGCGCACCGGTACCGAAGAGCCTAGAACGCCTTTGCGGCGGTGGGGAGATCATTACGGTCATTGCTTTGGTATGGCTTTCGGTGCCGGTCCATGACGGTGTCCAGTAGCGGTTACCCCCGTTATGCAGCGTCCGGCTGCGGAGCCCCCCGCACAGGGGGTCCGCAGCCGGACGGCGGGGATTACAGATACTGGCCGGTGTTGGCCACCGTGTCGATGGACCGGCCGGTGTCGGCGCCCTGTTTTCCGGTGACGAGCGTGCGGATGTAGACGATCCGCTCGCCCTTCTTGCCGGAGATACGGGCCCAGTCGTCGGGGTTGGTGGTGTTGGGGAGGTCCTCGTTCTCCTTGAACTCGTCGATGCAAGCGGCGAGCAGGTGGGAGACGCGCAGACCCTTCTGGTTGTGCTCGAGGAAGGCTTTGATGGCCATCTTCTTGGCGCGGCCGACGATGTTCTCGATCATTGCGCCGGAGTTGAAGTCCTTGAAGTACAGGACTTCCTTGTCGCCGTTGGCGTACGTGACCTCGAGGAAGCGGTTCTCCTCGGACTCGGCGTACATCTGCTCGACGACCGACTGGATCATGCCGGCCACGGCCGCTTCCCTGTTGTCGCCGTGCTCGGCGACATCGTCGGCATGCAGCGGCAGGGTCTTCTTGAGGTACTTGGAGAAGATGTCCTTGGCCGCCTCGGCGTCCGGACGCTCGATCTTGATCTTCACGTCCAGCCGGCCCGGGCGGAGGATCGCCGGGTCGATCATGTCCTCGCGGTTCGAGGCGCCGATGACGATGACGTTCTCCAGGCCCTCCACACCGTCGATCTCGGAGAGCAGCTGCGGGACGATGGTGTTCTCCACGTCCGAGCTGACTCCGGAGCCGCGGGTGCGGAAGAGGGAGTCCATCTCGTCGAAGAAGACGATGACGGGGGTGCCCTCGCTCGCCTTCTCCCGGGCACGCTGGAAGACCAGGCGGATGTGCCGCTCGGTCTCACCGACGTACTTGTTCAGCAGCTCGGGACCCTTGATGTTGAGGAAGAAGCTCTTCCCCGCGGGCTGTCCGGTCACCTCGGCGACCTTCTTGGCCAGCGAGTTGGCGACGGCCTTGGCGATGAGGGTCTTGCCGCAGCCGGGGGGCCCGTACAGCAGCACGCCCTTGGGCGGCCGCAGTTCGTGCTCCTTGAAGAGATCGGGGTAGAGATACGGGAGCTCGACGGCGTCGCGGATCATCTCGATCTGGCCGCCGAGGCCGCCGATCTTTGTGTAGTCGATGTCCGGGACCTCTTCGAGGACCAGCTCTTCGACCTCGCTCTTGGGAATGATTTCGTAAACGTAGCCGGAGCGGGAGTCGAGCAGCAGGGCGTCGCCGGGGCGGATGGTGATGTCCAGCAGCGGCTCTGCGAGCCGCACCACCCGCTCCTCGTCGGTGTGCCCGACCACCAGGGCGCGCTCGCCGTCCTCAAGGATCTCCTTGAGGGTGACGATGTCCCCGGACTTCTCGAACTCCATGGCCTCGACAACGTTCAGCGCTTCATTGAGCATGAGCTCTTGTCCGCGCCGGAGTTCGTCGAGTTCCACGCTGGGGCTGACGTTCACGCGGAGCTTCCGGCCTCCGGTGAAGATGTCGGCGGTGCCATCCTCGTTGGCCTGGAGGAACACCCCGAAGCCGGCCGGCGGCTGCGCTAGCCGGTCGACCTCTTCCTTGAGGGCCACGATTTGGTCGCGGGCCTCGCGGAGGGTGTTCGCAAGCCGTTCGTTCTGGGCGGAGACTCCGGCCAGATTGGTCTGCAACTCGACGATCCGCTCTTCGAGAATTCTCGTGTGACGCGGAGAGTCGGCGAGCTTGCGTCGCAGGACGGCGATCTCCTGCTCGAGGTAGGCAATCTGACCGGTCGGGTCCTCGCCCCGGCCGCTCCGGTTGCCGCGGTTGATGTCGTCGTCGTGGGCTGCCACGGTCCTCACCTCCTCCAAGGGGAGCTGGACGCTTCCTGACCCTACCTGGAGACGTCCCAGTTGAAACCCCTAGATCAAAAAGACGTCGGGGTGTTTCTGATCATCACCCTTGCGCACGTCCTCACGCTACGGGAATACCCACTCAGCAACATCGGAAAGCGAACGGATGTGTTGCCGGGCGGGTCGGTGCCCTTCCTGGCGTGATTCGGAGCGGGCGCGCCGAGGGCTTGCCGAGCTGCCGGATCGGCGCCGCGGCGGCCCTCCACGGGTCTCAGACGGAGGCCGTATCACCTGGCGCGGGCAGGACGTGGCGGACGAACTTGCCGTTGTTCCAGTCCCACTTGACCTTGGCCTGCTGATCGGGACAGCAGCGCGGCACGTCCTTCGAGGAGTAGCCGAGGATTGTGGCCGAAATCTCACCATCACGGACCGAGAAGTGACTCACGGTCATGCCGTCCTTGGGATCGACCAGTGTGGCGAGCACGCGCGGCGGCGCGTCCTTCGCGGCCGGCTCGCCGAGGATGTACGCGCCGCTGGGCGGCGTGCCGATGCCGGCGGGGCAGCGGACCACGGCGGCGGTCTCGGGCCGGCCGTCGTGGTCGAGGTCGGCGGAGCCCTGGGCCTGGACCTGGGGGCGGTGCTCGCCGCCGCAGCGCAATCCGGGGTAGAAGGCGGTACTCGGGTCGGGCCCGCGTAGTTGCTTGCCGTCGGCGGCCTGGGTGGCGCCGGCATCGTCGGGCTGGATCAGCGCGGAGCCGGCGACGACGGCCGCCAGGGCAGCGGCGGTCGCGATCCAGTGGGCCGGGCGGAAGCGGGTGTGCGGGAGTTCTGCGCCTTCCAGGTGCTGCACGCGGAGGGTCTCCTGGGATAGCTGCGGCCGTGGGGGTGGCCAGCATGTTGCCAGAACGGGGCGGCCCAAGGAAGGACCGCCACCCGTTCAGCTCCGCTGTGGCGCCGGGAGAAGAAATCCGGGGGCTTCGCCCTCGGACCCCGTTACCCTCTACCGCTGTTGGGACCGCTGTAGTCCTCGCCGTACGCGCCCGGGGCGGGGCGGCGGCGGCGCATCGGCGGCTCGACGCCGTCCGCGAGGCGGCGGGCGGTGAGCAGGAAGCCGGTGTGCCCGATCATGCGGTGGTCGGGGCGGACCGCGAGGCCTTCGATGTGCCAGTTGCGGACCATCGTCTCCCACGCCGCGGGCTCGTTGAAGGAGCCGTATTCGCGGATCGTCTCCACGGTGCGGGCGAGCTGCGTGGTGGTGGCGACGTACGCGCACAGCAGGCCGCCGGGGACGAGCGCCTTCGAGACCGCGTCGATGCACTCCCAGGGGGCGAGCATGTCGAGGATGACGCGGTCGACCTCGGTGTCGCTGAGATTGTCCTGGAGATCGCCGACGGTGAGCTGCCAGGCGGGGTGCGGGGCGCCGAAGTAGCGCTCCACGTTCTCCTTCGCGATTTTCGCGAAGTCCTCGCGGCGCTCGTAGCTGTGCAGCATGCCCTGGTCGCCGATGGCGCGCAGCAGGAACATCGACAGCGATCCGGAGCCGACGCCGGCCTCGACGACGCGGGCGCCGGCGAAGATGTCGGCGAAGGCGAGGATCTGCCCGGCGTCCTTGGGATAGACAACGGCAGCGCCGCGGGGCATGGACAGGACGTAGTCGGGGAGCAGGGGGCGCAGCGCGAGATAGGCGACGTTCCCGGTGGTGCGCACGACGGTGCCCTCGGGGGCGCCGATCAGCTCGTCATGGGGGAAGGAACCCTTGTGGGTGTGAAAGGCCTTCCCGGCCTCGAGCGTGAACGTGTAGTGGCGGCCCTTGGGGTCGGTCAGCTGCACCTGGTCCCCGACCTGGAAGAGCCCACGTCGGCGGGCGGCACCGGTCGGTTCGGACATAGTCCCAGCGTACAGGCCTGGGGACGGGCCGGACGCCACGGGCTACTGCGGCTGCCGCGCCATTGCCTGGACGAAGGCCTTCTCCACGTCGGCGGTCGACAGCACCCCGTAGATCTCGCCCGTCTCCTCCACCACCAGGTATTCCGTCGCGGGCGATGCGCGCATGTGTTCCAGGAGTTCCTCGCCGGTCAGCTCCGCCGAGACCCGCATGCCGTCCTTGAGGTCCTGGGTGAGGCCGGAGACGGCCACCCAGGGGCGGCGGTGCGCGGGGATCTCGGCGATCGCAGCCTCGCGGACGACGCCGGTCGGGGTGCCCTGGCCGTCGACGACGACGAGGGCCCGGGCGCCGGCGTCGTTCGCGCGGCGCAGGGCCTCGGACAGCGGCGTGTCGGAGGTGACCGGGGCGGCGCGGCGGGTGAGGACGCGGGCGCGGAGGTCGGGGAGGCGTTCGCGGAGGCGGGCCATGCGGAGGCTGTTGCCGGCGCCGGTCCAGATGATCGCGGCCAGGATCGCGCCCAGGAGCGCGTCCATGATGGAGTCGGCGCTGGAGATGTCGTCGCCACCGCGGGAGCGGGTGAGCATCGGCAGGCCGACCAGTACGGCGAGGGCGAGCGCGCGGCCGACCCAGGCGGCGGCGACGGTGCCGGTCATCGGCTTGCCGCTGACCTTCCAGATGACGGCGCGGAGCATCCGCCCGCCGTCCAGGGGCAGGCCCGGCAGCAGGTTGAAGACGGCGACGATCAGGTTGGAGACCATCAGGCCCGCGAGCAGCACGGCCGGGATGGTGCGCGGCTCGACCAGTTGCAGGGCGCCGTAGAAGACACCGGAGAGGACCAGAGAGAGCAGCGGCCCGGCGAAGGCGAGCCAGAACTCGCGGCCCGGGGTCTCGGATTCCTTCTCGATCTCCGATACGCCACCGAAGAACTGCAGCTGGATGCGGCGGACCGGGAGCTTGTAGTGCAGCGCGACGATGGTGTGGGCGAGTTCGTGCACCAGCACGGAGGCGTAGAAGGCGACCGCGAAGAACAGCGCGACGAGGTAGCGCTCGCCGCCGATGCCCGGCAGCACGCGCTCCAGCTGGCCGCCGAAGACCCAGGTGATGAGGGCCGCCACGAGGAACCAGCTGGGCGCCACGTAGACCGGCACCCCGAAGGGCCGTCCCATGAGGATACCGCCCCCGCGCTCTGCCGGGCGGCTCTCCTTGCGGTCCTCGGCCACTGGTCTCCCCTCGTGCTGTTCAAGCAGCAAGCCCCGTACGGCGCCGACCCGCGGTCCGGCACCTGCCGTCGATGGTATGCCGCGGCTGTCGGTGGCGGGCCGTAGGGTCGTACACCATGAGTACCCGCACCGGCACCGAGGATCACCCGGAACGTCCCGCGCCGGACCCGGCCGCGCCGTCGCTGTCGCCCTCCCGGGCGAGCGATTTCATGACGTGTCCGCTGCTGTATCGCTTCCGCGTGATCGACCGGCTGCCGGAGAAGCCGCGCCCGGCCGCCACCAAGGGGACGCTGGTGCACTCCGTGCTGGAGCGGCTCTTCGATGCCCCGGCGGACGAGCGGACGGCGCCGCGGGCGCGAGGTCTGGTGCGGCCCGAGTGGGAGCGGATGCTGGCCGCCAAGCCGGAGCTGAAGGAGCTGTTCGCCGGTGCCGGCGAGGCCGAGCAGATGGCGGCGTGGCTGGCCGAGGCCGAGGCGCTGGTCGAGCGGTGGTTCACGCTGGAGGACCCGGCGCGGCTCGAGCCGGCCGAGCGCGAGCTGTGGGTGGAGACGGAGCTGGAGTCGGGGCTGCGGCTGCGCGGGGTGATCGACCGGATCGACGTGGCGCCGACGGGCGAGATCCGCGTCGTCGACTACAAGACGGGCAAGGCCCCGCCGGAGCAGTACGCGTCGGGTGCGCTGTTCCAGATGAAGTTCTACGCACTGGTGCTGTGGCGGCTGAAGGGCGTGGTGCCGCGGCGGCTGCAGCTGGTCTATCTGGGCAGCGGCGATGTGCTGACGTACGACCCGGATGAACGCGATCTGCTCGGCGTGGAGCGCAAGGTGCTCGCGCTGTGGAAGGCGATCGAGCAGGCCATGGCGGCCGGTGAGTGGCGGCCGCGGAAGTCCAAGCTGTGCGACTGGTGCGACTTCCAGGAGTTCTGCCCGGAGTACGGGGGCACGCCGCCGCCGTATCCCGGTGCTCAGGTGCCGCAGCCGCGCCCGGCCGAGGACGGCGGGGATGGCCAGGGCAGAATGGGCGGGACTTAAGGCAATAAGGAGCTTCTCGTGGCCATTCGCGTACTGCTCGTCGACGACCAGCCGCTGCTGCGCACCGGTTTCCGCATGATCCTCGAAGCCGAGCAGGACATCGCCGTCGTGGGCGAGGCCGGCGACGGGCTGCAGGCGCTCGACCAGGTGCGGGCGCTGCAGCCTGATGTGGTGCTGATGGACATCCGGATGCCGCGGATGGACGGCGTGGAGGCGACCCGGCAGATCACCGGCCCGGCGAAGGACGGCCCGGCGAAGGTGCTGGTGCTGACCACCTTCGACCTGGACGAGTATGTGGTCGAGGCGCTGCGCGCGGGCGCCAGTGGCTTCCTGCTGAAGGACGCGCCGGCGGCGGAGCTGGTGCAGGCCATCCGGGTGGTGGCGGCCGGCGAGGCGATGCTGGCGCCGTCGATCACGCGGCGGCTGCTCGACAAGTACGCGGGGAAGCTGCCCTCCGGCGAGGAGCAGGTCCCGGACACGCTGCACACCCTCACCGAGCGCGAGGTCGAGGTGCTGAAGCTGGTGGCGCGCGGCCTGTCGAATGCGGAGATCGCGGCGGATCTGTTCGTCAGCGAGACGACGGTGAAGACGCATGTCGGCCATGTGCTGACCAAGCTGGGCCTGCGCGACCGGGTGCAGGCGGCGGTGTATGCGTACGAAAGCGGGCTGGTGCGCCCGGGCGCTCAGTAGCGTCCGGGCGCTCCGCGCCTACTCGTCGTCCTCGCCCTTCTCGATCTCCCAGAAGCGGAAGACGGTCGAGGCGTCGATGGTGTTCTCCAGGCCGAGGATGTTCTCCTTGGCCACCGCGTACTGCTTGCCCTGCCACAGCGGGATGACCGGCACGTCGGCGGCCACCTTGTCCTGGACCTTGCCGAAGTCGCCGACGGTGCTGCCGCGGTCGGGCTGGGCCGCGGTCTCCGGGATCAGGCTGTCGGTGATCTCGCCCGGGTCGTAGTTGTTGCCCAGGACGTTGTCCTTGCCGAAGAACGGCGAGGTGAAGTTGTCCGGATCCGGGTAGTCCGGCACCCAGCCGCGCACGTACACGCCGAACTTGCCGTCCTTCACGGACTTGTCCCACTGCTCCAGCGGCACGGACTTCATGTCGGCGTCGAAGAGGCCGCTGGCGTTGAGCTGCTTGGCGATCTTCTTGAACGACGGCACGGTGCCGGGCCCGAAGCGCTCCGGCGGCGCGTACAGGGTGACCTTGACCTTGCCGCTGTGCCCGCCGCCGCGCAGCGCCTGCCGGGCCTTGGCGACGTCGGGGCGGCCGCCGTACGTGTCGTAGAAGGCGGTGTTGTGGCCCGCGATGCCCGCCGGGACGATCGAGTAGAGCGGCTCGGCCGTGCGCTCGTATACGTCGCGGACCAGGGCGCTGCGGTCGATGAGGTACGCCATCGCCTTGCGGACGGACGCGTCGCCGCCGACCGGGTCGTCCATGTTGAAGACCAGGTGCTGGACCTCGGCGCCGGTGCCCTCGACGACGTTGATCTTCTGGGCGCCCTCGTCGCCGCCGAGCTGCTTGGCCTGCAGGTCGGCGATGTCCTTCATGGCCAGACCGCGGTAGGCGAGGTCGACGTCGCCGCTCTCCAGGGCGGACTTGAGCTTGCCGGTGTCGCCGTGGAAGAGCTTCAGCGTCATGCCGGAGTTACGGGCCTCGGCCGTGCCCTTGTAGTCCGGGTTGACCGAGAAGACGGCCTCGTTCTTGCCGTACTTGTCGAGCTTGTAGACGCCGGAGCCGACCGCCTTGCCGTCCTTGCGGAGCTTGTCGGCCGGGTATTCGGTGTGGTCGACGATCGAGCCGGCGCCGGACGCGATCTTCATGGGGAAGGTGGCGTCGGCGTACTTCAGCTTGAAGGTGACGGTCTTGGCGTCCGGCGTCTCCACCGTGCCGATGGAGGCGAGCATGGCCGACGCGGGGCCGCCCTCGTCCGCGATCCGCACGGTGCGGTCGAAGGAGTACTTGACGTCCTTCGAGGTCAGCTTGTTGCCGTTGGAGAACTTCAGGCCGTCCCTGAGCTTGCAGGTGAAGACCTTGCTGCCGGTGCCCTCGAAGTTGCAGGACTGGGCGGCCTCGGGCTCCGGCTCGGTGCCGCCGTTGGGGAAGCTGAGCAGCGACTGGAAGACGTTGTTGAACACCAGCCAGGAGCCCACGTCATAGCCGGAGGCCGGGTCGATGGCGGTGACCTCGTCGGTCATCCCCATGACGACCTCGTCGCCGCTGCCGGCGGCCTCACCGGAGTCGGAGCCGCAGCCGGTGGCGAGCAGGGCTATCGCGAGTGTCACGCCGGCCGGGGCGGCCAGACGCGGCAAACGATTGATCACGTACGTGTTTCCCTTGCGTGTTGTCCTGTTGCTACCGGCCCGGTCGGGGCCGGCGTCACTCACCGATGCCGCGGCGGAGTTCCCACATCTGCAGCGTCGACGACGCGTTCAGTGCCCATTCGACGCCCGTGATGTTGTCGCGGGCGGCGACATACTGCTTGCCCTGCCACAGCGGCAGGATCGGCACGTCGGCGGCCATGATTTCCTGGACCTTCTCGAAGTCCTTGGTGGTGCGCTCCCGCTGGACCTGCTTGCGGGTCTTGGTGATCAGCCCGTCGATGGTGGAGTTCCGGTACGGGCTGCCCTTGCCCATGAAGTTGTCCTTGCCGAAGAACGGCGCGGAGTAGTTGTCCGGGTCGGCGAAGTCGGGGAACCAGCCCATGCCGTAGACGGCGTAGTCGCCGCGCTTGGACGCCGGGTTGTACTGCTCCCACGGCACGCCCTTGACCTTGGCGTCGAACAGCCCCGAGTCGTTGAGCTGCTTCTGCAGCAGCTCGAACTCCTGCTTGGTCACCGTGCCGTAGTGGTCGGTGGTGTAGCTCAGGGTGACCTTGACGGGCTTGTCGATGCCGGCGCCGCGGAGGATGTCGCCGGCCTTCTTCGGGTCCGGGTCGCCGTAGACGTCGTAGAAGGCGGTGCTGTGTCCGCCCATGCCGCGCGGGATGAGGGAGTAGAGCGACTCGGCGGTGCGCTGGTAGACCTCGCGGGTGAGCTGGTCGCGGTCGATGACCTGCGCCATGGCGCGGCGGACCGCCTTGTTCTTCACCGAGGGGTCGTCGGTGTTGAAGGTGAGGTAGCGGATCTCCTGGCCGCCCTGCTCGACGAACTTGATGTCCTTCGGGGCGCGCACCCGCAGCCGGGTGACCTGGGAGGGGTTCAGGCTGCGGCTCATCAGGTCGATGCGGTCGCCCTTGAGCGCCTTCTCCATCGCGACGCCGGTCTTGTAGTAGCTGACCTCGACCTGGTCGTTCTGGACCTGCAGGGCGCCCTTGTAGTGCTTGTTACGGGAGTAGACCGACTTCACGGCCTTGCCGCCCTTGGTCTGCACATCCAGGGCGTACGGGCCGGATCCGACGATCTTCAGGCCCTTGTAGAAGCCCTTGGCCGGGTACACCTCCTGGTCGACGATCGCGGCCGCGGGGGTGGCGAGCTTCGACGGGAAGGTGGCGTCCGGGGACTTCAGGTGGAAGACGACCGACTTGTCGTCGGGGGTCTCGACCTTGTCGACGTTGGTGAGGAGCGAGTACGGGCCGTTCTCGTACCGGATGCCGAGCATCCGGTCGAAGGAGAACTTCACGTCCTGGGAGGTGAGCTCGTGCCCGTTGGAGAACTTCATCCCGGAGCGCAGGTCGCAGCGGTACTGCTCGCCCTGCCGGTCGGTGAACTCGCAGCTCTTCGCCGCGTCCGGCTCCGGCTCCGTGCCGGTGCGGGGCATCCGCATCAGCGTCTGGAAGGTGCTCTGCAGCACGTTCCACGTGTTGATGTCGTACGCGGCCACCGGGTCGAGCGGCGCGGGGTTGTCCTTCGACACCATCAGGCCGTCGGTGGTGCCGACGCGGATGGCTTCGCCTTCGCTGTCGGAGCCGCTGTCGTCGCCGCAGGCGGCGAGCACCGGGGCAAGAAGTCCGATCAGGGCAGCGGGCACCACCAGCGTCTTACGGATCATCGTCGACTTTCTCCCTCATCAAGTTCCCCGCAGACCTTAGTGCGCCCCTGAAGGCGCAATACGCCGCAGTGAACTTGGAGGAAATCACTCCCCGAATACACGCGATAGCGCTGCGAAATCCCGTCCGGGGAATCATCCTCGCGGATGGTGACCAAACGGGACACATGGCAGGCCCCAGCACCCTCGCATGCGGCGCAGGACCATAGCCGACCACGGCTGTCGACCTCTCCGCAAGTGACAAAGCTCACTTTGTCAACAGCCGCCTCTGGGGCCGGAATTCGGCCATCCGGAGGCTTCCGACGAATTGTTGAAGCGATGCCTGTGGTGCCGATGAATTCTCAGTGCATGTGCGTGATCACGGAGCGCAGAAAAGGCAGATCGACTTCTTCGAGGGAACCCACGATGCGGCGGCCGGCGGCCGGCTCGATCGGCACCACGGACGGCACCGCCACCACCCGGCAGCCGGCGGCCTCGGCGGCCGCGACGCCGGTGGCGGTGTCCTCGACCACGGCGCACCGGGCCGGGTCCACGCCGAGCCCGGCGGCGGCCATCAGATACGGGTCGGGGTGCGGCTTCGTACGGGTCAGCCCGGCGTCGTCACCGGCGACGGTGAGGCGGAAGTGCTCGGCGCCGAGCGAGTGCAGCATCCGGTCGATGATGCGGCGGTGCGAGGCGGAGACCAGCGCGGTGGGGATGCCGTGCGCGGTGAGCTCCTTCAGCAGCCGGCGGGCGCCGGGCATCAGCTCGACGCCGCGGGTGATGCGGGCCTCGAAGCGGTCGTTGAGCAGGACGGTCAGCTCGGGCAGGGTGATGTCGGCGCCGGTGGCCTCGATGAGGTACGTGGCGCTGCGCGACATGGGGCCGCCGACGACGACCTCGCGGTGCTCGTCGCCGAGCACGTGACCGAGGTCGGCGAAGACCTCGGACTCGGCGTCCCACCAGAAGCCCTCGGTGTCGACGAGGGTGCCGTCCATGTCCAGCAGGACAGCTTCAAGTCCTGCGCCTGCCGCCGAACGGGGGTCGACGGCCGGGATGCTGCTTGTCATCCGTACACCTCCCACAAGGGGCGCGAAGGCCGGTCGCCGCGGGGCGACCGGCCTGTTCCGGACGGACCAGTGTAAGCCGAGTGTCCGGATTGCGCGGTGTGAGTTTTTTCGCGGACCGTTCCAAGGCCTCAGCGGGCGTTGAAGTACTTCGCTTCCGGGTGGTGGATGACGATCGCGTCCGTGGACTGCTCCGGGTGCAGCTGGAACTCCTCCGAGAGCTTCACGCCGATCCGCTCCGGCTCCAGCAGCGCCGCGATCTTGGCGCGGTCCTCGAGGTCGGGGCAGGCGCCGTAGCCGAGGGAGAAGCGGGCGCCGCGGTACTTCAGGTCGAACATGCCCGCCATCTCCTCCGGGTCCTCCCCCGCGTAGCCGAGCTCGGCGCGGACCCGCGCGTGCCAGTACTCGGCGAGGGCCTCGGCGAGCTGGACGGACAGGCCGTGCAGCTCCAGGTAGTCACGGTAGGAGTCGGACTCGAAGAGCTTCGCGGTCTCCTCGCCGATCCGCGAGCCGACGGTGACGACCTGGAAGCCGACGACGTCCACCTCGCCCGACTCCTCCGGCCGGAAGAAGTCCGCGAGGCACAGCCGGCGGCCGCGGCGCTGGCGCGGGAAGGTGAAGCGGGTGCGCTCCGAGCCGTCCTCGTGCAGCACGATCAGGTCCTCGCCCTTGGAGACGCAGGGGAAGTAGCCGTGCACGACGCCGGCCTCGAGCAGGTTCTTGGTGTGCAGCTCGTCCAGCAGGGCGCGCAGCCGCGGCCGGCCCTCGGTCTCGACCAGCTCCTGGTACGAGGGGCCGTCGCCCTTGCGGCTCTCCTTCAGCCCCCACTGGCCCTTGAACAGGGCGCCCTCGTCCAGCCACGAGGCGTACTCCTTGAGCTGGATGCCCTTGGAGACCCGGGTGCCCCAGAACGGCGGCGTGGGAACGGGGTTGTCGACGGCGACGTCCGAGCGGACCGGGCCCTCGTCCTCGCTGACCTGCAGCACGGCGGCGGTGTCCCGCTTCGGCACCCGGCGCTGCTTGAGCTCGGGCAGCGAAGCGCCCGGCACGCCGCGCTTGACGGCGATCAGGGCGTCCATCAGGCGCAGGCCCTCGAAGGCGTCGCGGGCGTAGCGGACCTCGCCCTCGTAGACCTCGTGCAGGTCCTGCTCCACGTACGCGCGGGTCAGCGCGGCACCGCCGAGGATGACCGGGAAGTCGGCGGCCAGCTTGCGCTGGTTGAGCTCCTCCAGGTTCTCCTTCATGATCACCGTGGACTTCACCAGCAGCCCGGACATGCCGATCACATCGGCCCGGTGCTCCGCGGCGGCGTCCAGGATCGCCGAAACCGGCTGCTTGATGCCGAGGTTGACGACGTTGTAGCCGTTGTTGGACAGGATGATGTCGACGAGGTTCTTGCCGATGTCGTGCACATCGCCGCGCACGGTGGCGAGCACGATGGTGCCCTTGCCCTCGTCGCCCTCGACCTTCTCCATGTGCGGCTCGAGGTAGGCGACCGCGGTCTTCATCACCTCGGCGGACTGCAGCACGAACGGCAGCTGCATCTGCCCGGAGCCGAAGAGCTCGCCGACCACCTTCATGCCGGCCAGCAGCGTGTCGTTGACGATGTCGAGCGCCGGGCGCTCGGCGAGCGCCTCGTCGAGGTCGGCCTCCAGGCCGTTCTTCTCGCCGTCGATGATCCTGCGCTGCAGCCGCTCGTCCAGCGGCAGTTCGGCCAGCTCCTCGGCCTTCGACGCACGCAGCGACTTGGCGGTGGCGCCCTCGAACAGCTCCATCAGCTTCTGCAGCGGGTCGTAGCCCTCCGCGCGACGGTCGTAGACGAGGTCGAGCGCAGCCTTGACCTGCTCCTCCTCCAGCCGCGCGATCGGCAGGATCTTCGACGCGTGCACGATCGCCGAGTCCAGGCCCGCCTTCACGCACTCATCCAGGAAGACGGAGTTGAGCACGATCCGCGCGGCCGGATTCAGCCCGAAGGAGATATTCGACAGCCCCAGCGTCGTCTGCACGTCCGGGCGCCGGCGCTTCAGCTCCCGGATCGCCTCGATCGTCGCGATCCCGTCCTTACGGGACTCCTCCTGACCGGTGCAGATCGTGAAGGTCAGGCAGTCGATGAGGATGTCGGATTCCTGGATGCCCCAGTTCCCGGTCAGATCCTCGATCAGCCGCTCGGCGATGGCGACCTTGTTCTCGACCGTACGGGCCTGGCCCTCCTCGTCGATGGTCAGCGCGATCAGCGCGGCGCCGTGCTCCTGGGCGAGGCGGGTGACCTTGGCGAACCGCGACTCGGGGCCGTCGCCGTCCTCGTAATTCACGGAGTTGATTACCGCGCGACCGCCGAGCTTCTCCAGGCCGGCCTGGATCACGGGGACCTCGGTGGAGTCCAGCACGATCGGCAGCGTGGAGGCGGTGGCGAAGCGCCCGGCCAGCTCCTGCATGTCGGCGACGCCGTCCCGGCCCACGTAGTCCACACACAGGTCGAGCATGTGCGCGCCCTCGCGGATCTGGTCGCGGGCCATCTCCACACAGTCGTCCCAGCGGCCCTCCAGCATGGCCTCGCGGAACTTCTTCGACCCGTTGGCGTTCGTCCGCTCCCCGATCGCCAGATACGACGTGTCCTGTCGGAACGGGACGGTCTGGTAGAGCGAGGCGGCGCCGGGCTCGGGGCGCGGCTCGCGCTCCGCCGGGGTCAGGTCGCGGACCCGCTCGACGACCTGGCGCAGGTGCTCAGGCGTCGTACCGCAGCAGCCGCCGATCAGCGACAGCCCGTACTCGTTGACGAACGACTCGTGCGCGTCGGCCAGCTCCGGCGCGGTCAGCGGGTAGTGCGCGCCGTTCTTGCCGAGCACCGGGAGACCGGCGTTGGGCATGCAGGTCAGCGGAATACGGGAGTGCCGGGCGAGATAGCGCAGGTGCTCGCTCATCTCGGCAGGCCCGGTGGCGCAGTTCATGCCGATCAGGTCGATACCCAGCGGCTCCAGCGCGGTGAGCGCGGCGCCGATCTCGGAGCCGAGCAGCATCGTGCCGGTGGTCTCCACGGTGACGGAGACGATCAGCGGCAGGTCGGCGCCGGTGGCGTCGAGCGCGCGCCGGGCGCCGAGCACGGCGGCCTTGGTCTGCAGCAGGTCCTGGGTGGTCTCCACCAGCAGCGCGTCGGTGCCGCCGGCGATCATGCCCTCGGCGTTCTGCTGGTAGGCGTCCCTGAGGGTGGTGTACGGGGCGTGGCCCAGGGTCGGCAGCTTGGTGCCGGGGCCCATCGAGCCGAGCACCCAGCGCAGCCGGCCGTCCTTGGCCGTAAAGCCGTCGGCGGCTTCGCGGGCGATCCGCACGCCGGATTCCGACAGCTCGAAGATGCGGTCCTCGATGTCGTACTCGGCGAGGGCGGCGTAGTTGGCGCCGAAGGTGTTGGTGCCGACGCAGTCGACGCCGGCGGCGAAGTACTCCTCGTGCACCGAGCGGACGATGTCGGGGCGGGTGGCGTTCAGGACCTCGTTGCACCCCTCCAGCTGCTGGAAGTCCTCCATGGTGGGGTCCTGCGCCTGGAGCATCGTGCCCATCGCGCCGTCGGCGACGACGACCCGGGAGGCCAGAGCCTCGCGGAGGGCGTTGGCGCGGGCCTGCTGGGCGGCGGCGGCGCTGGGGCTGGAGGTGGGCACGGTCGGCTGCGAAGCCATGGAGAGTCTCCCTGGAGTGCGACGGCTGTCGGCTATGCGCGGCCGCATGGGGCGGCGCACGCGGGCCAGCCTACTCGGCCCCTGTCACAGGGAGCGCGCCGGTTTTCCGCCCGGGCGAGCCACGGGCGGCAATGCCCGCTAGTGTTTGGCATTGCCGACCGGTATGACTGTCCTTGCATGATCATCCGCATCCGCCATCCGTGACGGGAGGCTTCCACCGATGGCACGTTCCATCCAGTCGCTCGAGCGGGCGGCTGCGGTGCTGCGTCTGCTCGCGGGGGGCGAGCGGCGACTCGGCCTGTCCGAGATCGCCTCCGCGCTCGACCTCGCCAAGGGCACCGCCCACGGCCTGCTGCGCACGCTGCAGCAGGAGGGCTTCGTGGAGCAGGAGCCGGTCTCCGGGCGCTATCAGCTCGGCGCCGAGCTGCTCCGCCTCGGCAACAGCTACCTCGACGTGCACGAGCTGCGCGCCCGCGCGCTGCCCTGGACCGACGATCTGGCCCGCTCCAGCGGCGAGGCGGTCTTCCTCGGGGTGCTGCACCAGCAGGGCGTGCTGATCGTGCACCACGTCTTCCGCCCCGATGACAGCCGGCAGGTGCTGGAGATAGGCGCGATGCGGCCGCTGCACTCCACGGCGCTCGGCAAGGTGCTCTCCGCGTACGACCCGGTGGCGCACTCCGAGGCGCTCGACGCCGGCATGGAGCAGCTGACATCGCGCACGCTGACCGACGCCGCGGAATTCGAGAAGGAGCTCGATCTGACCCGGGCCCGCGGCTGGGCCGGCGATGTCGAGGAGACCTGGGACGGGGTGGCGTCGATCGCGGCGCCGATCCATGACCGCCGGCGGATGCCGGTGGGGGCCGTCGCGCTCACCGGGGCGGTGGAGCGGGTGTGTTCGGACGCCGGTAACGCCGAGCTCAGGGCCGATCTGGTGGCCGCCGTACGGGACTGTGCGCGTGCCGTTGCTCGCGATCTCGGCGCCGACCGGTTCTAGTGGATCTTCACGAGTGAGTTACCTCTCACACACCTCTTGACGCACCGGTTACAGCGGGGAAAACTGCCGTTCGACGGTCGGCATTGTCGAACACCTGACGACATTAGTCGTAGGATGGACGTCCGCGGACCGGATATCACTCATCTGGATCTGACAGACAAAGGAGTCGCGGGTGTCCAGCTCCGACATCTTCATCGGCGAGGTGATCGGCACTGCCGTGCTGATCCTCCTCGGCGGCGGCGTGTGTGCCGCGGTTACGTTCAAAAAGTCCAAGGCCTTTGAAGCGGGCTGGGTCGCCATCGCGCTCGGCTGGGGTTTCGCGGTCATGACCGCCGCGTACATCTCCGGCCCGGTCTCCGGCGCGCACCTGAACCCGGCGGTCACCGTCGGCATCGCCATCAAGGACGACGACTGGAGCGACGTCCCGCTCTACTTCCTCGGCCAGATCCTCGGCGCCATGATCGGCGCGGTCCTGGTCTGGATCGCCTACTACGGCCAGTTCCTCGCCCACCTCACCGACCGCGAGGTCGTCGGCGGCCCGGGCGCCCAGGACCTCAAGGCCGTCGAGGCCCAGGAGAAGGGCGCGGGCCCGGTGCTCGGCGTCTTCTCCACGGGTCCGGAGATCCGTAACACCTGGCAGAACCTGGCCACCGAGATCATCGCCACCATCGTCCTGGTGCTCGCGATCCTCACCCAGGGCCTGAGCGACAACGGCAAGGGCCTCGGCGTCATCGGCGCCCTGATCACCGCCTTCGTCGTGGTCTCCATCGGCCTCTCGCTCGGCGGCCCGACCGGTTACGCCATCAACCCGGTCCGCGACCTCGGCCCGCGCATCGTGCACGCGCTGCTGCCGCTGCCGAACAAGGGCGGCTCGGACTGGTCGTACGCCTGGATCCCGGTCGCGGGTCCGCTGATCGGCGGCGCGATCGCGGGCGGCATCTACCAGCTCGCCTTCGCCTGACCGATCGCAGATACGTCAAGCAACCGACACAACGACGTTTCGGAGAAACCGTGACCGACGCACACACCGCAGGCCCGTTCATCGCCGCGATCGACCAGGGCACCACCTCTTCCCGCTGCATCGTCTTCGACAAGGACGGCCGTATCGTCGCCGTCGACCAGAAGGAGCACGAGCAGATCTTCCCGAAGCCGGGATGGGTCGAGCACGACGCCAAGGAGATCTGGACCAACGTCCAGGAGGTCGTCGACGGCGCCGTCAGCAAGGCGGGCATCACGTCCGCCGACGTGAAGGCCATCGGCATCACCAACCAGCGCGAGACCACTCTGCTCTGGGACAAGAACACCGGCGAGCCGGTGCACAACGCCATCGTCTGGCAGGACACCCGCACCGCCGAGCTCTGCCGCGAGCTGGGCCGCAACGTCGGCCAGGACCGCTTCCGCCGCGAGACCGGGCTGCCGCTGGCCTCGTACTTCGCCGGCCCGAAGATCCGCTGGCTGCTGGACAACGTCGACGGGCTGCGCGAGCGCGCCGAGGCCGGCGACATCCTCTTCGGCACCATGGACTCCTGGGTCATCTGGAACCTGACCGGCGGCGTCAACGGCGGCGTGCACGTCACCGACGTCACCAACGCCTCCCGCACCCTGCTGATGAACCTGCACACCATGGCCTGGGACGACAAGATCCTCTCCTCCATGGACGTGCCGGCCGCGGTGCTCCCGGAGATCCGCTCCTCCGCCGAGGTCTACGGCGAGGCCGCCTCCGGCGCGCTGCAGGGCGTCCCGGTCGCCTCGGCGCTCGGCGACCAGCAGGCGGCCCTCTTCGGCCAGACCTGCTACGCGGAGGGCGAGGCCAAGTCGACGTACGGCACCGGCACCTTCCTGCTGATGAACACCGGCGACGAGCCGGTGAACTCCTACAACGGCCTGCTCACCACGGTCGGTTACCAGATCGGCGACAACAAGCCGGTCTACGCGCTCGAGGGCGCCATCGCCGTCACCGGCTCGCTGGTGCAGTGGATGCGCGACCAGATGGGCCTGATCTCGACGGCTGCCGAGATCGAGACCCTGGCGCTTTCGGTGGAGGACAACGGTGGCGCGTACTTCGTCCCGGCGTTCTCCGGCCTCTTCGCCCCGTACTGGCGCGACGACGCCCGCGGCGTGATCGCGGGCCTGACCCGGTACGTCACCAAGGCGCACCTGGCCCGCGCGGTGCTGGAGGCCACGGCCTGGCAGACCCGCGAGATCGTCGACGCCATGACGAAGGACTCGGGCGTGGAGCTGACGGCCCTCAAGGTCGACGGCGGCATGACCTCCAACAACCTGCTGATGCAGAACCTCTCGGACTTCCTCGACGCACCCGTGGTGCGCCCCCTGGTCGCCGAGACCACCTGCCTCGGCGCGGCCTACGCCGCCGGCCTCGCGGTCGGCTTCTGGCCGGACACCGACGCGCTGCGGGCCAACTGGCGCCGTGCCGCGGAGTGGACTCCCCAGATGGACGACGACACCCGCAAGCGCGAATACAAGAGCTGGCTCAAGGCCGTCGAGCGGACCATGGGCTGGATCGAAGAAGACAGCAAGGAGTAGTACGAGATGAGCACCCCGCAGAGCGCAGTCCCTGCCCTTGGGACGCACCCGGCTGCCGGCACCAACCCGAGCCGCGCCGAGACCAGAGAGCTCCTGTCGCGTGCGACGTACGACCTCCTGGTCATCGGCGGCGGGATCCTGGGCACCTCTGTTGCCTGGCATGCCGCGCAGTCGGGTCTGCGGGTGGCCATGGTGGACGCCGGCGACTTCGCCGGCGCCACCTCCTCCGCCTCCTCCAAGCTCGTCCACGGCGGTCTGCGCTACCTGCAGACCGGCGCGGTGAAGCTGGTGGCGGAGAACCACCACGAGCGCCGGGTGCTGGCCAAGGACGTGGCCCCGCACCTGGTCAACCCCCTCACCTTCTACCTGCCCGTGTACAAGGGCGGCCCGGTCGGCGCCGCCAAGCTGGGCGCGGGCGTGTTCGCGTACTCGGCGCTGTCCGCCTTCGGGGATGGCGTCGGGCATGTGCTGTCGCCGGCGAAGGCGCAGGCGGCGAACCCGGCGCTGCGTACGGATAATTTGAAGGCCGTCGCGGTCTACCACGACCACCAGATGAACGACTCGCGGATGGCCGTGATGACGGTCCGGGCGGCGGTCGAGTCGGGTGCGGTGGTGCTGAACCACGCGGAGGTGACCGGCCTGCGCTTCAGCGGCGGGAAGGTCTCCGGCGCGGAGCTGAAGGACCGCACGGACGGCACCGAGTTCGGCGTGAACGCGCGGGTGGTGCTGAACGCGACCGGCCCGTGGGTGGACCACCTGCGGAAGATGGAGTCGGCGAAGGCCGCCCCGTCGATCCGGCTGTCGAAGGGCGCGCACATCGTCCTCAAGCGGAAGTCGCCGTGGAAGGCCGCGATGGCCACCCCGATCGACAAGTTCCGCATCACCTTCGCGCTGCCGTGGGAGGACCAGCTGCTGCTGGGGACGACGGACGAGGTCTACGAGGGCGACCCGGCGGATGTCCGCGCCGAGGAGAAGGACATCCAGCAGATCCTGGACGAGGCCGCCTTCTCGGTACGGGACGAGGACCTGGACCGCTCGCTGATGACGTACGCCTTCGCGGGCCTGCGGGTGTTGCCTGGCGGCCCCGGGGGTGTCGAGAAGGCCAAGCGCGAGACGGTCGTGACGGAGGGCGCCGGCGGCATGCTCTCGGTCGCGGGCGGCAAGTGGACCACGTACCGGCACATCGGCCGCGTGGTGATGAACAAGCTGGCGCAGCTCCCCGGCAGCCTCCTCGCCGAGGACATGGAGCCGGTGAAGTCCCTGGTCCGCCGCACCCCGCTGCCCGGTATCGCGAACCCGAACGCGGTCGCGCACCGGCTGCTGGTCGACCGCGACCCGGGCGCACGGATGGACCCGCTGACGGCCCGCCACCTGGCCACCCACTACGGCTCGCTGTCCTTCGACATCGCCCGCCTGGTGAACGAGAACCCGGACCTCGGCGAGCGCATCCACCCGGACGGCCCGGAGATCTGGGCGCAGGTGGTGTACGCCCGCGACCACGAGTGGGCGGAGACGGTCGACGACGTGCTGCGTCGCCGTACGACGCTGACGATCCGCGGCCTGGACACGGATGCCGTGCGGGACGGCGTGGAGAAGGTGCTGGCAGCTCGCCGGTCCTGAGGCCTGACCGCTGGAAGACAGACTGAGGGGAGAGGCGCCACGGGGGCGCCTCTCCCCTCAGTCTTACCCCATAATGTGCGCAGACCTCGGATGTCTGAGGACGTCCAAGGGGACTGGACTGGGAGGGTGCACATGGCGGTCACCGACGAGGCGATCGAGAAGATCAAGGGGATGATCGTCACCGGCGCGCTGCGGCCTGGCGACCGGCTTCCCAAGGAGGCCGAGCTCGCCGCCGACCTGGGGCTTTCGCGCAATTCGCTGCGTGAGGCGGTGCGGGCCCTGGCCCTGATGCGGATCCTTGACGTGCGACAGGGTGACGGCACGTATGTCACCAGCCTGGACTCCCAGCTGCTGCTGGAGGCGCTGGGTTTCGTGGTCGACTTCCATCGGGATGACACGGTGCTGGAGCTGCTGGCCGTGCGTCGGATCCTGGAGCCGGCGGCTACGGCGCTGGCTGCTGCGGCGGTGGATGAGGCGGAGCTGGATGCGCTGGAGGCCGAGCTGGAGGAGCTGGGTCCGGCGCCTTCGGTGGAGGATCTGGTCGCGTGCGACTTGGAGTTCCACCGGCGGATTGTGCGGGCTTCGGGGAATTCGGTGCTGTCGTCGCTGCTGGATGGATTGTCGGGGCCTACGGCGCGGGCGCGGATCTGGCGGGGGCTGACGCAGGAGGATGCGGTGAGCCGGACCCTGACGGAGCACCGGGCGATCCTGGCGGCGCTGCGGGCGAGGGATGCGGAGGCTGCGCGGTCGTGGTCGACGGTGCATATTGCGGGGGTTGAGCTTTGGCTTAAGCGGACCCTCTAGCGTTTGTGTTCCCTGCGACGCGCCGGAACCATATGCTTGCGCGACAACCAGACCCAGTAACTCCCCACCGCTGCTGGAAGTTGACGGCTACACGGGGGCCAGACCGGTTGGAGTGCTGCCGATGTCCGAGCTGTTGGCTGTTGCGAACGAGATCGTTCCGTATCTGGCTGCGGGTGCAGCCACCGTAACCACGGTGGCCCAGACGCGAATCGCCGAACATGTGGTCAACGCCGGTGAGGCCTATCTCTCGGACCGGCTCGGCTCCAGCGGCCGGCGACGCGACCGGGATGCCGCCGAGCAGATCCGCAATCTGTCCGATGAAGCGCGTCGCGCCCTGGCGGAGGCGATCTGCAGCTGGCTACTGGCAGGCGACCTGACTGCTGAGGCGCTACGACGTGAGATCGAGCGCACGGACAGCGGTGACCGCAGGGGCCATGGTCCCAGCATGTCGGGCGGTGAGGTCAGTGCGGAGGGGCCCGGCGCAGTGGCCATCGGCGTTGCCGGGCAAGCAAATGTCTACAACTGGCCGTCGAAAAGTGAGCGCCACGGCACCTCGCATTCGGACGATGAGCAGTGAACGATGCAGCCCCGAGGCCTGATGGGTCGAGCCGTGGTCGACGGCTTCTGGCACGTGTCCACGCGTTGGGCGCCGGAGCAGTCGCAGTCGGGGAGACGCCTTCCGTACGGGTCACAAATAGCTGGTGGCACGTCGAATTACCCTTGCCCACAGCGGAGCAGTGGGCAAGGGTCGGCAGCTCCATACCGGTAATCCTGGCTGCCGCAGCAGCCGTTTACGTCGGAGTGAATAAACCCGATGTCCCCATGCTTGACCTGGCCGGCGCAATCACCTTACTGGTGGTCTCATTTGCCGCCGCCACCTGGCAACTTATCTGGGTTCGGCAGAGCAGCGAGAATGACGCCCCGGCCACTGGGTTACGAGCAGGCAAAGCATTCAAGACATTTCGCAGTTTCGCCTTCGCTCTCCCCTTCCCACTACTCATCGCCGGAGTGATCTGGACTGAGCTCGTGCGGGACACAGGCGAAGTGGATGTCACGGGCCGGACCCACATTTCCCCGAAGGTCGTGCAGAACGGCGACACGCTGACGGTAACCCTGGAAGGCCAACCTAATCGCCACCGACTCCGGCTGACCCTACGGGCCGCGGATGCGCCAGGCGACTGGTCAGGGTCGCAATTCTGCGTACCTGAAACCCAATTGGGCGTTGCACTTCTGGGAGGAAATGGCAAGGCTCAAGCGGAGCGAGTCGATTCCGGTGAACATGTAGACCTGCGCCTCGGCGGTTCAACCAAGGTCCGCGCGCAGATCACCGTGCATACGGACCTCGGGTGTCACATGGAAGTGTCCGTGCTGAAAGCCGTACTGCATGACTGAGAGGCGAAAGGGATTGTGATGAGACATCGGCCCGGCCCCTTTTCGCTCGCGGCGACAGCGATGATCCTGGCTTTGACCATTGCCCTGATCATCGTAAGTTGCGGCGGAGACGAGGCCGACGAGACAAAGGAGCGCCTGACGGTTGCAACCCAAAAGAACCTGCCTGGGATCGCCTGGGTTCCGCCGAACAGCTACAAGCGGTCCGGATTTGATCATCAGTTATCGCAGCGCATCGGAGAAGAGTTAGGCGCCAAAGTGAATCCGCTCGACATCCCCATAGGCGATCGGGTAACGGTGCTCACAGAAAGTGATGCCGATCTGGCGATCGCGGCCTTCTCGATCACTGCTGACCGAATGAAAAAGATAGACTTCGCCGGACCGTACATAACCACATACCAGGGATTCCTCACTGGCAAACAGAGCCCCAACATTAGATCCGCCCATGACCTCAAGGGTCGACGGATATGCGCTTGGGCCGACACCACCAATCTCACCCCGCTTAGGGGCCTTGACGTCGAAGTGGTACAGAAGGAGGATGCGACGGATTGCATAACGGCAGTTACCAAGAATGAAGTCGACGCATTCTCCACCGACCAGCTACTCCTTTACGGGTTCGCCGATCGGTACGCCTCGAAAGGGCTGAAAGTCGTGCCGAAACTGACGGTCGGCGCTCCACAGCATTATGGGATCGGATTGCCGAAGAAGGACCGCGCGCGCTGCAAACTGATACGTGATTACCTGAAGCGGTACGTGAACGGCACCGAATGGATCACGGACATCCAAGCGAACCTCCCCAAGGTTGTTCAGACATTGCCGGACTGGCAGAACCACCTCAAGCCGACTAACGCAGCGATCGACGCCAGGTCATGCAGGGATGCGCCCAATCCCTAGCTGCGCTACCGCGTTGTGGTCTCAACCCGCTGGCCTGGTGGCGGGGGCTTGGCATCGGATGGTGACGGCTGCGCTGCCGTCGTGCGACTAGTCCCGGTGCAGGAAACGGGGGGCCTCCTACGGGAGGAGTGGGGGCGGCTGGGCACGTAGCGCTGCCGGGTGACGGAGCTGCGGAGGACGGCAGGCAGGCAGGCAGGCAGGCAGGCAGGCAGGCAGGGCGAACGCCACCCGGCCGCCTAAGCCAACCCCCTCCCCCACTCCTCCCGTAGGAGGCCATCCGTTTCTGGCGCCGGGCCCAATGGTGGGACGGCAGCGCGGCCGTCACCATCCGATGCCAAGCCGCCCGCCGCCCGCCGTCCACCGCCCTCAGTCCTGCTTCTCCCCGCTCGCGAATCGCGAGATGACCAGCGCGACGATGATGATCGCCCCATTGATGAACTGCGTCCACAGCGCAGGCACCCCACCCAGCGTCATCACGTTGATGACCAACTGCAGCGTCAGCACGCCGGTAAGCGCCCCGAACAACGTCCCCCGACCACCCCGCAAGCTGATCCCGCCGATCACCGCAGCCGCGAAGACCTGGAAGATCCACCCATTTCCCTGATTCGCGGAGACCGACCCGTAATGCCCCGTGTACAGGACACCCGCAAAGGCGGCCAGCATGCCGCCCACGCACAGCACCACCCACGTGATCCGGTCCACCCGGATTCCCGCGGCCCGTGCTGCCTCCGGATTGCCGCCGATCGCGTACAGCGCCCGCCCGTGCCGGAAGTACCCCAGCACCACACCACCGATCGCGAAGAGCCCCAGGCACAGCCATACAGCCGCCGGCACCCCCACCCAATCCGCCCGTCCCAGATACGCGAACGAGTCCGGGACCGTCACGATCGACTGGCCCTCCGAGATGCCGACATGCAAGCCGCGCAGCATCGTCAGCATGCCCAGCGTCGCGATGAAGCCGTTCACCCGTAGCTTCAATATCAGGAAGCCGTTGAGCAGGCCGATCAAGCCGCCCACCGCCAGGCACACCGGCACCGACATCCACGACGGCAGCAGTTCGAGTCCCGTGAAGCGGCCGCTCGCCGGCAGTACCAGCCACAGCGCGATGACCGGCGCCACGCCGATCGTCGACTCCAGTGACAGGTCCATCCGGCCGCTGATCAGGATCAGTGCCTCGCCGAGCACCAGCAGGCCCAGCTCGGTGGACTGCTGCACGACACCGATCAAGTTGTCGGACGTGAGAAAGGCCGGTGACACGATGAAGCCGATGACGCCGAGCACGAAGATGACCGGCACCAGCGAGAAATCCCGCCACCGCGCGAAGTCCAGGTCGAATTCCATTCCCGCGACGCGCAGTTGCGGCCCGGTCGGCGGCGTCTCCTTCTCCACGCGATCCGCCGTATCGGTCATGACTCCTCCGTCTTTCCGGCCGCAACGCCGTCTCCGGCGCCGGGCACAAAGCCTTCCATCGCCGCGACCAGCTCCCGGTCGCTCCAACCGCTCCCGAACTCCGCCACCGTCCGCCCGTGGAACAGCACCAGCACCCGGTCGCACACCCGCAGGTCGTCCAGTTCGTCGGAGACGATGACGGCCGCGGCACCTCCGTCCGCCACTCGCCGTACGACCCCCAGCAGCGCGTCCTTGGACTTCACGTCCACCCCCGCCGTCGGCCGGATCGCCACCAGCACGCCCGGATCCCGCGCCAGCGCCCGCGCGATCACGACCTTCTGCTGATTGCCGCCCGACAGACCGGTGACCTCCTGTCCCGGGCCCGACGTCTTGATGTCCAGCGAGTCGATCATTCCCTGCGCGAATTCCCGGGTACGGGACGGGAGTACGGTCCCGTACGGGCCGAGCTGGTCGGCCACCGTCAGGGTCGCGTTCTCGGCCACGCTCCGGGTGAGCACGAGCCCCTGCCGGTGCCGGTCCTCCGGTACGTAACCGATGCCGGCCTCCAGCGCGTCCGGGACGCTCCCGGTGCGCACCGCGCGCCCGCCCACGCTGATCCGGCCGCCGTCCGGCGCGCGCATGCCGACGAGGGTCTCGCCGATGGCCGTGTTGCCGCTCGCCGCCGCGCCCGCGAGGCCGAGCACCTCGCCCGGCCTGACCGCCAGGTCCACCGGCTCGTACGCGCCCGCCAGCGCGAGCCCCTCCGTCCGCAGCACCGGCTCCCGCTCCTCCACCGGCTCGCCCGCCTGCGATACGAGCGCCGCCGAGGCACCGTCGGCCACCGCCCCCTCCCCCGTCATCGCCGCCACCAGCTCCGCCTTCGGCAGCTCGGCGACCGGCGCGGTGACGATGTGCCGGGCGTCGCGGTAGACGGTGACGGTGTCGCAGAGCTCGTAGACCTCCTGCAGGTGATGCGAGATGAACAGGAACGCCACCCCCTGCTCCTGCAGTTCGCGCAGCTTCGCGAAGAGCCGCTCGATGCCGCCCGCGTCCAGCCGCGCCGTCGGCTCGTCGAGGATGATCAGCCGCGCCCCGAAGGACAGCGCCCGCGCGATCTCCACGAACTGCCGCTGCTCGACGCCGAGATCCTTCGCCCGCTCCCCCGGCTCGACGTCCACGCCGTACTCGGCGAGCAGCTCCCGCGCCCGTGCGCGCAGCTCGCGCCAGCGGATGGGCCCCGTACCGGGGAAGCGCCCCAGATACAGATTCTCGGCCACGGTCAGATCCGGCACGATCATCGACTTCTGGTAGACGCAGGCGGCCTTGGCGCGCCAGGCGGAAGTGTCCCCGTACGGAGGTGCCGGCTCCCCGCCGAAGGTGACGGACCCGGCATCAGGTCGCGCCATTCCCGTCAGTACGGACACGAGCGTGGACTTTCCCGCGCCGTTGCGGCCGACGAGGGCGTGGGCCTCGCCGGGGCGCACGGTCAGGTCCACGCCGTCGAGTGCGGTGGTCGGGCCGAAGCGTTTGACGACGCCTTCGGCCCGTACTGCTGCGTGCATGGTCCGCCTAACTGTCACTTCTCGAGCTGATTGGCCCAGAGCTTCGGGTCGTCGACGTTGTCCTTGGTGACGAGCGGCGCGGGCAGCTGGTCCTCGAGGCCGTTCGGGATCTTCACGATCGTCGAGCCGTGGTCGGTCTTGCCGGGCTTGAACTTCTTGCCCTTGAGGGCCTGCTGGGCGTAGAAGAGCGCGTACTTGGCGTAGAGGTCGGCCGGCTGCGAGACCGTGGCGTCGATCTGGCCCTTCTTGATGGCGTCGAACTCCTGCGGGATGCCGTCGTTCGACACGATCGTGATGTGGCCGTCCTCGCCCGCCGGCTTCAGCAGCTTCTTCTGCTTCAGCAGCGAGAGGGTCGGCTGCAGATAGACGCCACCGGCCTGCATGTAGATGCCGTCGATGGTCTTTTCCTTGGCGAGGACGCTCTGCAGCTTGGCGGAGGCGACATCGCCCTTCCACTCGGTGGCCAGCTCGAAGACCTTGATGTCAGGGAACTTGTCGTCCATGCAGCTCTTGAACGCCTGCGACCGCTCACGCCCGTTGATGGAAGCGAGGTCGCCCTGGAACTCGACCACCTTGCCCTTCCCCTTCAGCTGCTTGCCGAGGTATTCGCAGGCCTTGGTGCCGTACGCCTTGTTGTCGGCGCGTACGACCATGTAGACGTCGCCCTTGTCGGGGCGGGTGTCGACGCTGACGACCGGGATGTCCTTGTCCGCGAGCCGGTCGAGGGTGGAGGCGATGGCGCCGGTGTCCTGCGGGGCCATGACAACAGCTTTCGCGCCCTGATCCGTGAAGGTCTGGACGTTGGCGACCAGCTTGCCGATGTCGTTCTGGGAGTTGGTCACGGGCAGCGCGGAGACGACGCCGTCCTTGACGCCCTTGTCGATGTACTGCCGGTAGGAGTTCCAGAAGTCGCTGTCCGTACGCGGCATGTCGATGCCGACCTTGCCGGACGCGCCGCCGCCCTTGCCGTCGTCGCTGCCGCGGTTGCAGCCCGCCAGCGCCGTCACTGCCAGCAGCACGGCGCAGCCCGCCGCGGCGGTGCTTCGGAGGGTTCTCATCGGGTGGCTCACTTCCCCTTGGTGGTCGGGTGTTCCGCCGGACCGGCCGGATTGCGACGGCCGGGGATTCATCGGAGGCCTGACATTCATCCGATGTATATCCGCGGTCCCGGGTCAACGTCCAGAGGCGTGCACGGGGGATGCGGCCCCGGGTGGGGAAGGCTCTAGGCTGGGGCCGCACGCGACGGCACGGAAAGGGAGGCACTGGGTGATCGAGCTGGAGGGGGTTCCCGAGCTGGTCGACCCGGTCATGATCTGCGCCTTCGAAGGCTGGAACGACGCGGGCGACTCCGCGTCGGCGGCCGTTGGCCACCTCGACCGGGAGTTCAAGGGAGAGGTGTTCGCCGCGCTCGACGCGGAGGACTACTACGACTTCCAGGTGAATCGTCCGACGGTGTTCCTCGAGGACGGCGTCCGGAAGATCACTTGGCCGACCACGCGACTGTCGTACGCGCGCATCCAGGACTCGAACGGCAAGGGCAAGGCCCGCGACTTGGTGCTCGTCCGCGGCATCGAGCCGAGCATGCGGTGGCGCTCGTACTGCAATGAGCTCCTGGGCTTCGCCCACGAGTTGGGCGTCGAGATGGTGGTGCTGCTGGGCGCGCTGCTCGGCGATACGCCGCACACCCGGCCGGTGCCGGTGAGCGGCGTGACATCGGACGCGGATCTCGCGGAGACGATGGACCTGGAGGAGACCCGCTACGAAGGCCCGACGGGCATCGTCGGCGTCCTGCAGGAGGCGTGCACACATGCCGGGGTGCCGACGGTGTCGCTGTGGGCGGCGGTCCCCCATTACGTATCGCAGCCTCCGAATCCGAAGGCCACGCTGGCGCTGCTGAACCGCCTCGAGGACCTGATCGACGTCCGCATCCCGCTGGGCGAACTCCCGGAGGACGCGCGGGCGTGGCAGCTGGGGGTGGACCAGCTGGCGGCGGAGGACAGCGAGGTCCAGGAGTACGTGCAGTCGCTGGAGGAGGCGCGGGACACGGCGGAGCTGCCGGAGGCGTCGGGCGAGGCGATCGCCCGCGAATTCGAGCGGTATCTGCGCCGGCGGGACGGCGGGCCTGGGCAGGCGGGCCCGTACTTCCGGGATCCGGGGCCGAGCACGTCGGAGAAGGACGAGGGCCGGGAGTCGGACGAGGACGAGTAGCCCCCGCCCGTCTCTCACACAGAACGCCACCGCCCGCCCGCTGCACACAGCAGTGGGCGGGCGGGTGGGTAAGAACCGCTACAGCGCGACCCCCAGCAGCGCGTCCACCGCACGCGACACCAGACCGGGCGCTCCCGCATCCGTGCCGCCCGACTCGATCTGCAGCGCCGCCCAGCGATCCACCGCCGCCAGCGCCGCCGGCGCGTTCAGATCGTCGGCCAGGGCCGCCCGCATCTCCTCCACGCAGCCCTCCGCAGCGGCCCCGTCCGGCCGGGACACCGCCGCGCGCCAGTGTGCGAGTCGCTTCTCGGCGTCCGACAGCACAGACGCCGTCCACTCCCAGTCCGCCCGGTAGTGATGCGCCAGCAGCGCCAGCCGGACCGCCGCCGAGTCCACGCCGTCCCGCCGCAGTTGGGATACGAAGACCAGGTTCCCCTTGGACTTCGACATCTTCTCGCCGTCAAGGGCGACCATCCCGGCGTGCACATACGACTTCGCGTACGGGAACTCCCCCGTCAGCGCCTGCGCGTGCGACGCCCCCATCTCGTGGTGCGGGAAGGCGAGATCGGACCCGCCGCCCTGGACGTCGAAGCCCATCCCGAGGTGCTCGAGCGCGATGGCCACACACTCGATGTGCCACCCCGGCCGGCCCTCCCCCAGCGAGGCGCCGTCCCACGAGGGCTCGTTCTCGCGCGCGGCCTGCCACAGCAGCGGGTCCAGCGGGTTCTTCTTCCCGGCCCGGTCCGGGTCGCCGCCCCGCTCCGCCGACAGCATCCGCATCGCGGCCGCATCAAGGCCCGACACCGCACCGAAGTGCGGGTCCGCCTCGACCGAGAAGTAGACATCCCCTTCGAGGTCGTACGCGGCACCGGCCGCCCGCAGCCGCTCCACCAGCGGCACGATCCGCGGTATGGCCTCGACGGCGCCCACGTAGTGCTTCGGCGGCAGCATCCGCAGCGCCGTCATGTCCTCGCGGAAGAGCGCGGTCTCCCGCTCCGCCAGCTCGGTCCAGTCCTCGCCGTCGCGGATCGCCCGCTCCAGCAGCGGGTCGTCGACGTCGGTGACGTTCTGCACGTAATCGACCTGGTGCCGCTTGTTGTCCAGCCAGACCCGCTGGACGAGGTCGAAGGCGTTGTACGTCGCCGCGTGCCCGATGTGGGTCGCGTCGTACGGCGTGATGCCGCAGACGTACAGGCGGGCGACGGGGCCGGGCTCAAGCGTCGTGAGCTCGCCGGTCGCGGTGTCGTGGATCCTCAGGTCCTTGCCGGCGCCAGGGAGCGCGGGGACCTCGGAAGCGGGCCAGGCATACATGCTTATGAGCCTAACCGCCAGGTAGTGGGGCTTACACGTCGGACCTCGGCCTAGATCGGCGGCCAGGGGATGGCCGGCCAGTTTCCGCTCGGCTCCGGGTGCCGCCCCGTCGCGAGCAGCGCCGCCAGCCGCTCCCGTACGGCCACCAGCTCGGCCGCCGTGATCAGCTCGGCCAGCCGGGTGGCGAGCGCGGCGCCGTCGTCCAGCTCGCCCGCCAAAGCGCGCAGCACCACCGTGATCTCCTCCGGCAGCGGCTCCCCCGCCCAGCCCCACAGCAGCGTGCGCAGCTTGTCCTCGGCGTTGAAGGTCACCCCGTGGTCGATCGCGTACAGCCGGCCGTCCGCGGTCGGCAGCAGATGGCCGCCCTTGCGGTCGGCGTTGTTGATCACCGCGTCCAGTACGGCCAGCCGCCGCAGCCGCATGTCGTCGGCGTGCACCAGCAGCGCCGTACGACCGGGCCCCACTTCGGCGAAGCCGACCGCCTTCCAGCCCTCGCCCGGCTCCTCGCCCTCGACCAGGGCGAGCAGCTCACTGCCCGGGCCCTCCTCGGCGGTGTCGATCCACAGCTGGCACATGCCCTCGCCGTACGGCCCGTCCCGCAGCAGCGTCGGCGGGACCAGGTTCCAGCCGGTCGCCCGCGACATCTCGTACGCCGCCACCTCGCGCTGCGCGAGCGTGCCGTCGGGGAAATCCCAGAGCGGGCGCTCGCCCGCCACCGGCTTGTAGACGCACTCGGCCTTGGTCTCGCCGTCCGCGACCGTGCACAGCAGCGCCGAGTTCGACGACTCGCGGATGCGGCCGACGACGGTGAGCTCGCCGCGCCGCAGCAGCTCGGTCGTCTCGGGTGCCGCCGGGTCGGGGCTCACTCCCCCCGGCGGTATCCGTTCTGGCGCGGACATACGTGTCCCTCCGGGTCGAGCGGCAGGCTGCACAGCGGGCAGGGCGGGCGGCCGGCGTTGACCACCTCGTGGGCGCGCTTGGCGAAGGCCCGGGCCATCTGGCCGGTGAGGTGCACCCGCAGCATCGGCGGGCCGTTCTCGTCGTCCTGCAGCAGCGCCTCCTCGGCGGCCGCCAGGTCCTCGTCGGAGTCGGCGTCCAGCTCGACCAGAGCCTGCGCTTCGACGATCATCCGCTCCGCGTCGCCGTCCCAGGCCAGCGCCATGGTGCCGACCCGGAACTCCTCCTCCACGGGATTGTCCAGCGGCGCGCTGTCACTCAGCTCCGAGGGCGCCACGGCGGGGACGGCGGTGGAGCCGCCGGTGCGCCGTACCACCTCGTCCAGCAGCTCATCGATGCGCTCGGCGAGCGCCTGCACCTGGGCCTTCTCCAGCGCGACGCTGGTCACCCGGGTGCCGCTCGACGCCTGCAGATAGAAGGTGCGGCGACCGGGGAGACCTACCGTGCCCGCGACGAAGCGGTCCGGCGGGTCAAAGAGGTACACCTCACGAGGCACGTCCTGCTCCGATTGCTCGTCGTACTCGTCTACGTGTCGTTGTCACTCGGCTTACTGGCTCAGCCACCCTACTGCGCCCGTCGATCACGATGTGCCGGCCCCGCCGCCGACGGCCGCATCCGACTCGCCGCCCTCCTTGGGGCCCTCGTCCGCGGGTGCCAGGCCCGCCAGTTCGCCCGTATCGCCGACGCGGACCACGAACGGACGTATCGGCGTGTAGCGCACGGCGGAGACCGAGCAGGGCTCGACGGAGATCCGCTGGAAGAGGTCCAGGTGCAGGCCGAGGGCGTCGGCGAGCACGGACTTGATGATGTCGCCGTGCGAGCACATCAGGTAGACGGCGTCGGCGCCGTGCTCCGCCTCGATCCGCTCGTTCCAGTCCCGTACCGCCTCGACCGCCCGCGCCTGCATCGCGCGCATCGACTCGCCGCCCGGGAATGCCGCGGCCGAGGGGTGCACCTGGACGGTGCGCATCAGCGGCTCCTCGGCGAGCTCGGCGAGCTTGCGGCCCGACCATTCGCCGTAGTCGCATTCGCTGATCCGCTCGTCGGTGTGCACGGGGGTGCCGGGGAGCGCGGCGCGCAGCGGCCGCAGCGTCTCCTGGCAGCGCTCGAGCGGGCTGGAGACGATCGCGGAGAGCGGAATGCCGCCGAGCCGTACGGGCAGCGCGGCGGCCTGCTCGGTGCCGCGCTCGTCCAGGGGCACCCCGGGGGTGCGCCCGGCGAGCACGCCCCGGGTATTGGCGGTGGACCGGCCGTGCCGGAGAAGGAGCAGGGTGGGCATGGCAGCCAGCGTACGACGGCGGGCGTGGCGGCCGGGAAAGCGGAAAGATGAGCAGTGTGATCGTTGACTGCGCGCTGTACCGGGAGGGCCGCCGCACAGGCGGCGGCAAGGCCGACTTCGCCACCGCTTACGCCGCGGCGCTCACGGACCCGGACGCGTTCGTGTGGCTCGGGCTGTACGAGCCGACCGGCGAGGAGTTCGACACGGTGACGCGGCAGGTGCGGCTGCACCCGCTCGCCGTCGAGGACGCCCTCTCCGCCCACCAGCGGCCCAAGCTCGAGGTCTACGACGACACGCTCTACCTGGTGCTGAAGCCGGTGCTGTACCACGAGCGGACCGACACGGTGGAGGTCTGCGAGATCAGCGTCTTCATCGGCGACTCCTTCGTGATCACCGTCCGGCACGGCACGGCCAACCCGCTGGGCACGGTGCGCGCCCGCCTCGAGCAGGATCCGCACGTGCTCGTGCACGGCCCGACGGCGGTGATGTACGCGGTCAGCGACGCCGTCGTCGACAACTACCTGGACGTGGCGGACGACCTGCACAACGACCTGGAGCACGTGGAAGAGCAGGTCTTCGAGCCTGGCGGCGGGACCGGCAACAACGGCCGTAACCACAGCCAGAACACCGCCGCCCTGATCTACAACTTCAAGCGCCAGGCCCTGGAGTTCCGCCGCGTCACCGCCGGCCTGGCCGAACCGATGCAGCGGCTCGCGGGCGCGGGCGTGCCGCATGTGCCCGAGGGCGCGCGGCCGTTCTTCCGCGATGTCGGCGACCATCTGACCCGCGTCACCGACCATGTGGAGTCCATCGACCGGCTGGTCACGGACGTCCTGCAGGCGCATCTGGCGCAGACCGGGGTGCGCCAGAACGACGACATGCGGCGCATCTCGGCATACGCCGCGATGGCCGCCGCGCCCACGGTGATCGGATCCGTGTACGGCATGAACTTCGTGCACATGCCGGAGCTGAAGTGGGTGTGGGGCTATCCGGCGGTGCTGACGCTGATGGTCGTGGTGGTCGGGCTGCTGTACCGCTTCTTCAAGAAGCGGGGCTGGCTGTAGCGGGCCTTAAGCGGGACCGGCTGCAGCGGGCCTTATGCGGGCACCTGCTCGGCCGCCGGGGGCGGTCCGCCGAGGGCGTTGCGGTGCTCGGGCATCTTCAGCTTCACCATCCGCCGCCAGCCGCCGGACCGCTCGTAGCCGTAGACGCCGGCGATGCCCGCGCTGACGGCGGCGCGCTTCGCGCCCGGCCACTTCAGGATGCCCGCCATGTGCTGCATCACCGCATGGCTGACGTCGCGGTAGATGCGGATCTCGGCGAGCGCGGACTCGCGCAGCGTGCGCTGGATGAGGCGGGCGTGCCCGGCCTTGGAGAGGTTCAGCAGCTCCTCGTTGCAGTACGCGAGGTGGTTGTCCTCGTCGTGGGAGATCATGCGCACCGCGCGGCCGACGTCCGGGTGGTCGCCGAAGAGCTTCAGCAGCAGCTGCATCTGCTCGCTGGCGCGCTGCTCGGTGACCCGGCTGTGCGCCAGGTAGACGATGATGTCGCGCTCGCTCAGCTGGTCGTCGCGGCGCAGCTGGTCGTGGGCCAGGCCGATGCCGATGCCTTCCAGGAGCATCGTGTAGTCGGTCTCGCCGGGGACCGTGACGGGCTCCAGGCCGCGCTTCTTCATCAGGGCGTTGAAGATGCGGCCGTGCTTGTCCTCGTCGGCCCCGTGGCGGACCACCTTGGGGGCCAGCTCGCGGTACGAGTCCGGGACCAGGGTGGCGATGCGGGCGTTCTCCCAGCCCCCCTGCGCCTCGCCTGCGGCGGCGATCGAGCAGAAGAGCCGGAAGGCTTCGTCGTCGTCGAGGATCTCCTGGTAGATCGCCTTGGCCGAGAGCATGCGCTGCCTCCTTGCGGTGCACAACATCTACCCGAATGTCGAGTCAAATACGGTGTGCCGCAAGGCGCAACAGGCCGGGAAGCGTACTCCGCCAAAAGGACGAAGCCGTAACCGATCCGGCGATGGCGCGTTGAGCTGGGTGACGGCCGTGGCGGGGAAGACCCCCCGAGCCCCCACCACGGCCGCAGACTTCCTCCCCCAGGCTCCTTCGCCGGCTTTACGCCACTCCGGCGCGCTCCAGCGCCTCCACCCCCGCGCGCAGCCCGGCGAGCCGCTCCTCCAGCGAGAATCCGGCCGGGGCCAGCGACAGCGTGGTGACGCCGGCGGCCGCGTAGGCCTGCATCCGCTCGGCGATGCGCTCGACCGGGCCGAGCAGGGTGGTGGAGTCGATCAGCTGGTGCGGCACTGCGGCCGCCGCGCCCTCCTTGTCGCCGGCCAGGTACTTCTCCTGGATCTCGGCGGCCTCCTTCTCGTAACCCATGCGCTGCGCCAGCTGGTTGTAGAAGTTCTGCTTCTTGCTGCCCATGCCGCCGACGTAGAGCGCCGTGTACGGGCGGAACTGGTCGCCGAGCGCGCGCGGGTCGTCGCCGACGGCGAGCGGGACGGTGGGCACGACGTCGAAGCCTTGAAGACCCTCGCTGTCCTTGCCGGCCTTGGCGCGGCCCGCCCGCAGGTGGGTGAGGGTGGTCTCCTCCGCGTGCTCGGGGGCGTAGAAGATCAGCAGCACGCCGTCGGCGATCTCGGCGGTCTGCTCGAGGTTCTTCGGGCCGATGGCGGCGATGTAGAGCGGGATCTGCTCGCGCACCGGGTGCACGATGAGCTTGATCGGCTTGCCCGGGCCGCCGGGCAGCGGCAGCGTCCAGTGCTCGCCCTCGTGGGTGAGGCGCTCGCGGCTCATGGCCTTACGGACGATCTCCACGTACTCGCGGGTGCGGGCGAGCGGCTTGTCGAACTTCTGCCCGTACCAGCCCTCGGAGACCTGCGGCCCGGACACGCCGAGGCCGAGGCGGAAGCGGCCGCCGGAGAGGCTGTCGAGGGTGGCCGCGGTCATCGCGGTCATCGCCGGGGTGCGGGCCGGGATCTGGAAGATGGCGGAGCCGACGTCGATGCGCTCGGTCTGGGCGGCCACCCAGGAGAGCACGGTGGCGGCGTCGGAGCCGTAGGCCTCGGCGGCCCAGCAGACGTCGTAGCCGAGGCGGTCGGCCTCCTTGGCGACCGCGAGATTGTCCGCGTCCATGCCGGCGCCCCAGTAGCCGAGATTGATGCCGAGCCGCATGCGCACCCCTGTTCCTTGCCATTGCTTACCAGTGAGTAACGTTTCCTCCGGCGGACTCTAGCGCGCCCGGCGGGGCCGCGTCAGGGGTCATCGGAGAGGGAGTTGTCCACAGGGCGGCGCGGGGCGGGGCCCCGGGCCAGTAATCTCAGCGGACATGGAGCTCAGGCATCTCGGCCGTACGGGCCTTCGCGTGTCCCGGATAGGACTCGGCACCCTCACGTGGGGGCGGGACACGGGCGAGGGCGACGCGGCGGCACAGCTGAAGACGTTCTGGCAGGCGGGCGGCACGCTCGTCGACACGGCGGACGTGTATTCCGACGGCGGCGCGGAGTATCTGCTCGGCCGGCTGATCGGCGATCTGGTCCCGCGCCGCGACCTCGTCATCGCCACGAAGGCGGGCAGCGTGCCCGACCCGCACCGGCGCTTCGACGGCTCGCGCGGCCATCTGCTGGCGGCGCTGGACGCGTCGCTGGAGCGGCTGGGCACGGACCACGTGGATCTGTGGCAGGTCCACGCCTTCGACTCCGCCACGCCGCTGGACGAGACGCTGCAGGCGCTGGACATCGCGGTGGCGAGCGGGCGCGCGCGGTATGTAGGGGTGAGCAACTTCTGCGGCTGGCAGCTGGCGAAGGCGGCCACCTGGCAGCAGGCGGCCGCGGGCCGGACGAAGCTGGCGTCGACGCAGATGGAGTATTCGCTGCTGCAGCGCGGCATCGAGCGCGAGGTGCTGCCGGCGGCCCTCGACCTGGGCGTCGGCCTGCTGCCGTCGTCCCCGCTGGGCCGCGGCGTCCTCACCGGCAAGTACCGCCACGACGAGCTCCCGCCCGACTCCCGCGGCGCCTCCGAGCACATGGCGCCGTTCGTCGCCCCGTATCTCGACGAGGACGCGAGCCGCATCGTGGACGCGGTGGCCACGGCGGCGGACGGCCTCGCGGTCTCCCCGCTGGAGGTGGCGCTGGCCTGGATCCGCGACCGCCCCGGTGTCACCGCCCCGGTAATCGGCGCGCGCAACGCCGAGCAGCTCTCCGCGGCGTTGTCAGTGGAGGGCCTTACGCTTCCAGTCGAGATCTGCCAGGCGCTGGACGACGTATCAGCGCCGCTGCACCGCTATCCGGACCAGGACTGGAGCACGCTGTGACCGAACCGACCGAGCCGCCCGAGGAAGCGGCCCCGGCTGCCACCCCGGACGACACGCGGGAGCCGGGCGCGGAGAGCGCTGACGCGGGGGCGCGGGGTGGGGTCGTGGCGGAGGAGGAGGCGCAGGGCGAGGCTGCGCCGGTCGACGGCGAGGAGCCGCTAGGCGGTGGGCGGGCGTCCCACGGGG
>NZ_JAAKZV010000469.1 GCF_011044975.1 Streptomyces coryli | reverse complement strand
GGTGGTGTGCGGGGGTGATCTGTTCATTGCCGGGCGGCGGCGGGACATGGTGATCGTCAACGGGCAGAACTACTTTCCCGAGGACATCGAGGCGGCGGCGGCCGAGGTGGAGGGCATTTTCCGGCGGCACGTCGTGGCCGTTGCGGATGCCGAGCGGGAGCGGATGCTCGTCGTGGTTGAGGCGGTGCGGAGCGCTGATGCGCGGGAGTTGGGGGCGGCGGTGCGGCGGCGGGTCGCCGAGCGTACCGGCGTGGGGGCTGTGGAGGTGCGGGTGGTGGCGCCGCGGTGGCTGCCCCGGACCACCAGCGGGAAGTGGCAGCGGGCCGCGGTGCGGCAGCTGCTCGGCGAGAGGTCCCCGGCGGGCGGAGCCGCCGCGCCGGGGGACGAGAGCGCGTCCGCTGCGGTGGAGGCGCAGAGCGACACGAGAAAGGAGACCCTGCGATGAGCGACGTCAGCCGTGCGCAGGTGCTGGAAGAGATCAGGTCGATTGCCGCCAGGGACTGGGAGGTCGACGCCGGCGCGGTGCAGGAGGACACCGTGATCGCCGACCTCGCCAATGTCGATTCTGTGAAGCAGATGCGGGCCGCGGCCACGATGGAGCAGCACTACGGCATCACCTTCCTGAACGAGGACACCAAGCCGGCGGCCACGGTGGGCGGCTTCGTCGATCAAGTGATGGGCGGACTCGCGACCAAGGGGCAGTAGCGACGGGCCGTACCGCTGCCGGGAGATCGGGCGGCCGGGAGACCGGAGACCGGGAGGCCGGGAGGCTCAAGAACCCGGCGGCGGTGCGGGACCCGCGGTGGACGGACGAGGGGTGATCATGGCCGATCGGGCATTGGGAACGCTCATCAGCAACGAACCACTGCCGCCCGGTCTCTGGCCGGCCGCGGCCGGACGGGCCGAGCGCATCCTGTATCAGGGGCTCGGATACGACGGG
The DNA here is from genome assembly GCF_011044975.1 of Streptomyces coryli. GTDB lineage: Bacteria > Actinomycetota > Actinomycetes > Streptomycetales > Streptomycetaceae > Streptomyces > Streptomyces coryli. The sequence continues at coordinate 1,870 of NZ_JAAKZV010000469.1, read as the reverse complement.
CGGCCGCGCGAGGTGACGGCCTCGGCCTTCGTGCCCGACGCGGCGCCGGCCGTCGGCGACCGGCCGGTGATCAGTTACGCGCACGGGTCCACCGGGCTGGGGGACGGCACGGCGCCGTCCGTGAAGGGCTTCTCGGCCACCGAGGCCGCGCATATCGACGGCTGGCTGCGGGCCGGTTTCGCGGTGGTGGCCAGCGATTACGAGGGGCTGGCGACGCCGGGACCGCATCCGTACTTCAATGGCGAGGCCGTCGCCGATGATCTGCTCGACGCGGTGCGGGCGCTGCGGCACCTGGATGCGACGGTGGGCGGGCGGTACGCGGTCGCGGGCTTCTCGCAGGGTGGGCATGCGGCGCTCTTCGCCGCGCTGATCGCCACCGGGTACGCGCCCGAGCTGCAGTTTCTCGGGGCTATTGCGATGGCGCCGCCGATCAGCCTGACGCAGTTGATCGCCAAGGCGACGGAGGCGGATGGGCAGTCGGTGTCGCCGTTGGTGCCGGTCACGCTGACCGGGGTGAGCGTCAGCCATCCCGGCTTCCGGCCGCGGGAGTTGGTCACGGATACGGGTGTCCGGCTGCTGGGTGAAGCCGAGGAGTTGTCGCTGCTCGACATGCTGCGGCGGACCGTGCTGCTGACGAACAAGGACGCGGGCTTCACCGGCATCACCCGGCAGCCGGCGGTGGCCGCGGCCCTGGATGCGAGCGATGCCCCGGTCAGCCGCCTCGACCGGCCGCTGCTGCTTGCCGCGGGTGGGGCCGATGAGGTCGTACCGGTGGAATTTCTGCGGGACTTCGCCCGGCTGCTGCGGGAGGCGGGGACGGAGGTGGAGTTCCGGGAGTATGCCGAGGCCAATCATGCGGGGGTCTTGAGCGGCGCGCTGCCGGATGCGGTGGTGTGGGCGCGGGCGGCGTTCGTCGGGGCGGCCGAGGCTGAGGCGGCGGGTGCGAGTGTGAGCGCGGGCGCGGCGGGTGACGGTGACGGGACGACGTGGGCGCCGCGGCGGTTCGGGCTGCTCGACGCGGCCGGGGACGGATACGTCTGCCGCGCCGACATGGTTGCCTTCGCGCTGCGGCTGGTCCAGGCGCTCGGCCAGGCGCCGGGTTCCGCGGGGGCGGTGGCGGTGCGGGACGGGTATCTGGCGCTGTGGGACGCGCTCGCGCGGGCGTCGGACGCGGATGGTGACGGGCGCGTGAGCGAGGCCGAGTACCGGGCGTGGCTGGGCGGTGCGCAGGACGCGGGTGCCGTATTCGGGGAGCAGGTGCGGCCGTTGGCTCGCGCGGTGATCGAGCTCGTGGACGAGAACGGTGACGGGGTGCTGGACCGTGGCGAGTTCCTGCGGCTGCTGGCCGCCTGCCGCATTCCGTACGAGGAGGGGCGGGAGCTTTTCGGGCGGCTGGATACGGATGGGAGCGGCACGATCAGCGCGGACGAGATCATCGCGGCTGTGCGGGACTTCATGACGGGGGCGGACAGTCCTGGGTACTGGCTGTTCGGGAGGTTCTGATGGCCGCCGGATTCACCGTCGGGCAGGCGCTGGACGGCCTGTTCACGGCCGAGGGGCGAGCGGATCCTTTTCCTCGTTATGCGCGGCTGGCTGGGGCCGGTCCGGTGCTGGATCTTGGTCGTACGACGCTCGTGGTCGGCTATGAGCAGTGCGCGGCGGCGCTGCGCGACCCCGGGCTGCGGGTCCGGGACGTGGAGTGGGCGGACCGGGAGATGCCGGGCTGGACGGCGCACGACAGCACCCGCGCCATCCTCGGCAGCGTGCTGTCCCTCGACGGGGAACGGCATGCCGGGCTGCGTGCCATCCTCGCCAAGCCCTTCCGGCCGCGGCAGTTGGGGGCGCTGCGGCCGGTGGTGGAGGGGGAGGC
>NZ_JAAKZV010000468.1 GCF_011044975.1 Streptomyces coryli | reverse complement strand
GGTTGGGGGCCAGGGGCGGGACTGGGCCCAGGCTCGCCGCCAGGGCCAGGGCCAGGACCGGGACGAGGGCCAGGGCCGGGGCCAGGACCAGCGTCGCGACCGGGTCGGACGTCGGCACCGGGGCCGACCTCAGGACCGGACTCCCGACCAGATCCGAGACCAGGTCCGAAGTCGACCTCGCTGCCGGGGCTCTCGCGCCCCAGCCCACCGTCGGGTCCGGCGCTCGCTCCGGGTCCTTCCCGCTCCGCCGCTCCAGGCCCTACCCGCCACGACGTTCCAGCCCTGCGTAGCAGTGGCTCCGTCGGGTGGGATGCCAGCGCAGCGTGCAGAAGCAGCGTCCGGACTGCCGTCGGGATGCGGGCGAGTTGTGCCTGCACCGCATCCTGCACTGCCGCCGGGACCGGCAGCTCGTCGAGCGGGTGCGAGGGGCGGCCGCGGGCCGTAAGGGCGCGGGCGATGGCGAGGGCGAAGCCTGGGTTGCCGCCCGATGCGGCGTGGATGCGCAGGGCCAGTCGGGACGGCAGGCCCTGGGCCGAGAGGATCTCGGCGAGTGCTTCGGGGGTCAGTGGTGGGACGGCGAGGGTGGGGATTCCCTGCCAGCCGGGGGTACGGGACGTGGCCAGCACGCGGACCTCGTCGGATCCGGCGGTGGCGAGGAGTTCGGCGCTTGCCGGGTCCGCCCAGTCGGCGCCGTCGATCGTGAGCAGCACCGGCGCGGTCCCCGCCAGCAGGCCGCCCACCGCCAGCCGCAGCGCCAGCCTGTCCGGCCCCGCCGCGGGCGGCACCGCGTCCCTCAAGACCTCGGCCACGGCCGTCCGCTGCGGGGCCGGCAGGCGGTCCCGTATATCGGCGGGGAAGGCGAGCAGCAGATCGGCGAGCGTGGCGTACGGGAGCGCGGCGTCGGCGGGTTGCGGGGACAGCCGCAGTACGCGCCGGCCGGACGCCTCCGCCCGGTCGGCGAGATCGGCGACGAGCGCGCTCTTGCCGCTGCCCGCAGGGCCAGTGAGCAGCAGCCGCCCGTCGCCGGCCAGCCGACTCTCCGCACCGGCGATCAGCTCCGCGCGCCCGGGCACGCCCGCTGCGGTCATGCCCGGCACCCTAGGCCGGGCCGGGTGGGTGGGGAAGGGCGTGTCCGCACAGGGAGTTGGGTGCTTCGGACGCCCTGCTGCCTAATCAGCTGACCGCGGTATCCGCCGGCCGGGAGCCGCGCTCAGCGCTGCGGCGATCTGCGGGCCGGGCCGGGCCGGTGAAGTCCTCCATGAAGCCGGCAGAGCGCACACGCCGCAAGGCGCTGGCACGCGCGATCGGTGGTCCCGGATACGGGCGCGGATCAGCGCGCCCGCGCCCCACCACGGCTACCCGCCGCCACCGACTCCACAAGGCGGAGCACTTCCTCGAATCCCTGCTTGAACTCCTCGTCCCAGTCGACCGGCGCGTCCAGCGCCTCCGCGACACGCGCATGCGCGGGCAGGGCACCCTCCGGCAACTGGCCCCTCCTACCCCGAGGATCCAGCTCACCAGGACCGAACCGACCGCCCACCTCCGAGGCGACGTAACCGAGCACGAAGGTGGACACCAACCGCTCCACACGCGGGACTTCGCGGCCCGGCACACCGGCGTCGAGGAGCGCGGAGTAGATCTTGTCGATGACGGCCACCGCCTCCGGGGTGACCGTCGGCCGGTCGAAGAGCAGGCCCGTAGCCCACGGATGCGTCTGCAGACCAAGCCGCGCCGACGACGCGAAGACCCGTAGCCGCGTCCGCCAGTCCGCATCCGCCGCCGCCCGCATCGCGGGGTCCTCCCCCAGCATCGAGAGCAGCCGCCCCACCATCAGGTCGAGCAGCGCCGCCTTGCTGCCGACATGGGGATAAAGCGCCATCGGCGTGACGCCGACGCGCTGCGCGACGGCGCGCATGGAGACGGCCGCCAAGCCCTTTTCGTCGGCGATGGCCATGGCCGCGTCCACTGCCTCTTCACGTCGCGCGCTCATGTATATACAGTGTAGATCTATACGCTGTAGATCACAAAGATCGGGAGGCGCATCGTGCTCAGCACCCACGGACTGGTGAAGCGTTACGGCCCTGACGCCACCGCCCTCGACGGTTTCGAACTCGCCGTCGCCGCAGGCGAGATCACCGGCCTCATCGGTCACAACGGCGCGGGCAAGACCACCTTCGTGGAGGTGGTCACCGGCCTGACCCGCCCCGACGCGGGCTCCGTCCGCATCGACGGCATCGACGCCCTCCACCGCCCGCACGCCGCCCGCGCCCTCCTCGGCCTCGCCCCGCAGGAACTCGCCCTCTACCCGAGCGCCACCGTCCGCGAACACCTCCGCCTGTACGGCTCGCTGGCCGGCCTGCGCCGCCGCACACTCCGTACCGCCGTCGAAGCCGTCGCCGAGGAACTCCAGCTCACCGCCGAACTCGACCGCCGCGCCGGGCTGCTCTCCGGTGGCCAGCGGCGCCGCACCCAAGCCGCCGCCGCCCTGATCGGCGACCCGCCCCTGCTGCTCCTCGACGAGCCCACGGCCGGCGCCGACCCGGACACCCGCGCGGCACTGCTCGCTGCGGTACGGGCCCGCGCGGACGCGGGCGCGGCGGTCCTGTACACCACCCACTACCTGCCCGAACTCGCCGACCTCGGCGCCTCCCTGGCCGTCGTCAGAGCGGGCCGCGTGATCGCCCGCGGGGAACGGGACGACCTGCTGCGCGGGTTGCCGGGAGAGCTGCGGCTGCGGTTCAGCGGCCCGGCGGAGGCCGCACAGGCGGCGGCGGCAGCAGCAGCGGACATGGCGACAGCAGCGCAATCAGCGGCCGCTACGGCCCCCACAG
>NZ_JAAKZV010000467.1 GCF_011044975.1 Streptomyces coryli | reverse complement strand
GGCTCGACCAGCAGGGCCCGTGCGGCGGCTCTCTTCGACCTGACAGACCTCCCGGCACCCACCGCACGTTGGCGCGACCGTGACCGCCCGCCGCCACCGCGGATGCTGAACCGTCCGCGACGGCCCGCCCCGCCGAGGTGGGAGGAGCGGACACTGGACGAGGCGCTGGAGGGCGAGGAGGCGGCGGACGGGGAGGCGGGCCCGCGCGGGGGCCGAAGCCTGCGGGGAGCGGATCCGCGCGGAGCGCGGGACTTGGGTGCGGCTCGCGGCTTGCGGGGAGGCCGGGACGTGCGGGGAGTGGACCTGCGGGGAGCGGGCCCGCGGGGGGCTCGGGACCTGCGCGAGGCCCTGGCACCGGCCGGCGTACGAGACCGGCGTGGCCGCTCGGCTCCATTCCGTGGCCTGGTTACGGACGGCGCGCTGGCCCCACCTGACGGGCTGGCCTTGCCTGACGCGCCGGTCTCGCACGACGTGTCGGCATCGCGTGGCGGATCTGGCGTGCGCGGAGGCCGGGGCTCGCGGGGAGTGGGTCTGCGTGACGCTCGGGTCCTGCGTGAAGCTCGGGTCCTGAGTGAGGCCCGGCGACTGCGTGGAGCCCGGGACTTGCGTCGGGTCCCGGAGCCTGATGGCGTGCGCGACCGGAGTGGCCGCACGGCCCCGCATCGTGGCTCGGTCTCGCACGGCGGCGTGGTCCAGCGGGACGTCCTGGCCGCGCGTCCGGGGTTAGGTTTACGCGATGGCCCTGCGCCCCGCGGCGCCTCGACGCCGGACCACGGCCGCCCGGACCAGGCCGTGGGCGCCGCCGTGCACGATGGCCCGGCATCGCCCCGCGGTATGGCCCCGCCTCGCGGTATGGCCCCGCCTCGCGGTATCTCCGCGTCCGCGGAATGGCACGGTGGCGAGCCGGACCACCAACCAGCCACCGACAACGCGGAGACGGGACCAGCAGTGCGGGCCGGTCCAGCGGCACAACCGCCGCCTGGCCGGGTAGCCGCAGAAGCGGCCTCCGTGCCGGAGCCCGTCGCCACGGACAGCCGTCCGGCCCGGGCCGGCTGGTGGCCGGACGTGCGGGACCGGCTGCCGCTGTGGTTGCAACTGCGCTGCGGTATCGAGCCGCGCACCGCGATCGCGTTGGGCATCGCGCTCGTGGCCGCGGTGACCTTCGCGGCGTACCACTTCTGGGCAGGACGCCCGGAAGCGATCAGCCCGCCGACCGCGCACCGCGCCGCAGCGCAGGCTCCTGCGGCAGGCCCAGCCAGCGGCCCGCAAGCCCAGCCGGCGCCCAGCGGCGGCCCGCGCACACGGCGCCTGGTGATCGACGTGATCGGAAAGGTGCGGGACCCGGGAGTGCACCGCCTGCCGCCAGGCAGCCGCGTGGAGGACGCGATCGAGGCAGCAGGGGGCGTACGACCGGGCGCGGACCTGCGCGGCCTCAACCGCGCCCGCTTGCTAGTGGACGGCGAGCAGATCATGGTCGGAGGACCGGGCGCGCCCGGCGCGGCCGGCCCGCCGGGCCAGGGCAGTTCGGCAGCCGCGCCGGGCGGTGCGCCCGGGGCATCGTCGGGTACGGCGGGCGCAGGCAGCGCACCCGGCACCCCGGTAAGCCTGAACTCCGCCACCACCGAGCAACTGGACGCCCTACCCGGCATCGGCCCCGTGCTCGCCCAGCACATCATCGAATTCCGCACCCAGAAGGGCGGCTTCACCTCCATCGACCAACTCCGCGAAGTAAACGGCATCGGCGACAGCCGCTTCGCGGACCTCAAGCCACTGGTCCAGCCGTGACCGCTCGTACGGGAGAGACGGGGGCATCCGGTGCCACGGGGCCAGCGGGTGTCATGGAGCCAACGGGTGTCGTGGAGCCATTGAGTGCATCGGAGGTAACGGGCGCGACGGAGGCACCGGAGGCGATGGGGACGTTGGAGTCGACGGGGACATGGGAGGCGACGGGGACATCGGCGACCACGCTCAGCGCGACCACCGGCGCCGCGACCACGCCTACACGGACCAGGACGACTACGCCTACGGCGACTGGAGCGACTACACCCGCGCCCACCAGCGCTACGACTGCGTCCATGGCGCCCACGACCACGGTCGCCCGCACACCGGTGCACGCTGCCGCGACATCCCCCATGGGCGCCTCCGACCCGCATACGGATGGCCCAGCGGATCTCCGCCTGCTTGCACCCGCGTTGGCGGCATGGGCGTCCGCGGCAGCCGCGCTGACTGCACCGGCAGCAGCGGTCGCAGTCGCGTGCGTAATAGCTGCGGCAACAGCCGCGGGCTTGCTGCTGGCCGCCCGACGGCGTGCCGCAAGCCGGAACTTGAGGCCGCGCCGGACAGGTTGGCCGCAGCCGCAGCCGCAGCCGCAGCCGCAGCCGCAGCCGCAGCCGCAGCCGCAGCCGCAGCCGCAGCCGCAGCCGCAGCCGCAGCCGCAGCCGCAACCCCAGTTGGGCCCGGAGTCGCAACCCCAGTTGGGCCCGGAGTCGCAACCTCAGCCGGGACCGGGACCGGGACCGGGATCAGGGCCGGGACCGGGATCAGGGCCGGGATCGGGATCAGGGCGGGGACGGCAGCCAATGCCTGGCCGACCACGGCTGCCGCAGCCGGAACCGGTGCCCGTCCCAGCCCGGCCATCGAGACTGCGGGCGATCGCGCTGGCCCTTCTCTGTGCCACGGCAGCCGCCACCACGGCGGCATTGCACGGGGCGCAAGCCCGCAGCGGCCCACTCCCCGGCCTGGCGCGCACATACGCCCACGTCACCGTTGAGCTCGAACTCACCGGCGATCCCCGCCCCATCCGCCCCCACGTCAGCGGCGCCACTCGCGCCCCAGCGGGCATC
>NZ_JAAKZV010000466.1 GCF_011044975.1 Streptomyces coryli | reverse complement strand
GGGCTGCAGTGGGGGCGGGGGTACAAGAGCCAGGTGTGAGCCGGCTCCTCCCTCCCGCACCGCATGGCGGCACGTAGCGCCGCGGCATCGTGGCCGCGGAGCGGCTAACGGCCGATGAACTGCGGGCCCTGCGGCGGCAGCGTGAAGGCCGGCGGGTAGCCGTACCCGGCGGGAGCGGCTGCGGCAGCCGCCGCCGCGGGCTGGGCGGGTGCGGCAGCGGGTGCGCTCGGCGCGGGCCGGCTCGCCGCGGGCGACTCGTCCACCGCGACGCCGAACTCCGTGGCCAGGCCGATCAGCCCCGACTCGTAGCCCTGGCCCAGCGCCCGGAACTTCCAGGCGTCGCCGCGCCGGTAGAACTCCCCGCAGATCAGCGCCGTCTCCGAGCCGGTCTCCGGGGCGATGTCGAAGTACGCGAACGGCTCCGCCGCCCCCGCCCCGGCCGGCGCCAGCGCGTCGTGCAGCTCAAGACGCAGGTCCTTGACCTGCCCGAAGTTCCCCTCGTCCGAGGACGCCGCCAGCACCAGCCGGTCCACGGAGGACGGCTGCCGGGCGAGCTGGGCCTCGACGGAGTCGGTGTAGCGGTCGCCGTGCCGCTTCTTCGGCAGCTTGCGGGCGAGGCCCGAGGGGTGCCGCGGCTGGTTGTAGAAGACGAAGTCCTCGTCGGAGCGGACCGTGCCGGTCTCGCCGATCAGCAGCAGCGAGGCGTCCACGTCGGGCACGCCGACGCCGGGCGTCCAGCGCAGCACGACCCGCACGGCCGCCGCCTGCACGGTGAGGTTGGACCCTTTCGCCATCGCCTGCGTCATGGTCGTATCCTGCCCTCTCGCCCCGCGCGGGGACAACGCGGGGTTCGATGGACCCTCCCGGGCCGCGGGTCGATGTCGACCGGCGGTTACGAGGATTTCATCCGGTGGGGGAACGTTTCGGCCATTGCCGCTCGTACTCTTACCCGGCCGGGCTATGGCAAAGGGCCAGTAAAAAGGGGGAACGTATGCGGCACTTCGGGCACCTTGCTCCTGATATAAGGGCGGGTCTCTTCCACCGGGAACCGGTCGAGTTCAGCGCGGACTCACCGGCCCGCACCCTGGCCTGTGCGCTCGGCGCCACGCTGTACACGCCCGCGACCCGGCCGTCCCTGGCCGCCGACATCGTGAAGCAGGCGGGGCGCGGCGTGGTGTCGATGGTGCTGTGTCTGGAGGACGCGATCGCCGACGACGAGGTCGGCTCCGCCGAGGCCAACATCGTGCGCCAGCTCGGCGAGCTGGAGCGGGCCGAGCGGCGGGAGCTTCCCCTGCTCTTCGTCCGGGTCCGCGAGCCGGAGCAGATCACCGGCCTCGCCGCCCGCCTCGGCCCGGCGGTGCGGCTGTTGTCCGGATTCGTGCTGCCGAAGTTCACCGAGGCCCGGGGCGTGCCGTTCCTGGAGGCGCTGACCGCCGCCGAGGAGGCGAGCGGCCGCCGGCTCTTCGCGATGCCGGTGCTGGAGTCGCCGGAGCTGCTGCATCTGGAGTCGCGGGCGGCGACCCTCGCGGGGATCGCGTCCGTGGCGGACAAGTACCGCGAGCGGGTACTCGCGCTGCGGCTGGGTGTCACCGATTTCGGCGCCGCGTACGGGCTGCGGCGGGCGCCGGACATCACCGCGTACGACGTCCAGCTGATCGCGTCGGCGATCGCCGATGTCGTGAACGTGCTGGGGCGGGCCGACGGGACCGGTTTTACGGTCACCGGGCCGGTGTGGGAGTACTTCCGCCCGTACGAGCGGATCTTCAAGCCGCAGCTGCGGGCCAGCCCGTTCGGGAAGCTGGAGCAGTTCCGGGCGGCGCTGATCGAGCACGACATCGACGGGCTGCTGCGCGAGATCGAGCTGGACCGGGCGAACGGGCTGCAGGGGAAGACCTGCATCCATCCCAGTCATGTGGCGCCGGTGCACGCGCTGAGCGTGGTGAGCCACGAGGAGTTCCAGGACGCCACCGACATTCTGAAGCAGGAGGCGGAGGGCGGCGGTGTGCTGCGCTCCGCGTACACGAACAAGATGAACGAGGCCCGGCCGCACCAGGCCTGGGCGCGCCGCACTCTCCAGCGGGCGGAGGTCTTCGGGGTCGCCCGGGAGGACGTGACGTTCGTGGAGCTGCTGAGCGCGGGACTTAAGGGGATTGCATGAGTGGTCGCGCGAGCGAGAACTGGACCGGCGAGTGGGTCGAGGAGCGGCTCGGCGTGACGCTGTCGGGCCCGCCCGAGCTGCGCGACCTCGTGGGCCTGGCGCTGCGGAGGAACCCGCGGCGGGCGCATCTGCTGGTGTCGAATGTGCTCGGCAAGCATGTGCCGCAGGACCCGTCGGTCGTATACGGAGCCGGGGTGCGGCTCGGGCGCGCCGTGCGGGCCGCGCTGGGCGCGGAGGATGCGGGGCGTTCGGTGGTGCTCGGCTATGCCGAGACGGCGACCGGGCTCGGGCACAGCGCGGCGGACGGGCTGGGCGCGGCGGCGTATCTGCATTCCACGCGGCGGCGGGTGCCGGGCGTGCGGCAGGCGGGGGGCTTCGAGGAGGAGCACAGCCACGCCACGTCGCATCTGGTGCTGCCGGAGGACGAGGGGCTGCTGGCGGGGGGCGGGCCGCTGGTGCTCGTCGATGACGAGCTGTCCACGGGGCGGACGATCTGCAACACGATTGCTGCGCTGCAGGCGGCTTGTGAGCGGGAGCGGTATGTCGTCGCGGCTCTTGTCGATATGCGGTCTGCCGGGGATCGGCAGGCGATGGAGAAGTTCGCGGCGGATCTCGGGGCGCGGGTGGATGTGGTGGCGCTGGCGGGTGGCGAGGTGGTCCTGCCTGAGGATGTGCTGTCGCGGGGGCAGGCGCTGGTTGCGGAGGCTGACGCGGCTGTTCCCACC
>NZ_JAAKZV010000465.1 GCF_011044975.1 Streptomyces coryli | reverse complement strand
CGCCTGGGTTGATCTATCCCTTCGGGAGGAGGGCCGAGTGGAGCGACGCAGCCTAAAAAGTCTTAGCGAAGCGGGCTTTTTAGGTTGTGTCGCGGAACTCGGCCCGGCCACCCACCTATAAGCCCGTCCGGCGCTTGAGGACTCCGTGGCGAAGCCACAGGATTCCGCGGCGCCCAGCACCGTAAGGTGCATACGTATGGCGTTCGTTCACAACCGGCACTATCACCCCACCCTCCTCCGGCGCCTGCCGCGTCATTGCGACAACGCCCTCGACGCCGGCTGCGGCCGCGGGGAGTTCGCCGAGAAGGTCGCCCGCCGGGCGCGGCACGTGGACGCGTTCGACACCGACCCCGACATGGTCGCCGCCGCCAAGGACCGGGTCCCGGACAACGTCACCGTCCGCCAGGCCGACCTGCTGCACGCCGATCTCGCGCCCGGTGCCTACGACTACATCGCCTCGATCTCCGTTCTCCACCACATGGATCTCGAGGCAGCCCTCGCCACGCTTCGGGACGCCCTGGCGCCGCAAGGCACGCTCGCCGTGATCGGCTGCTATCGCGAGGCGACGCCCCTCGACTACGCCGTCGCCCTCATCGCCTCGCCCACCAACGCCGTCGCCCGCCTCGCCCACGCCGTCGCCCGTACCGCCCCGGACGACTCCATGCCGGTCGCCCGGCCGAGCACGACCCTCGCCGACGTACGCGAGGTCGCCGCCCGCGTTCTCCCCGGATCCCAGGTCCGCAGGCGCCTGTTCTGGCGGTATCTCCTCACCTACCGCAAACCGGCAGGCTGAGCGGCCATCGTCAGCCGCCCAGCCCCGCCAGCCGCGACCCGTCCGCCAGCCGCGCCGTAAGGTCGGCCCGCGCGCCCCGCTCCGTACGCAGCGCAAGGAATCGGCCCCGCGCTTCCCCGGACACGCCGCCCGATGCCGTCACCGACGCGACATCGCGGCTTCCCGCCGCCAGCACGTACCACTTCCCCGACCGCGACTTCCACAGCACGCCGGCCAGCGCCCGCGGCTCTCGCGCGCCGCAGGCGATCGTGTCGCGGCCCCTGGCGGCCACTGCCGCCTGCGCCCGGCCCGGCGGCTGGAACAGCGCCAGCACCTGCGTCCCCCGGCCCCGCCACGTATCCGCGCGGGCGCACAGCCACGCCGCCGTGCCGCCGGACTCGGGGAGCGGCTGGCCGGCGAAGGTCCAGGCGTTCACCGAGCGGACGCCCTGACCGGCCAGGGCGCCGAGCCGGCAGGCGGAGCGGGCCCAGCGCTGCCGTGCGGTCGCGCTCGAGACGTTGGCGACGGACTGCGAGGGATTTCCGTACGTAAGGCGTGCGGGCAGCAACTCGCCCAGGTCGGAGACCAGATGCGGCACCGCGCCCGCCCCGGCCGAAGGCCGGGTGCGCAGCTCCAGCGCCTCCCAGCGCGCGCACTGCTTCTGCCCGACCGGACTCGGCACCGGCGGCGTCACGCCGTCCTTCGTACGCTGCACCGCCTCGGCGTCGCCCGTCGGCTTCAGCACGTCCCGGGACGACACCCCGGACACCCAAGGCGCCGTCAGATAGCGGACGTTCCCGTCCACCCGGCTCACCACCACCGCCGTGGCCGACGCGGCGTCGGCGCCGTCCGTACGGGCGAAGTCCAGCGCCGCGCCCTGGCCCGCGGACCCGATCGGCTCCGCGTAGCGCACCATCCGCTGCCCGTCGTGGAAGAGCACCACCGCCGCGCTGTCCACATCTCCGGCGAAGAGCAGCTGGGGGGCGCCCGCCGCCGGCCCGGGGAGGGTCCCCGGCGTGGCCGACACCCGCACCGAACTGCTCGGCCGTGCCCACACCTTCAGCGCCCGGCCGAGCAGCGCGGTGTCGCCGGTACGGTCCCCGCGGGCCGGCCAGGCCGCGAAGTCGGGGCGGGCGGCGCGGCGCCAGTCGTCGCGGCCTGCTTGGGCGAGCTTGGCCGGGTCGAGGGCCTGCTGGGCGAAAGCGTTCTGCGCGTAGGGCGGAGCCGCGGCGTCGTCCGGCTCGCCCCAGCCGCTCACGCCGGGCAGCCCGAGCAGCGCGGCGCATGCCGCGAGCGCGGCGGCGGCGGCGAGCGCCGCGCGGGTGTGCTGCCGGCGGCGGACCAGGTCGGTGGGGCGGGCCTGCAGCGAGCAGGGGTCGAACTCGGCCGACAGCAGGAGCTGTTCGTCCCGGCTGCCGGCCGGCAGCTCCAGGCCTTCGGCCTCGGCGAGCGCCTCGCCCGGGTCCGGCACACCCGCGGCCGCGAGGAGCCTGTGCGCATCGGCGTCGCTCAGGCCCTCGAGGCCGCGGATCACGTGGGCCGCGCGGGCGGCCGGGGTCAGGGCCGCCAGGGCCTGGTCGAGGGCGAGCTCGTCGGAGCCGCCGGAACGGGGGAAGAGCCGCAGCCCGAAGACCCGGGGGAGCAAGGGGGGCCACTGCCCGGGGCGGGGGAGCCCGAGCGGTCCGCGAGGGCCGCCCGCTGCGAGGGCGGCCTTGATGACCTGGAGCCGTACGTAGGCGTACCCGGGGTCCGCGCCGGGGCCGTCCGCCGCCCGCTGCCGCTCGCCGCCGGTGCGCTGCGACGGGAGTACGGCGCCGTCCTCGTCGTCGCCCGCCGCGGGCCCGCGGCCGCGGGGGAGCGAGCGCTGGACGATGGCGTGGGCCTGCAGCACGCGGCGGCCGCGGCCGCTGCCCGGGGGCAGCAGCAGATACGCGAGTCTGGCGAGGCGCGGATAGTGCCCGATGAGGGCGGCTTCGGCCTGCTCCAAGTCCACGGGGACGGGGGCGTCGTCGGGCTGGTCGGATGCGGGGAGGGTGGCTGTCGGCTGGTGGTCCACGGTACGTAGAACGAGTGAATCGTCCGATGGTCACCTTGGGTGGGTGGCCGCTTACACCCACCCACCCAAGG
>NZ_JAAKZV010000464.1 GCF_011044975.1 Streptomyces coryli | reverse complement strand
GTACCGCTGCCCGGCCGAGGCCTGCGAGGCCCGTACGGTCGTCAGCGCCGCCAGCCCGCGGGCGTGATCCGTGCGCGGCTCGCGGGCCAGCCCGCTGTCCACCACCACGCGCACCCCCGGCACCGTCAGGCTCGACTCGGCCACCGCCGTCGCCAGCACCACCCGCCGCGGATCCCCGGGGCCCCGCCCCGCCAGCACCGCGTCCTGCACCGCCGCCGGCGCCCGGCCGTGGACCTGGAGCACCTCCGCCGCGCCACCCATGCCGCCGAGCATCCCGGCGACCCGGGCGATCTCGCCGACGCCGGGCAGGAAGCACAGGACATCCCCCTCCCGCTCCGCCAGCGCCCGGCGTACCGTCGCCGCGACATGGTCGAGCAGCGCCGGGTCGACGCGCATCCCGTGCGGCGGCCGTACGGGCCGTGCCGGCGGCGACCACACCACCTCGACCGGGTGCGTGGTGCCCCGCGCCTCGACCACCTCGGCGTCGAGCAACCGCGCCCAGCCGCCCGCGTCCGTGGTCGCCGAGGCGGCGACGAGCTGCAGCTCAGGCCGCAGCGCCGAGCGGACGTCCAGCAGGAACGCGGCCACTGTGTCGGCGTCCAAGTGCCGCTCGTGGCACTCGTCGAGGATCACGACATCCGTGCCGCCCAGCTCCTGATCCCGCTGCAGCCGCTGCAGCAGCACCCCCGTGGTGACGACCTCGACGACGGTACGGGGCCCCGCCCGGCGCTCCCCGCGCACGGTGAACCCGACCCGCCCACCGACCTCCTCCCCGAGCAGCCACGCCATCCGCCGCGCGGCCGCCCGCGCCGCCATCCGCCGCGGCTCGGCGACGACGACCTTGCGGGGCGGCGGGCCATCGCCGGTAGGTCCAGCGAGCCCGGCCAGCACCAGCGGCACGAGCGTGGTCTTGCCGGTGCCCGGCGGAGCACACAGCACGGCCGCGCCCTTCGCGTCCAGCGCGGCCAGCAGAGCAGGGAGGGCGGCGCGCACGGGCAGATCGGCGGCGGCGAGGCGGTCAGTCACGGGACCAGTCTCCCTGCCCGGCGCCCGAGGCCCCCGCGAGGGGCGGCGCCGCCGGCGACCAGGGCCTCGCCTCCGTCCCGTTTCGCTCCCCTGGCACACGGGCACGCGGGGTTCTGGTCCGACGCAACGGTTCACCGGCCGGTCCACGCGTACCGGCCCCGGGAGTTGAAGGCCCCATGGGAGCCACCGCCACTCGCACGCCCCCTGCCCCGTCGTCCGCGGCGCCGCAGCCGTCCGCCCGGCGGTGGCCGGCGCTGGCGGTGCTGTGTGTGTCGCTGCTGATCGTCACGCTCGACAACACCGTCCTGAACGTGGCCCTGCCCACGCTCGTCCGCAGGATGGACGCGACGCCCAATCAGTTGCAGTGGGTCGTCGACGCGTACGCCCTCGTCCTCGGCGGGCTGCTGCTGGTCGCGGGCAGCCTCGCCGACCGGATCGGGCGGAAGCGGACGTTCCTGGCCGGTCTGGTGCTGTTCGCCGCCGGGTCGACGTGGGCGGCGTTCTCCGGCTCCGTCGAGATGCTGATCGCCGCGCGGGCCGGCATGGGCATCGGCGCCGCGCTGATCATGCCGTCGACGCTGGCCCTGATCACCGACATGTTCCCCGAACCCGGCGTACGGCAGCGGGCGATCGGCATCTGGTCCGCCACCAGCGGCCTCGGCATCGCACTCGGCCCGATCGTCGGCGGCCTGCTCCTCGAACGCTACTGGTGGGGCTCGGTCTTCCTGATCAACGTGCCCATCGCGGCACTCGGCCTGCTCCTCGCCCTCCTCCGGGTCCCCGACTCCCGGAATCCGCATGCCGCCCGCCCCGACGTGCTCGGCGCGCTGCTGTCCATCGCCGGGATCGGCGCGGTGCTGTGGGCGGTCATCGAGGCACCGGTGCACGGGTGGAGCTCGCGCCCGGTGCTGTACGCCGGGGGCGCCGGCATCGTGATGCTGCTCCTCTTCACGATGCGCGAGCTGCTGACCTCGCATCCCATGCTGCACCTCGACTTCTTCCGGCGGCGCAGCTTCACGGCGGCGGTGCTGTCGGTGGCGCCGGCGACGTTCGGGCTGTTCGGCGGGATGTTCGTGCTGACGCAGTACCTCCAGTCCGGCCTCGGCTATTCCCCGTACGAGGCCGGGCTCCGGCTGCTGCCCAACGCCGGCGCGATCGCGGTCTGCGCACCCGCCGCGGCGCTCCTGGTCCGCAAGGTCGGCACGAAGGCCACCGCGACGGCGGGCCTGCTGGCGCTCGCCGCCGGGCTGGCACAGATGTCGACGGTGTCCGCCGGCTCCACGTACGGCGATGTGCTGCCCGGCATGATCCTGACCGGCGTGGGTGCGGGCCTGGTGCTCCCGTCCGCGACCGGCTCGGTGATGGGCTCACTGCCACGCGAGCACACGGGCGTCGGCTCCGCGACGAACGGCACCTTCCTGCAGGTCGGCGGTGCCCTAGGCGTCGCCGTGATCGGCAGCCTGCTGACGACGCGCTACACGGACCGCATGACCGCATACGCGGGCGAGATCCGGCTCCCGCGCGCACTGGAGGGCGCAGCGACGGAGTCGATCGGCGCGGCCCAGCGAGCAGCGGCCCAGGCGGGCGGCGAGACGGGCGCCGCCGTGCTCCAACTCGCCCGCCGCGCCTTCACGAGCGGCATGAGCATCGCCTTGCTGGCGGGCGCGGCCGTGGCGCTGGTGGCGGCGGGTGCCGGGTTCCGGGAGCACGTTCGGTCTCAGTGAGGGCGGCGGCCGCGCTTGGCTCGGTGGCGGCCGTGGGCGAAGGCCGGGGTGAAGTGGTGCTCTCGGCCGCGGTGTTCGCCGTGGCGGTGCGAGGTGCGGCGGCGTTGCGGGGTGGGTGCGGCTTCGGGGGGTCGTGAGTCCGGCTGGGTGT
>NZ_JAAKZV010000463.1 GCF_011044975.1 Streptomyces coryli | reverse complement strand
GGTCCGGGGGGTCCGGTTCAGGCGGGTCCGGTTCCGGGCCGGAGGGGCCTGGCGGTCCCGGCGGTTCCGGCGGCAGGGACGGCGACAAGCCGGGGCTCGGCGGGCAGGGCGGGCCCGGGCCCGGCGGGCTGCGCTGGGATCCGACGGATCCGGTGCAGCGGCGGGCGCGGTACGCGCTGCTGTCGGGCATGTGGGCGTTCTTCTTCGCGCTGTTCAGCGTGGAGTGGATGGCGCTGCTGCTCGGCGTGCTCGCGCTGTACTGGGGCATCAGCTCGCTGCGTAACAAGATCCGGGATCCGGAGGCGGCGGCCGCGCTGACGACCGGCAGCGGTGGCGGCAGCAGCAGCGGCGAGGGCGCCGCGGGCGGACAGCCGGGCGGGCAGCCGGGCGGGCAGTCCTCGGGCGGGATGATGCGGCCGCAGCGCAGCGCCGCGATGACCGGGATCGTGGCGGCGTGCCTGGCGCTGGTGTTCGCGGCGGGGATGTACGCGGTGCAGTTCGTCTACCACGACTACTTCACCTGCCAGAGCGACGCGCTGACGAAGGTCGCGGAGAAGAACTGCGAGAGCAAGCTGCCGGAGCCGCTGCGGAAGATCTTCGGGCAGGACGCGGGGTAGCGGGTTTTCCGGCGCTTACGGGTTTTACGGGCGGGCGTCACTCCGTCCAGGAGCGCATCGCGCCGTCCGGCTCGAGCTCGAAGTACACGCGGCCGTCCTGGCCGTAACTGGAGTGCCCGCCGCTGGTCTTGAGGGTGTCCCAGAGCCTGACCTCGCCGGTGCCGGGGGCGGCGGCGTACAGGTCGGCCTCGAATCCGTCGTCGACCTCGTAGACCTTCGCGGTGAAGCCGCCCTTGAGGCGGTGCTGGCTGACCAGCTCGCGCTCCGAGCCGCCGTCGTCGAGCAGCCGGCCGTCGAAGTCGTACCACCAGACCCGGCCGGTGTCGCCGTCGGTGACCTTCAGGTGCGCGCCGCCCGCCAGCTCGTACGTCCAGTCGTCGTGCACGGCGCTGCGGTCGCGTTCGGTGAGCGTCTCGGTGTCGCCGCGGGAGATCACGATACGGACCTGCGGCCGCTGGATGTCGGAGCCGAAGCGGGCGGTGGAGCCGTCCGGGAGCTTGGCGCGGCCGTCCCAGGATCCGCTCTCGCCGGGGTCGCATATGCAGATCCCGGGGGCGAGTCCGGACGCCGCCGCCTCGACGGCCGGTGCGGCGGAGGCGGCGGAGAGCGCCAGTGCCGCCGAGGCGGCGAGGGCTAGGGTGCGGCGACGACTCATGGGGGAATTGCCCCTGTCTGTACGGGTAACTCCGGAGCCTCACCGTAACTCAAACGGCGGTGCCCCGCCCGTCGTCGCGCTCCTCGAGACCGTCGTAGCGGTCGTCGTAACCGTCGAGCTCACGCAGCAGCTCCTGGCGCGATTCCCAGTCCGGCCAGCGCTCCACTGACCAGGTCCAGCCGCCCGGCACCGGCGCCGCCCCGTAGAGCCGCCAGCCGCGCACGGCCAGGGCGGTGGGCAGGCCGAGGGCGAGGGTCCAGGCGGCCGCGGCGGCGCCGGTCTGCCACCAGGACGGGCCGAAGGACGCCAGTTCGGCGCGGCCGAGCGGGCCGCCGGCCAGCCAGGCGAGAAGAGTCAGGACGACGGCGCAGGCCAGCGCGGCGGCGGCGGCCGCGCCGAGGGTGGCGCGCCAGGTCCAGCCCGGCTCCCGCACCGCCCGTACGGGGACGGCGGAGCGGGCTGTCAGCCAGCCGAGGGTGAGCCCCGCGGCGGCGGGGACGACGGCGGTGGCCCAGGTCAGCGGCGTGCCGGCGCCCTCGTGCGGGACGGCGGCGAGCAGCGGGAAGAACGGCAGTTCCGGGTGGGCGGCGGAGTCGAGCGGGCCGACCAGGGCGTCGCCGCCGACGGTGAAGCCGGGGCCGAGGGTGTACGCGGCGGCCCACACGGCGGCGTTCGGCAGCAGCGCGACGGCCAGCAGCAGGACCGCGATCCGGCCCATGACGGGGGCGGTGAGCTGCAGGAACGACGCTTCGGCCGCCGCGCCGTGCCAGGCGAGCGCGAGCCCGAAGAGCAGGATGCCGCAGCCGAGCAGGACGGCGAGGGCGGCGGCGGAGGCCCGTACGACGGCGTGCAGCCAGGGATAGCGCACCGCGAGCCCGCGCCGCCGCGCCCCGAGCCGCAGCCGGGCGGCGGCGACGCCGGCGGCCACGGAGGCGGCGACGAGCACGGGGAGGTGGCCGGCGGCGCTGAGCACGTCGGCGCGGAGGGTGCTGCCGGTGGCGGCGTACGCGGTGACGCCCGCGGCGACGACGAGATACCCGCCGGCGAGCCAGCCCGCGGTGGCCCGCGGCGACGGGTGCGGGCGGTGATCCTGCGGGGTCAGGGCGTCGCGGGCGGCGCGGAAGAGCAGCCAGACCGGCATCGCGGTCAGCAGGATCGGCGTGACGCCGACCGGCGCGGGCAGCCCGCTGCGGGTGTCGGTCCGTACGAGATCGGCACCGTGCGCGAGCAGCCACAGATCGGCGACGACGTGCAGCGCACCGCCCGGCCCGCTGTCGGGATAAGGCGAGGTCACCCAGAAGAGCAGCACGAGCACGGCAAGGAACCCGAGCCCGAGCCCCGCCGCGAGCGCGCCGGCGGCAAGCCCCGCGACGGCTTCGGCGCGAGGCCCTTCCAGGGCGGGGGAACGGCCCGCGGACAACCATGGCCCGCGATCGGTCATTTGGCTCACAGCGCCCCATGCTGCCAAATGCACCCGTTTCGCCCTGGCAGCGGGCGGATGCCCGGGGTGTTGCGCAAGATGCCGTTATGCGCCTTTTCATACCGCAGCCTCTGAGTGAGTCCGTCAGTCCGCGAGTCCGGGTCGTGCTGGTTGGGGGGCGCGGATGACGTCGCCGGGAGCGGGAGAGGGG
>NZ_JAAKZV010000462.1 GCF_011044975.1 Streptomyces coryli | reverse complement strand
GGCCCGTACGGGCCCACCGGCAGCGCCACCCGCCCCCTGATCGCCTACGCCGCGGCCGCCACCCCAGCACCGCCGAAAAAGCAGTCCGCCGCCGCCTACGACCAGCGCCTCGCCCGCTACCTGCTGGAGACGGCTACCGGGGCCCGCCTCTTCCCGGCCGGCGGCAGCGTCGACCTGCCCACCGCCCGCTGGACGATCGAGACCGAGAAGCTCATCCACCTCGACACCCCGTACGCCGGGCACAGCTCCGTGCGCATCGGCCGGCTCGTCGACGTCGACGCGGCACCGCAGTGATCCCGCAGGCGGCGGCCCGGGCGCAACACCACGCCTGGTCCGCCGTACGCGCCGAGACAACCCGCGGCCGCCCCGACCTGCGGCCGCGCCCTGCCCACTTCCCGCGCCCCGCCTCCTCGGAGAGGAACACCACCGCATGAAGCTGTCGATCCGCTCCCGCGACCTGGCCAACGCTCTGCGCCCGCTCGGGCCTCGGCTGCCGAAGAAGCCGCCCAACCCGAACATGGCCGGCATCCGCCTGCACGCCGCGGGCGACACACTGACGCTGGCCGCAGGGGACCTCGAGGTCACCGGCCGCATCCGGATTCCCGCCGTGATCCAGCAGGAGGGCAGCGCGCTCCTGGCCGGCGGCCTCACCGATTTCGCCGGCGTCCTGCCCGCCGACGACGAGGTCGTCCTCGTCGTCGACGACGACGGCGCGCACCTGGACATCGGCACCACGCAGATCCACCTGCCGCTGCTCGACGAGGCGGAGATTCCCGCGCTGCCCGACCTCCCGGCGCCGTACGGGCGTCTGAGCGGGCGGGACTTCGCCCAGGCCGTCAAGCAGGTCGCCGTCGCCGCCGGCACCGACGACGCGTTGCCGGTCCTCACCAGCGTCCACCTCGAGACGGCCGGCCGATACCTGCAGATGGCGGCAACCGACCGCTACCGCGTCGCCTTCCGGAAGCTGCCGCTGGCCCGCACCGGACGCCGCAGCAACGGCCCGCAGCTGATTGCCGCCAAGGACCTCAAGCGGACCGCCCACGATCTCAAGGACGACGAGGAGGTCACGCTCGGCCGGCAGTCGACGACGGAGCCGTTGGCCATCGCCGGTGCGGAACGGACCTTCACGCACCAGGAGATCGAAGGCAAGTTCCCCACGCTCGGCCCGATGCTTCCGACCGCGTTCGCCGCCCGCCTCATCGTCGACAGCAAAGCCCTGACCCGGGTCCTGACACGGATCAAGACGGTGGGGGAGCGGAATGTGCCGCTGCACATGGACCTCGACCCCGGACGCAAGGAGCTGCGGGTGCGCAGCGGCACCGACGGCTGGGCGAAGACCGTCGACCGCCTCGACGCGCACCGGCTGACCGGCGAGGCAATGACCGTGTCCTTCAACCCGCGGTTCCTGCTGGACGGGGTGCGGGCGATCGGCGGCAAGCAGCTGCAGGTCAACTTCGTCTCCCCGCACAAGCCTGCCCTTCTGCACGCGGCCGGCGCCACGGCGACCGACCTGCGATACCTGATCATGCCGGTGCGCTGGCGCGAGTAGGGACGGTCTCACCAGGCAACACGTGGCAGATTTGTAAGTCACCTTGTAATGCACTTACAAATCTGCCACGATGGGGACGTCCAGCGCGGCGAGACACCAGAGGAGACAGCCATGGGGCGCTACCGCAAGCAAGACGGAGAGCTCTACATCGCCAGCGAGAGCGGCCACGGCTGGACCCGAGGCGAAGGCCGCCGCTGGACCCGCAGCGGCGACAACGGGCAGCACTACGAGCTCGAGAAGCGCCGCCGCAACCGCAAAGACGACACCTACAACACCGGCTGGTACCTCTACTCGACCGGCGGCGGACTCCCGTTCTTCGGGGCGTCATGCGGAACGCGCGTCCTGGACGCCGTCGACGAGGCCGACCGCATGATCAGCGAAGCCGAGCGCGCGGACCGCGAAATCGCCGAGTACCAGGCGAAGAAGGCCGCGGAAGACCGGTGGTCCAAGAAGTTCTGGACCGAAGACGGCAACCACCTCCGCCCCGAAGTGTCCGAGCACTACATGGGCTTGGCCATCGACAACGCCGACGACACCGCAGTTGAAGAGGGATTCGAACAGCACTCAGTGCGCTGGTACGACACCGCCGAACGCACCTACCAGATGTTCGAGTCCATGGGCTTCCCGGAGGAGCTGTGAACCGCAAGACGGCCCTCAACGCCCACGAGAACCAAGGAGGAATGACCATGGCCCCGCGTCTGACCGACAAACGACTCGCCGCGCTGCGCAACGCAGTCGCGCACCCGAAGGGCAGCATCCTCCCGCTGATCGAGACCACCGCCGCCGGCACGAAGGTCTGGCTGACCGCCGCCGACGAGCGCGCCCTGGAGGCGCTCGGCTACGCCGACTCGATCGACGACTGCGGCCACGTCCAAGACAGCCCCGATCCCGCCGACGAGCACCGCACACACCCGCACTTCTTCCGCATCACCGACGCCGGCCGCGCCGCCGTACGCGCCGCCGAAGAGGAGCGAACCACCATGACCGCCTGCGTCTTCTGCTCCATCGCCGCCGGACACACCCCGGCCGAGATCGTCCGCGAATGGCCCGACGCCCTCGCGATCCGCCCCCGCAGCGGCGGCGTAAACGCCGGCCACCTCCTCGTCCTCCCGCGCACCCACGTTCAGGACGCCGGCGACAACCTCGAGGTGACCGCCGCCGTGATGCGCCGCGCCGCCGAGCTGCTGGCAGAGCACCCGGCCGCGAACCTCATCACCTCCAAGGGCGCCGAGGCCACGCAGACCGTCTACCACCTGCACGTACACGTCGTACCGCGGCAGGCCGACGACGGCCTGCCGCTGCCCTGGACCCCGCAGCACGCCGCCCGGAACGGAGCCTGACCATGGCCATCAACACCGTGCAGGCCCGCGAACCGCTCCCCACACCCGGCTCCCCGTCCGTCTTC
>NZ_JAAKZV010000461.1 GCF_011044975.1 Streptomyces coryli | reverse complement strand
GCCTGCCCGCACGCGGCCGACGCCATCAGCCGGTCCGCACGCGGCCGACACGATCGGCCTGTCCGCGCCCGGCCTACGTAATAGGTCTGTCCGCCCGGCTTCAGCAGGCCGCAGGCCGCCGTATCCGGCCGGGCAGCGCAGGCCGACCACGCGCAATCAAGCCCGCCCGGCGCTTGAGGGCGAGCGCCGCTAGGCGCGATGACCTAGGGGGCAGCGCCCTCATCGCTCGGAGCAACGGGTGGGTGGGTGGTAGAACTACGCAGCCAACCCCAGCGCAGCCATCCGCTTCGTGTGCGCCTCCGTGATCCGCGAGAACATCTTCCCGACCTCCGCCAGGTCAAAGCCCTCCGCGACGCCCCCCACCAGCATCATCGACAGCGCATCCCGATCCGCGACCACCCGCTGCGCCTGACTGAGCGCCTCGCCCATCAGCCGCCGCGCCCACAGCGCGAGCCGCCCCCCGACCCGCGGATCAGCCTCGATCGCCGCCCGTACCTTCTCGACCGCGAAGGAAGCGTGCCCTGTGTCATCCAGCACACCCAGCACCAGCGCCCTGGTGTCGGAGTCGAGCCGCGCCGCCACCTCCCGGTAGAAGTCGGCCGCGATCGAGTCCCCCACATACGCCTTGACCAGCCCCTCCAGCCAGTCCGACGGCGCGGTCTGGCGGTGGAACTCGTCCAGAGCCGCGGCGAACGGGTCCATCGCCGCCACCGGGTCCTCGTCGATCTCCCGCAGCCGGGCCTGCAGCTGCTCGAAGTGGTGGAACTCGGCGGAAGCCATCGCGGCCAGCTCCGCCTTGTCGGCCAGGCCCGGCGCGAGCTTCGCGTCCTCGGCCAGCCGCTCGAAGGCGGCCAGCTCTCCGTACGCGAGCGCGCCCAGCAGGTCCACGACGGCGGCGCGGTACTGCGGGTCCGCGGCGGCTCCGGCCCAGTCCTGGGCGGCGATGCCGGTGGCTTCGGTGGAATCAGTGGATTCGGCGGGCTCGGAGGAGGGCTCAGAAGGCGATGTAGGCGTTCCCATGAGGCGCAGAATAGCCGCCCTCCGGCCCAGGGGAAGCCCCAGGTCAGCCCGGGACCGAAGAGCACTTCCGGACGGATCACACCACACAGGTGCGCGGATCCGGGGTACAGTGATATAGCGCCCGTCGCATATGCATTGCGTCAGCACGTGCAGAAATGCGGGGGTGCATGCATGAGGATGCCCGGTCGGTGGCCCGATCGGCTCCACCCGACCGCTCCGATGTGCGACGTACCGGCGCTGATAAAGACGCTGTACGGCCCACCGCACCAAGGAGAACCGCTCGCGGCTCGAGCAGCGACGAGGGCGTGGTCCCGCACCAAGGTGTGCGGTGCGTACCGCTCGTACGGACGACGACCCCCTCCGCCGCCCGCCGCGACCAACCAAATGAGGCAGTCCTGACTACGTTCAGAGAACTCGGGATCCTTCCCGAGACCGCCGAGGCCCTCGAGGCCGTCGGCATTACGTCCCCGTTCCCCATCCAGGCAGAGACCCTTCCGGTCGCGCTCGCCGGCGCCGATGTCATCGGCCAGGCGAAGACCGGCACCGGCAAGACGCTGGGCTTCGGCCTGCCGCTGCTGGAGAAGGTCACCGTCCCCGCCGACGTCGAGGCGGGCCGGGCCAAGCCCGAGGACCTGACGGACGCGCCGCAGGCGCTCGTGGTCGTCCCCACCCGCGAGCTCTGCCAGCAGGTCACCAACGACCTGCTGACGGCCGGCAAGGTCCGTAACGTCCGGGTGTGCGCCATCTATGGCGGGCGCTCGTACGAGCCGCAGGTCGAGGCGCTCAAGAAGGGCGTCGATGTGATCGTCGGCACCCCCGGGCGGCTGCTCGACCTCGCGGGCCAGAAGAAGCTGCGCCTCTCCGAGGTCAAGGCGCTCGTCCTCGACGAGGCCGACGAGATGCTCGACCTGGGCTTCCTGCCCGACGTCGAGAAGATCATCAACCTGCTTCCGGCGCGCCGCCAGACCATGCTGTTCTCGGCCACCATGCCGGGCGCGGTGATCGGCCTGGCCCGGCGCTACATGTCGCAGCCCACGCACATCCGCGCCACCGCGCCGGACGACGAGGGCCAGACGGTCGCGAACACCAAGCAGCACGTCTTCCGCGCCCACTCCATGGACAAGCCGGAGATGGTCGCGCGCATCCTGCAGGCCGACGGCCGCGGGCTTTCGATGATCTTCTGCCGTACGAAGCGCACGGCCGCCGACATCTCCGAGCAGCTCTCCAAGCGCGGCTTCGCCGCGGGCGCCGTCCACGGCGACCTGGGGCAGGGTGCTCGCGAGCAGGCGCTGCGGGCGTTCCGTAACGGCAAGGTCGATGTGCTCGTGTGCACCGACGTGGCCGCGCGGGGTATTGACGTCGAGGGCGTGACCCACGTCATCAACTACCAGTCGCCCGAGGATGAGAAAACGTACCTGCACCGCATCGGCCGCACCGGCCGTGCGGGCGCTTCGGGCGTGGCCGTCACCCTCGTGGACTGGGACGACGTCCCGCGCTGGAAGCTGATCAACAAGGCGCTCGAGCTCGACTTCGACGACCCGGAGGAGACGTACTCGACGTCGGCGCACCTCTACGAGGCGCTCGGGATTCCCGAGGGCACGAAGGGGATCCTGCCGCGGGCGGAGCGCACTCGCGCCGGGCTCGGTGCGGAGGAGATCGAGGATCTCGGCGAGACGGGCGGCCGTGGCCGCCAGGGCGGTCGCTCCGGCGACCGGAAGTCCGCGTCCGCCGGCTCCGCCGCCAAGGACGAGGAGCGCAAGCCGCGGCGTCAGCGGTCCCGTACGCGTACGCGCGGCGGACAGCCGGTCGCCGCGGACTCTGCTTCGCAGGAGGCTCCGGCCAAGGCCGAGGCTGCGTCTGACGCTCCGCGGAAGCCGCGGCGGCGGCGTCGGACGCGGGGTGCCGCGCCGAAGGCCGGTTCCGCCGAGTAGGTCTTGAGAGTTGTACCAACCCACC
>NZ_JAAKZV010000460.1 GCF_011044975.1 Streptomyces coryli | reverse complement strand
TGACGGAACTACGGGCGGGCTTGCGGCCGACGGGCCTGCGGGCGGGTTTCCCGCCAGCCGCCGGGAGGCGGACTGCTGCGCGGTCATCGGGCCGTCCTGGCGGCCGCGTCGGCGGCGCGGGCCGCGGTCCGGACGCCTCCGCGGAAGGCGGCCACGGCGGTGGCCAGTTCGTCGCAGCGGCCGGGGGCAGAAGCGTGCCTCATGAGGCCGCTCCCGTGCGGATCCGGGCGCTTGTGGAGACCTGGGTGTAGACCTGTTCGACGCCGTCCGTCACCCGGCTCCAGGTGAAGCGGGACAGCACCCGCTTCCGGCCGGCCGCGCCGAAGCGGCGGCGCAGTGTCGGGCGGGCGAGCAGCCGGCGGGCGGCGGACGCGATCATGTCGGGGTCGTCGGGCGGCAGCAGCAGGCCGGTCTCCTCGTCGGCGACCGTGTCCGGCTGGCCGCCGACCGCGGTGGCCAGCACCGGCACGCCGCACGCCATCGCCTCCAGCGGCACCATCCCGAACGGCTCGTACCGCGGCGTGCACACCACCGCGTCGGCACTGCGGATCAGATTGGGCATCCGCTCGTGCGACACGCCCCCGGCGAACCGCACCCGGTCCCCGACCCCGAGCCCCCGGGCCAGCGCCCGCAGCCGCTCCGCCTCCGGGTCGGTGTCGACCAGCTTCTGCGGCGGGCCGCCGGCGATGACCAGTTCGGTGTTCGGGATGGCGGGCAGCGCCCGTATCGCCTCGTCGAAGCCCTTGCGCCGGACCAGCCGGCCGACCGCCAGCAGCCGGTGCCGCTGCTGCCGCACCGGACCGCGCGCGGGCGCCCCCGGCCGGAACGCCTCGACGTCCACGCCGCACGGCACCACCGCGACCTGTGCGGCCGGCACCCCGAGCCGGGTCAGCTCGACCGCCTCGTCGCCGCAGGTCGCGATCGTCCGGGCGGCGGACCGGCCGATCCGCTTCTCCACCTGCACCCGCTCGTACGGGCTGCTGTCCGCCCGCCCCTGATGGCGGCGCTTGACCGTGCCCAGCACGTGGAAGGTCTGCACCACCGGCACCGGCTCGTCATGCGCGCCGATCAGCGACGCCATGCCGGACATCCAGTAGTGCGCGTGCGCCACGTCCGGCGGCTCCGCGTGCCAGCGGTGGGCGAGGTGGCGGCCGAAGTACGGCATGTAGTCGAGGAGATGGTCCTTCGGGACCTGCTGGGCGGGGCCCGCCGGCACGTGCTCCACCACCACGCCGGCCGGGGTGCGGACCCGCTCCGGCAGATGCGGGGAGTCGCGGCGGGTGTGCACGGTGACCTCGTGGCCGCGGGCGGCGAGCGCCGCGGCCAGCCGGGCCACGTACACGTTCTGCCCGCCGGCGTCCGGGCCGCCGAGCGCGGCGAGCGGGCTGGCGTGTTCGGAGACCATGGCGATCCTCATCGCGTCACCTCTTTCAGCAGCCGCTCCCGGTCGCCCGGGAAGCGGGACACGGCGTCGGTCAGTACGTCCGGCCTCGCCGCCGACGCCCTCATGCGAGGCTCCACTTGACGGCCGCGAGCAGATCGGGCGCGACCCGCGGGGCGTCGCGGATCTCCTCGGCCCGGGTCAGCGGCGTCGGCACCAGCACCGCCTGCGCGCCGGCCGCGGCGGCCGCCGCCATGTCGCTGCCGATGTCGCCGATGACCACGCAGTGCCGCGGGTTGACGTGCAGCCGCGCGGCGACCTCCAGGATCAGACCGGGGGCGGGCTTGCGGCAGCCGCAGTGGTCCGCGGGGAGGTGCGGGCAGATCGCCCAGACGTCGAGGGGGCCGACGAGCTGGTCGACGCGGGCGTGCACCCGGCGCACGTCGGCGATGCTGATCAGGCCGAGGCCGACCGCGCGCTGGTTGGTGACGCAGCCGATCCGCACGCCGGCGGAGCGCAGTAGGGCCACCGCCTGCCGCGCGGTGGGCCGCGGGCGCACCCGGGCCGGGTCGCCGTTGTACGGGATGTTCTCTATGAGGGTGTCGTCGCGGTCGAAGAGCACGGCGACGGGCCGTACCAGGGCCGTCATGTGATCTCACTCCAGGGGCGGACGCGGCGGTGCCGCAGTTCTCCGGTGAGCCGGTGCCAGGTGGCGGCCGGCGGGATGAGCAGGCTGGTCAGCGCCATGGTGGTGATCTCGCCCGGGGTGCGCGGTCCCGGCGCGATCCGGGCCCAGGCGAACTCCGCGGTGCCGGCGGCCCATCCGGTGCCCGCGACGGCGCCGAGGCCGCGGCGGCCTGACGCGAGGCCGGCGGCGGCGAGGACGCCCAGGGCGGTGATCGTCATATGGACCCGGATCCGCCCGCGCGGTGCGGCCGCCAGCCCCCGCCAGCCGGGGCCGTGCAGCCGCCGCATCAGCGCGTCGTCGGCGTTGCCCGCCTGCGCCACCACCGACGCCCAGCGGCCCGCGGGCCGTACCGGACGCAGGGCCAGGCGGCTGCCGCGGCGGATCCGCCGGCCGGCGTCCAGGACCCGCAGCGCCAGGTCGGCGTCCTTGCGGAAGGCGCGCGGGAAGCGTTCGTCGAAGCCGCCCACCTGCTTGAGCGCCTCGGTCCGGTACGCCATGTCGGCGGTGACCCACAGCGCCCGGGCGAGTCCGGCGGAGCTGCGCTCCCAGTCGGTGGCGCGGCGGTCGCGGGGGAGCGGCACGTGCAACGTGCCCTGCACGCCGCCGACATCGGGCGACGCGGCGGCGAGGTCGTCGGCCAGCTCGGCGTACCAGCGCGGCCCCACCTGCACGTCGTCGTCGACGAAGACCGTCCACGGCGCCCCGGCGGTGGACCACCCGGCGTTGCGCGCCGCCGCCGGGCCGCGGCCGCCGCTGTGCAGCACGCTGCTGCGGGCCCGCAGATCGCCCAGGGCGGTCAGCGCCGGTTCGAGATCGGCGGGTTCGGGGCGCGGCCGGTCGTCGACGAGGACGATCTCGCGCGGCTTCGGGCCCTTGGCGGCGGCCAGGGCGCCGAGGCAGTCGGTGAGGCAGGGGCGGGCCAGGGT
>NZ_JAAKZV010000045.1 GCF_011044975.1 Streptomyces coryli | reverse complement strand
GCCCGGCCCGGTGAGCGTCACCAGCCGCCCCTCCGCGAGGAGTTGCCCCACCTCGGCGACCGCCGATTCGCGCCCGACGAGCTCGCCCAGCGCCGCCGGAAGGTTGCCCGCGGCGGCCGGAGCGGGCACAGGCGGCCCCGCCAGCTCCGCGTCCTGCCGCAGGATCGACTCGTACAGCGCCACCAGCTCCGGCCCCGGATCCAGCCCCAGCTCATCGGCCAGCTGCGCCCGCAGCACCCCGTAGCTCTCCAGCGCCTCGCTCTGCCGCCCCGCCCGGTACAGCGCCCGCAGCTGCGCCGCGCGCAGGCGTTCGCGCAGCGGGTGGCGGGCCACCAAGTCGCCCAACTCGTCCGCGAGCAGCGCATGGTCGCCGGACTCCAGGCGGGCCTCGGCCTGCTCCTCCAGCACGGTCAGGCGCAGCTCCGTCAGCCGCGAGATCTCCGGCCGCGCGAACTCCTCGTCCGCGAAGTCCGCCAGCACCTCACCCCGCCACAGCGCCAGTGCGTCGGCGAACAGCGCTGCCCGCGCCCGCGGTTCCGCGGTCGAGCGCGCACGGGCGGTCAGCTCCAGGAAGCGGCCGGTGTCCACCGCGTCCGGCGCGACCTGCAGCACGTATCCCGGCGTACGGGACACGACAAGAGCCCGCCCGACGCCCGGCTCGGCGTCCTCCAGCGCGCGGCGGAGCTGCGAGACCCGGGTCTGCAGGGCGCCCGCCGGGTTGGCGGGGAGCGCCTCGCCCCACAGGTCGTCGATGAGGCGGTCGGCCGGCACCACCCGGCCCGCGTGGATCAGCAGATCCGCGAGCAGGCTGCGCACCTTCACCTCGGGGACCCGGACCGGCCGCCCCTCGGACGTCCACACGGCCAACGGCCCCAGCACCCCGAAACGCATGCCGATCACCGTAGCCGACCTATCAGACAGGCCCCTCCGAAGCCCGTCTGAAGAAGACCTGCAGAAGGCCTGAAGCCCTGAAGCCCATGGTGATTCCAGTCCGGCCGACCGGGGCCGACACCGAGCAGCGAAGGAGGGATCCCGATGGATGCGGAGCCGTTGCGGATCATCGTTCTCGGTGGTCTGGTGCCCGGTCGGCCGGGACGGTCGGCCGCCGCCCTGGCAGCCGCAGGCGCCGGGCGCAGGGCCGGGCGCGAGGCCGACGTCATCGACCTCGCGGCCGCCTGCCTCCCGGAGCCGGGCCCGGAGCCCGGGTGGTGCGAGCCGGAGCCCGCGGCCGTACGGGACCTGCGTCCCTGGCTGGCCGCGGCGGACGGCTTCGCCGTCGTCGTGCCGGCCCGTACGGAGCACCCGCCGCCCCCGCTGCGCAGCGCCCTGACCTGGTGCGCGGACGCCTGGCGGGCCCGGCCGGTGGCGCTGCTCCCACACGGATACGGACCGGACGCAGCCGTACCGGCCGGGCTGCGGCAGGCCTTCGCCGAAGCCCACGCACTCACCGTCGCCACCACGGACTGTCCGGACGACGCCCTCGACCAGCTCACCTGGTGGGCCCGCGCCCTGCGCACCGCCAGGACCCACGACCCGTACCGCTTCTGAAGCAGCAATTAACGATTGAAGGGACCCACCATGTCCGCCCACCCCGCATCCCCTGCCCTCGCGGGCGTCCCCGAACGCGCCACACCGAAGCAATGGCTGGGCCTCTCCGTCCTCCTGCTCCCCACCGTCGTCCTCTTCCTGGCGATGACCGTCCTCTTCCTCGCCACCCCGCAGATGGCCGCCGACCTGCAGCCCAGCAGCGCCCAACTGCTGTGGATCAACGACATCTACGGCTTCATGGTGGCCGGCCTGCTCGTCGCCATGGGCACCCTCGGCGACCGCTGGGGACGCCGCCGGATCCTGCTCCTCGGCGCGGCCGCCTTCGGCGTCGCGTCGGCCGTGGCGGCCTTCTCGCCGAATGCCGAACTGCTCATCGCCACCCGGGCGGTGATGGGCCTGGGCGCGGCAGCCGTACTGCCGTCGACGCTCTCGCTCATCACCAATATGTTCCGCGACGGCCGCCAGCGCGGCATGGCCATCGGCCTGTGGGCCGCCTCCGTCTCGGTCGGCGTCGCCATCGGCCCGCTGGTCGGCGGGCTGCTGCTGGAGTCGTTCTGGTGGGGCGCGGCACTGCTGTTCGCCGTCCCCGTGATGGCGCTGGTGCTGGTCGCGGCGCCGGTGCTGCTGCCCGAGTACCGGGCGCCGGAGTCGGGGAAGCTCGACCCGCTCAGCGTGGTGCTGTCGATCGTGATGCTGCTGCCGCTGGTCTACGGGATCAAGGACCTGGCCAAGGACGGGGTCGGCGCCGCGCCGCTGCTGGCGATCGCCGCCGGTGCCGTGCTGATCGCGGGCTTCGTCAAGCGCCAGCTCCGCCTCGACAGCCCGCTGCTCGACGTCCGCCTCTTCGCCAACCGCACCTTCAGCGGCGCGCTGCTCGTCTTCCTCCTCGGCGCGATCGCGCTGGGCGGCGTGTACCTGCTCTTCACCCAGTATCTGCAGCTGGTCGCGGGCCTGTCGCCGCTGGAGGCGGGGCTGTGGATCCTGCCGGCGGCGGTCGCGCTGATCGCGGTGTCGATGCTGTCGCCGGTGCTGGCGCGGCGGGTGCGCCCGGCATACATCATCGCGGCGGGCATGGCCGTCTCGGCGGCCGGATATCTCGTCCTCACCCAGGTCGGCAGCGTGCACGGCCTGCCGCTGCTGATCACCGGGTTCTACATCCTCTACCCGGGCATCGCCCCGTCGATGGCGTTGACCACGGACATCGTCATCAACTCGGCCCCGCAGGAGAAGGCCGGCGCGGCCTCGGCCACGAACGAGACCGCGAGCGAGCTGGGCGTGGCCCTCGGCATCGCGGTCCTGGGCAGCATCGGCACCGGCGTCTACCGGAGCGAGATGCTGGGCTCCGTACCGGACGAGCTCCCGGCGGGTGCGGCGGCGGCGTCGCAGGACACCCTGACCGGCGCGCTGTCGGCGGCGGAGCGGTTGCCGGGCCCGCTGGCGGCTGACCTGCTGGAGCCGGCGAAGGCGGCCTTCGCGAGCGGGCTGAACACGGCGTCGTGGATCGCGGCCGGTCTGGTCGTGATCGCGGGCCTGGTGTCGGTGACGCTGCTGCGGAAGGTCGGGACCACGGCGAGCACCCCGGCGGCGGAGGAGGTGCGGGACGCCGCCCCGGAGACCCCGGAGACCCCGGTGGCCGTGCCGGCCGGGCACTGAGGGTCGTACGGCACCAGCACACCGCCGCGGCGGGAGGCACTGCGCCTCCCGCCGCGGCGGTGCGTGGTCAGCCGTCCAGGATCTTCCGCAGGCCGGTGATCCGGTTGGACGTGATCGAGTCGACGCCCAGGTCGCGGAGGCTCCTTATGTTGCGGTCCCAGTCGACCGTCCAGCAGGACACCAGATAGCCGTCCTCGTGGTCGCGGCGCACGATGTACGGAGTCACGTACCCCCAGCGGTAGTTGAGCCACCTCGGCCGCAGCGCCGTCAGCAGCGACGCGGTGTGCCGGGCGCCGTTCTTGCCCGACAGCGCGATCTCCGCCGTGTCGTCCGCCTCCCGGACCGCGAGCAGCGCCGCCGTCGCGCCGCAGTAGTACACGCTCGCCGCCGCGCCGCTCGCCTGCACCTCCGCCACCGTCGCGGTCGCGGCGTCCGGGGCGGGGAGGTCGATGAAGGAGCGGACCGACGGCTCCTCCGCCATCACCTTCAGCGCGGCGCGGAGCGTCGGGACGCCGCCGCCGGTGCGGCGCGCCACCTCCGCGTAGTCGAGCGCCGCCACCGGCATGTCGTAGCCCCAGAGCCGCTTCAGCGTCACGTCGTGCAGCAGCACCGGCACGCCGTCGCGGGTCAGGCGGACGTCGTACTCCACCGCGTCCGCGCCCGCCGCGACGGCCGAGCGCAGGGACGCCAGGGTGTTCTCGCGGACGCGGTACGGGTCGCCGCGGTGGGCGACCGCCAGGGTGCGGCCAACGGGTGTCACTGCGGGCGCTGCTCCTGCCATGCAGACAGATAAGCATCGATCTCGGCCGCGAGCCGGGTCTTTCCGGACGCGTCGAGGAACGAGGCCTCGACCGCGTTCTTCGCCAGCGCCGCCAGACCGCCCTCGTCGAGGTCCAACAGCCGGGCCGCGACCCCGTACTCCGTATTCAGATCCGTGCCGAACATCGGCGGATCGTCGCTGT
Source organism: Streptomyces coryli (assembly GCF_011044975.1). Lineage (GTDB taxonomy): Bacteria > Actinomycetota > Actinomycetes > Streptomycetales > Streptomycetaceae > Streptomyces > Streptomyces coryli. The sequence continues at coordinate 36,675 of NZ_JAAKZV010000045.1, read as the reverse complement.
TGATCGTCACCAGGCAGCCGGCCTCGACCATGGCGCCGATCGGGTGCTCGTCCAGCGTCGCTACGGCCCGGGTGGCGATGTTCGACGTCGGGCAGACCTCCAGCGGAATGCGGTGCTCCGCCAAGTGCGCCAGCAGCGCCGGGTCCTGGGCGGAGCTGGTGCCGTGGCCGATGCGCTCGGCGCGGAGGTCCTTCAGCGCGTCCCAGACGGTCTCCGGGCCTGTCGTCTCGCCCGCGTGCGGGACGCTGTGCAGGCCCGCCGCGATGGCCTTGTCGAAGTACGGCTTGAACTGCGGCCGCGGCACGCCGATCTCAGGCCCGCCCAGGCCGAAGGAGACCAGCCCCTCGCAGCCGAGGTCCACCGCGATCCGCGCCGTCTCCTCCGCCGAGGCGAGGCCGGCCTCGCCGGGGATGTCGAAGCACCAGCGCAGCACGACGCCCAGGTCGCGCTCGGCGGACACCCGCGCGTCCTCGATCGCCTCCAGGAAGGCCCGGTCCGGGATGCCCCGCGACACGGAGCTGTACGGCGTCACCGTCAGCTCCGCGTACCGGATCTGCTGCCGCGCCATGTCGCGGGCGACCTCGTAGGTCAGCAGCCGGACGTCCTCGGCATCCCTGATCAGGTCCACGACCGCCAGATACACCTCGATGAAGTGCCCGAAGTCGCGGAAGCTGAAGAAGTCCGCGAGCGCGCCCGGGTCCTTGGGCACGGGGGAGTCCGGATGCCGGGCTGCCAGCTCCGCGACGATACGCGGCGACGCGGACCCCACGTGGTGGACGTGCAACTCGGCCTTCGGCAGACCCGCGATGAACGTCTCCAGCGACTCGGGCATGATCACCCTCCCTCGGATACGGCTGCATCGGATCTTACGGGCCCGGCCCGCCGCCTCCGCCCCCACTGCCCACCCCGCGCACGCCCCTTCGGCGGGTTGTGACCCACACCACCTGCCCTTTCGCGTAATAGCCGGGCCCGGGCCCGCTCTCCCTTGTGTGCGCCGGCCCGACCGGGGGTCGGAGCGTGACCGAAACGAGGGGCGAGTGACATGACTGGCGCGGGGGCTAAAACGGCGGTCGAGTGGCTGGTGGCAGCGGCACCGGATCCGGACGGCGTGCGGTGGGAGTGGGAGCGCAATCCGCTCGGCACGATCCTGCTGCCGGCGGGAAAGCTGTGGGACGTACTGATCCTGCCGGGCGATCTCGGGCATCCCACGCTCGACGTGATCACCCGCTGCATGGACCGTCCGGGACCGGTGCTCGCCGACTTCCAGGACTCCCGGCTCGGCTTCTTTGTGCCGCCCGGTACCGCGGCCCGCTGGGTGGCCACCGGCGTACGGGGCGCGGGGCGCGGCACCTGGATCGTGGTGCCCTACCCGGGGCGGGCCACCGGCGGTGTCCGCTGGATCGTGCCGCCGGACGGCTCCGGCACGCTCACCGACCCGGCGCTGCTGGAACTCGCCATGCACGAGGCGGCGGCGCTCATCGCCCGCGAGGGCGGGAGCTGACCCGAGGGCTGATCCGCGGGCTGACCAACGCCACGGCGCACAGCGGCACCACCGCCAGGCACCAGGACGCCAGCACGTCCAGCGGCCAGTGGTAGCCGCGCCACACCAGCCCGAGCCCGTTGCCGAGGACGAGCACGACGGCGGCTGCTGCGAGCAGCCGCCGCGAGTCGCGGGTCCTGAGCAGCGGCAGCAGCACCAGCGCCGACGCGCCGTACGCCACCGCCGCCGTCGCCGCGTGGCCCGAAGGGAAGTAGCCGGCGTAGGCGCCGAGCGGTTCGCCCATCGGACCCGGGCGCGCGAAGAGGGCTTTCAGCGGCATGACGAACAGCGGGACCGCGCCCATCGCGACCGCCGCGGCCAGCGGGCCGCGCCAACTGCGGCGCGCCAGGGCGTATCCGAGCGCGGCGGCCAGGACCGGCACGGCCACCACCACGGTGCCGAGATCGGCGAGCGCCTCGCTCAGCCGGACCGGCTGGTGGCGTACGAACACCCCGGACACCCGCACATCGAGCCGCGCCAGCGGGCCGCCGGTCGCGACCTGCCACGCCAGCACCGCGAAGACGAGCGCCGATACGGCCGCGAGCGCCGCCAGCACAAGCAGAACCGTCCGCCCCGGAGCCGGGGGGAAGGCTCCGGGACGGACGGTCCCTTTTTCAGGTGGCCGCGCACCCAGGGGGGTGTAGGGCACGCGGGGATCCGATCGATGAGGAGGTTCTACGCAAAGACGGTACGGCAGCCGCCGTGCTCCGGGCAGGCGCTCCACTCGGTCACCATCGGGCCTCCGCAACTCCTTCACGCATTTATGCAATACGGCCGAACGCACCTGTGCAATCCGGCCGCATGCACCCGTGTCGGATGGCTGGATTACGCCGCCGTGGCGAGCGCCTGCTCGAGAATGTCCAGGCCCTCGTTGAGCAGGTCCTCGCCGATCACCAGCGGCGGCAGGAAGCGCATCACATTGCCGTACGTGCCGGTCGTCAGCACCAGCAGCCCGGCCTGGTGGCAGGCCTTGGCCAGGGTGGCGGTGAACTCCGGGTTCGGGTCCTTGGAGCCGGCCTTCACCAGCTCGATCGCGATCATCGCGCCGCGGCCGCGGACGTCGCCGATGACGTCGTGCTTCTCCTGAAGGGCCGTCAGCCGGGGCTTCATGATCTCGCCGATCCGCCGCGCCTTGGCATTGAGGTCCTGCTCGCGCATCGTCTCGATGGCGCCCAGCGCCGCGGCGCACGCCACCGGGTTGCCGCCGTACGTACCGCCGAGGCCGCCGACGTGCGGGGCGTCCATGATCTCGGCGCGGCCCGTCACGGCCGCGAGCGGCAGGCCGCCCGCGATGCCCTTGGCGGTGGTGACCAGGTCCGGGACGATGCCCTCGTCCTCGCACGCGAACCACTGGCCGGTGCGGCAGAAGCCGGACTGGATCTCGTCCGCGACGAAGACGATCCCGTTCTCCTTGGCGAACTCGGCGATCCGCGGCAGGAAGCCCTTCGCCGGCTCGATGAAGCCGCCCTCGCCGAGCACCGGCTCGATCACGATGGCCGCCACGTTCTCCGCGCCGACCTGCTTGCTGATCATGTCGATGGCCTGGGCCGCGGCTTCCTCGGCGCAGTTCTCCGGGCCGGTCAGCCAGCGGTACGGGTAGGCCACCGGCACCCGGTAGATCTCCGGCGCGAAGGGGCCGAAGCCGTGCTTGTACGGCATGTCCTTGGCGGTGAGCGCCATCGTGAGGTTCGTGCGGCCGTGGTAGCCGTGGTCGAAGACGACGACGGCCTGGCGCTTGGTGTACGAGCGGGCGATCTTCACCGCGTTCTCGACGGCCTCGGCGCCGGAGTTGAAGAGCGCCGACTTCTTGGCGTGGTCACCGGGGGTGAGCTCGGCGAGCTGCTCGCACACCTCCACGTAGCCCTCGTACGGGGTCACCATGAAACAGGTGTGGGTGTAGTCCTGCAGCTGGGCGGAGGCCCGGCGGACGACGGCCTCGGCGCTGTTGCCGACCGAGGTGACGGCGATGCCGGAGCCGAAGTCGATCAGGCGGTTGCCGTCGACGTCCTCCAGGACCCCGCCGCCCGCCTTGGCGGCGAAGACCGGCATGACGGTGCCGACGCCATTGGCGACGGCGGACTGCTTGCGCGCCATCATCTCCTGGGACTTCGGGCCAGGGATGGCGGTGACGAGGCGACGCTCCTGGGGGATGGTCATGGTGCTCCTCCGGTCCGGGGCAAACGGTGCGTTATGTCGCAGGCTAGGGGCGCGGGCGCGAGGCGGGGATGCTACGCGGCGGAGTGATACGCGTGTCGGGTTGTCCACCGCGTCCAGGGCGGCCTGGGGAATGCGGTCGCGGAGGGTGGCGATCAGTAGCCGTCGGTGATGGAATTGTGTGCTGCGCGACGCCCTCCGGCGCGCCGCGCGGTGCAGGTAACTGCCGGTCAACCGCCCTCGTGGGCAAGTAGATTGGGCCCGCCGAACGAGGGGCGAGGAGCGGGTTCTATGGGGACGCAGGGCAAGGACACGGCTCGGTGGCAGGGCGTACCGGCGCCGCCCAGGCCGGGGGTCCCGCCGCAGCGGTCGCCCGGGGAGCATCCGTTCCTTGCGTGGCTGCGCACACCGCGGCCGGAGGCCGGGCCGGGCATCTGGCGCTTCGGCCGGCGGCCGAAGCCGCCCGAGGAGCCGGACCGGGTCGAGGACCGGCAGCTGGTGGGCGGCGCGCTGCTGACCCTGGCCGGGGCATTCATCGTGTGGTCGCTGTACCGGAACGGCGTGATCCCCTTCCGCCACTGGCCGCTCGAGCTGGTGACGCCGGACTCGTGGTGGGACGGCAAGGGGCGGGACCGGGCCGGGGCCGTCTTCGCCGATCTGTACGACCTCGCGGTGCTCGCGTTCATCGGCTGGATCGCGGGGCGGGCCGGGCAGTGGCCCGAGGCGGTGCGGCGGTACGTGCTCGACGCCGGTGAACGGCGGCGGGCCGCGGGCACGATCTCGGGCGCGTTCGTGGTGTGGATGCTGGTCGTGCCCAGCGGATTCATCCCCGTGGTGCCGGTCTTCTTCGACCTCGCGCCGGACGCCTGGCTGCGCGATCCGAGCAGCGAGGCGGCGGTCTTCCTCTTCACCTACGGCGTCTACACGCTGCTCACCGGCGCGATCGTCTGGGGTGCCGCCCGGCTGGGGCGGTGGCGGGAGGTCTTCAGGCCGCAGCACAAGGACGCGGAGGAGGACGAGGCCGAGGAGCCCGAACTCGTCGCCGCCGACTGGGCCGAGCTGCGTGCCGTCGGGCTCGGCGATGTCGCCGACGCGCTCGAGCGCGAGGCCGCATCCGGCGCGATGAACGACGTCGACCAGGCCCGTATCACCCGCGCCTGGGAGACCGTGCAGGCGCAGCCCACCCGGCTGAAGCCCTTCACCGACGCGGTGCGGCACGACGGTGCCGGCGCCTTCCCGCATCCGTCCGGGCTGCGCGACATCGGGGCGCGGGCGGCGCTGCACGACCTCGTCACCGGGCAGGTGCGGATCGGCGCGGCGCCCGACGACGGGCGGAACGAGTACGCGTACCGCGGCGAGGGCATCGCCCTCGAGCCGTCGCTGGTGAGTACAGGCCTGCTCGTCGTCGGGCCCGCCGCCTCCGGGAAGACCGGCCGGGTCGTCGCGCCCTGCGCCGAGTCGCTGTGCCTGCTGGCGCTCGCCGGGCGGGCGGCGGTGGTCTCCGTCGGCTCTGCGGGGAGCGCGCTGGGCGCCGACGACGCGTACGACGTGGTGATCCGGATCGGCGACCCGGACTCGCGGCACGACCTCGATCTCTACGGCGGCACCCAGGACCCCGACCAGGCCGCCGCGCTGCTCGCGGACGCGCTGCTCGGCGCCGATCCGGGCGTACGGACAGCGGAGCTGCGGCAGGCGTCGCTGGCGCTCGCCCAGCTGCTCGGTCCGTATCGCTCCGCCCACGGCCGCTTCCCCGGTGTGCCGGAGCTGCGCGCCCTGCTGGACGCCGAGCCGGTCGCCGTCGGCTCGTTGCGCGAGGCCTGCGAGGCGGCGGGGGACGGGGCGGCGCTGCGGGAACTGGAGGGGCGGGAGCGGCAGTCGCGGCGGGCCGGCGACATCGGGCCGCTGCTGGCCGACCGGATCGCGGTGCTGGACCGGCCGGCGTTCGCCGGCTTCTTCGAACCCGGGTGGCAGGGGCGGCAGTTCTCCATGCGGGCGCTGGAGCACCCGATGCGGGTGCGGATCGATCTGCCGGAGCGCGGCCACGCCGAGGCGGCCCGGCTGCTGACGCGGCTGCTGCTGGCGCAGTTCGTCTCCGTCGCGCCCGCCCGCCGGGACCGGTCGCTCTTCGTCGGCCTCGTCCTCGACGACGCCGCGCACACGGTGACCGCCGAGACCGTACGGGGCGTGCAGCGGCTGCGCTCCGCCAACGCCGGCGTCGTCCTCGCGCTGCGCTCGCTCGACGAGGTCGCCGAGGCGCTGCGCGGCCCGCTGCTGTCGGCGGTGGGCTGCCGGATGGCGCTGTCCGGGGTCTCCACCTGGGACGGCCGGCACTTCGCGGACGCATGGGGGGCGGAGTGGGTGCAGACCCGCGACGTCACGCACACCCCCGATGTGTCCGGCGGCACCCTGCGGCGCTCGCTGCGCGGCGTGCGGCAGCTGGTGACCGGGTCGAAGGTGATGAGCCAGTCGGTGACCGTGCGGCAGGTGGAGCGGGAGCGCTGGTCGGCGTCCGAGCTGGCGAACACGGTGCCGGCGGGGCACGCGGTGGTTTCCTTCACAAGTGTGGAGGGTGCGCGAGGGGCGCCGGTGCTGGTGGACCTGCACGGATGAGGAAATAGGGCGGTGGCCTGCGGAAGCCCTTGGACGATGCGGCACAATTGCGGGTAGCCGTTCGTACGGAGCGGCGCAGAGCGTGCAAAAACTGTGAAGGACCCATGCCGACCCTCGCCGATCTCGTCCGCCATTCGGCGCTGAAGCTGTCCGTGCTCGCCGGCGCGGAACGGCTGGACGAGCCTGTGCGCTGGGCGACGGTCAGCGAGCTGATCGACCCGGTGCCGTATCTCGAGGGCGGGGAGCTGCTGCTCACCACCGGGATGAAGCTGGATCCGGACGACGCGGCCGCCATCCGGCGCTACGTGCGGCGCCTGGCGCGGGCCGGTGTGGTCGGCCTCGGCTTCGGGGTGGGCGTCAACATCGAGCCGACGCCGCAGGCGCTCATCGAGGCCGCGACGGAGGAGGGCCTCCCGCTGCTCGAGGTCCCGCGCCCGGTGCCGTTCATCGCCATCACGAAGGTGGTCTCCGCGGCCCTGGCCACCGACCAGTACCGCGCGCTGACCTCCGGCTTCGACGCCCAGCGCGACCTCACCCGGGCCGCGCTCGGCGACGGGGGCCAGACCGCGGTGGTCCGCCGCCTCGCGGCCCACCTCGACGGCTGGGCCGCGCTCTACGACGCCTCCGGCGCGCTGATCGCCGCCGCCCCCGACTGGGCCGCGGGCCGGGCCGAGCGGCTGACCGGCGACGTCGGCCGGCTGCGGGACCGGCCGGTGCCGGCGAGCGCGGTGGTGGCGGGCGTGGAGCCGGCCGAGGAAGGCCAGGCCGAAGACGCCGATGACGACGGCCCCGCCACGGACCGCGTCGAGCTGCAGACTCTCGGCTCCGGCCGCCGCCCCTGCGGCGTGCTGGCCGTCGGCACCGGCGCCGCGCTCGGCACCGCCCAGCGCTACGCCGTACACGCTGCCGTCGCCCTCCTCACCCTGACGCTGGAGCGCTCGCGGACCTTCCAGGTGGCCGAACAGCGCCTCGGCACGGCGGTGTTGCGCCTCCTCCTCGCCGGTCAGGCCGAGCACGCCCGCTCGGTGGCAGGCCCGATGTACGGCGGGCTGCTGGACGCGCCCGTACGGATGCTGGTCGCCGAGCCGGACCCGTCCGCGGAGGACGACGAGGGCGATCCGCTGAGCGCCCTCGCCGACGCCCTCGAAGCCGCCGCCCTCGGCGCGGGCGAGACGGTGCTCGCCGTCCCCGACGCCGGCCGCCTCATGGTGCTCGCCGTCGACGGCGGCGCCGCGGTGGCCGCCGCCGCCCGGCACTGCGCCGAGCTGGAGGCGCAGCGGCCGGACGCGATCGGCTCGCTGATCCGCGGCTCGGCCGCGGGACGGCGCGGACTGCCGCTCACGGTGGGCGTCTCCGCGCCCGCGGGCCCCGCGGTGGCCACCGTCGCGTACAAGCAGGCCGAGCAGGCGCTGTCCGTGGCGCGGCGGCGGGGGCGGGTGCTCGTAGAGCATGAAGAGGTCGCCACCGGGAGCGTGCTGCCGCTGCTGGCGGACGAGGCGGTGCAGGCCTTCGCGGACGGCACGCTGCGGGCGCTGCACGACCACGACGCCACCGGACGCGGCGACCTGGTCGACTCGCTCCGGGCGTGGCTGTCGCGGCACGGCCAGTGGGACGCGGCGGCGGCCGATCTCGGGGTGCACCGGCACACGTTGCGGTACCGGATGCGCCGGGTCGAGGAGATCCTCGGCCGGTCGCTGGACGATCCGGATACCCGCATGGAGCTGTGGCTCGCGCTGAAGGCGACGGCGGCGGCTTCGGCCTGAGCGGGCGGGTGTTGGCCCGCGCGCGGCCATGAGGCAGGGTAGTGATCATGACGACTCTGCCGGACGGCCGCGTAATACCGCCCCCGCATGCCGACGAGCGCGGCACCCTCGAATCCTGGCTCGACTTCCACCGCGAGACGCTCGCCACCAAATGCTCCGGCCTTTCGGACGAGCAGCTGCGGCTGGCGTCCGCCGAGCCCTCGGCGATGACGCTGCTGGGCCTCGTCCAGCACCTGGCGGAGATCGAGCGGAACTGGCTGCGGCGGATCTTCGGCGGCGAGCAGCTGTCCCCGGTCTTCGGCGAGGACAACGCGGACGGCTTCGGCCTGGTGCCGGAGCGCGGTCTCGACGAGGCGCTGGCCGCGTGGCGCGAGGAGATCGCCAGGGGCCGGGAGGCGATCGCGGGCGCCTCGCTGACGGACGCCGGGCACAACGTCAGCGAGCAGGAGGCCGGGTACCTGGGTGACAAGGGCGTCTCCCTCCGCTGGATCCTCATCCACCTGATCGAGGAGTACGCGCGCCACAACGGCCACGCCGATCTGCTGCGGGAGCGCATCGACGGGGTAGCCGGTACGTAGGACCGGCTGGACGATCCGTAGCAGGACGCGTCGCGACTTCTCCACGCGGGACAAACGACGAAGCAGCCCCGTGCCCCTACGGTGGGCACCAGATACCAAACCGGACCAAACTCGCACCCCGGAGGCGGAGAACACCGTGGCTACCGCACACCCCTTCTGGCTGGCCGGCCGCCAGGCGACCGGCGATGACACCCTGGACGTCACTTCCCCCTGGGACGGCCGTCTCGTGGGCACGGTGAGCGTCCCCACCGAAGCCCAGGTCGAGGAGGCCATCGCCGCGGCCGACGCGGTGAAGGACGAGTTCGCCGCGACCCCCGCGCACGTACGGGCCAACGCCCTCGACCACATCTCGCGCCGGCTCGCCGAGCGCACCGAGGAGATCGCCAAGCTGATCTCCGCCGAGAACGGCAAGCCCATGAAGTGGGCCCGCGGCGAGGTCGGCCGCGCGGTCTCGGTCTTCCGCTTCGCCTCCGAGGAGGCCCGCCGCTTCAACAGCGGTGAGGCCCAGCGCCTGGACACCGACCCGGGCGGCGTCGGCCGGCTCGCCTTCACCCGCCGCTTCGCGCGCGGTCCGGTGCTCGGCATCGCGCCGTTCAACTTCCCGCTGAACCTGTGCGCGCACAAGGTCGCCCCGGCCCTCGCCGTCGGCACCCCGATCCTCCTCAAGCCGGCTCCGGCGACCCCGCTCTCCGGGCTCATGATCGGCGAGCTGCTCGCCGAGACCGACCTCCCGGCCGGCTCCTGGTCCGTACTGCCGGTCGCCAACGAGCACATGGAGCAGCTGACCAAGGACGAGCGCCTCCCGGTCGTCTCCTTCACCGGCTCCGAGAAGGTCGGCTACGCCATCCTCGACACCATCCCGCGCAAGCGCGTCACCCTGGAGCTGGGCGGCAACGGCGCGGCGCTGGTCCTCGCCGACTTCTCCTCCGAGAAGGACCTGGACTGGGCGGCGCAGCGGATCGCCACCTTCTCCAACTACCAGGGCGGCCAGTCCTGCATCTCCGTCCAGCGGGTGATCGCGGACGCCTCGGTCTACGACGAGCTGGTCCCGCGCATCGTCAAGGCGGTCGAGAAGCAGGTCACCGGCGACCCGTTCGACGACGCCACCGACGTCGGCCCGCTGGTCAGCGAGGACGCCGCCAAGCGGGTCGAGGCGTGGGTCGACGAGGCGGTCAAGGCCGGCGCCACGCTGCTCACCGGCGGCAAGCGCGACGGCGCCTCGTACGCCCCGACCGTGCTCGCGGACGTGCCGCACGACGTGAAGGTCTCCTGCGAGGAGGTCTTCGGGCCGGTGCTGACCGTGACGAAGGCGGACGGCGAGGAGGCGGCCTATGCCAAGGCCAACGACTCCAAGTACGGCCTGCAGGCCGGTGTCTTCACCCACGACCTGCAGACCGCCTTCCGCGCGCAGCGGGCGCTCGAGGTCGGCGGCGTGATCGTCGGCGATGTGCCGTCGTACCGCGCCGACCAGATGCCGTACGGCGGCGTGAAGCAGTCCGGGGTCGGGCGCGAGGGCGTGAAGTTCGCGATGGAGGACTACACGTACGAGCGGGTCATGGTCCTCACCGGTCTGGACCTGTGACGTATGTGACGAGGGCCTGACAATGTGACGGTTGTCCCCCTAGGGTGCTCGGCGTCTCGAACCGCCGTGCCCCTGGGGGGACTTCTTCATGCTGCGTCACCGCTCCATCCGGTACGCCGGGCTGCTGGCCGTGCTCGCGGGCCTCTTGTTCAGCCAGGCCTCGCCCACCTCCGCCGCCGTCCCGAAGCCCGTCATCAACGGCCCGGTCTTCAACGACCCGCTCGGCACCGCCGCGCAGCAGTCGGCCAACTTCACCCAGCTGATCAACCTCATCAACGCCACGCCCGCCGGCGAGTCCATCAAGGCGTCGGTGTTCGAGCTGGAGGACAAGGCCGTCGCCGACGCCCTCGTGGCCGCCAAGAACCGCGGCGTCTCGGTCAAGCTGATCGTCGACGACAACACCCGCGACAAGGGCAGCGCCGCGTACACGACGCTGAAGAGCGCGCTCGGCGCCAATGACACCGCGGGCTCGTGGATCGTCGTCTGCGACGACAAGTTCGAGGACGACGACGGCATCGACGACGTCAGCCGCGGCTGCGCGTCGGTCCCGCCGCCCAACCCCGCCTACAACCACAACAAGTTCTTCATCTTCTCGAAGATCTCCGGCTTCTCCGACGGCACCAGCTACTCCAAGGTCGTCTGGCAGTCGTCCTCGAACCTCAACGACTGGTACAAGGTCGAGTCCTACAACGACTCCGTCACCTTCGTGGACCCGGTGGTCTACGACGGCTACGCCAAGTTCCACGAGGACGAGCGGAAGCTGCGGGCCTCGGCGAGCGGCGACAACACGTACTACTGGTCGACGCCGACCGGCTCCGCGTACCGCGCCTACTTCTTCCCGCGCGGCGACGCCAGCTACAACAACCCGGCGACCGACACCATCGTGAACACCCTCGACGAGGTCGCCTGCTCCTACACCGGCTCCGACGGGCAGAAGCACCAGACCGACATCCGGGTCGCGATGTTCCAGTTCCTCGGCTCCCGCAAGCAGGTGGCGAGCAAGCTCGCGGAGCTGCGCGGCAAGGGCTGCTGGGTCGACGTCGTCTACAGCGAGGGCGACGCCACGGTGAAGGGCATCCTCGACAACGCCGGCATCCAGAGCCTGGCCTGCAAGTTCAACAACGGGCCGGGCATCGATGTCCGTACCCACACCAAGTTCTGGCTGCTCGACGGCGACTACAACGGCTCGATCACCCCGCGGGTCTACACCGGCAGCCACAACTGGACGGGGTCGGGGCTGCGCTCCGCCGACGAGGCGATGGTCCGGATCACCGGCGCGGACTACCACGCGAAGTACCTCTCGTACTTCTACAAGATCCGGGACACCTGCAAGGCCCGCAGCTGACGCCGCGCGGGGGCGGCGCTCCGGCCGTATTCTGCGGATATGTCTGCCAGAGGAAACAAGCGCCGCTCCCGTAAGAAGAAGAACGCCAACCACGGCAAGCGTCCCAACGCCTGACGGACACTTGCGAGCGGGCTGGTGCACCGCTCCCGTATCGGGTACATACGGACGAGTAGCACTCTCCGGTAACCCCATCGGCGGCGAGGTGAGCTGAGCTCATGACCGAGGTGCAAGAGCCCGCGAAGGTATCCGAGAAAGAGGCGCGACAGGTCGCGGAGGCGGCGCGGGAACAGGACTGGCGCAAGCCAAGCTTCGCCAAAGAACTGTTCCTGGGCCGCTTCCGCCTCGACCTGATCCACCCGCATCCCATGCCCACGGACGCGGCGGCCCAGCGCGGCGAGGAGTTCCTCGCCAAGCTCAAGGTCTTCTGCGAGACGGAGATCGACAACGCCCGGATCGAGCGCGAGTCACAGATCCCCGACGAGACGATCAACGGGCTCAAGGAGCTCGGCGCCCTCGGCATGAAGATCGACACCAAGTACGGCGGCCTCGGCCTCACCCAGGTGTACTACAACAAGGCCCTCGCCCTCGTCGGCTCCGCCAATCCCGCCGTCGGCGCGCTGCTCTCGGCCCATCAGTCGATCGGCGTACCGCAGCCGCTGAAGATCTTCGGCACCGAGGAGCAGAAGGAGAAGTTCCTCCCCCGCTGCGCCCGTACGGACATCACCGCCTTCCTGCTCACCGAGCCGGACGTGGGCTCCGACCCGGCCCGGATGGCCTGCGCGGCCGTGCCGGACGGCGACGACTACATCCTCGACGGCGTAAAGCTCTGGACGACCAACGGCGTCGTCGCGGACCTCCTCGTCGTCATGGCGCGTGTGCCCAAGTCCGAGGGCCACAAGGGCGGCATCACCGCCTTCGTCGTCGAGGCCGACTCCGCGGGCATCACGGTCGAGAACCGCAACGCCTTCATGGGCCTGCGCGGCATCGAGAACGGCGTCACCCGCTTCCACCAGGTCCGGGTCCCGGCCGCGAACCGCATCGGCCCGGAGGGCGCGGGCCTGAAGATCGCGCTGACGACCCTCAACACCGGCCGCCTCTCCCTCCCCGCCCTGTGCGCGGGCGCCGGCAAGTGGTGCCTGAAGATCGCCCGCGAATGGGGCGCCGTGCGCGAGCAGTGGGGGAGGCCCGTAGCCAAGCACGAGGCCGTCGGCTCCAAGATCTCCTTCATCGCCGCCACCACCTTCGCCCTCGAGGCCGTCCTCGACCTCTCCTCGCAGATGGCCGACGAGGACCGCAACGACATCCGCATCGAGGCGGCCCTCGCCAAGCTCTACGGCTCCGAGATGGCCTCGCTCATGGCCGACGAGCTGCTGCAGATCCGCGGCGGCCGCGGCTACGAGACCGCGGCGTCGCTGGCCGCCCGCGGCGAGCGGGCGGTCCCGGCGGAGCAGGTGGTCAGGGACCTCCGGATCAACCGGATCTTCGAGGGCTCGACCGAGATCATGCATCTCCTCATCGCCCGCGAGGCGGTCGACGCGCACCTCAAGGTCGCCGGCGACCTGATCGACCCGGAGAAGTCGCTCGGCGACAAGGGGCGGGCGGCGGCGAAGGCCGGCGGCTTCTACGCCCGCTGGCTGCCGAAGCTGGTCGCCGGCAAGGGCCAGGTCCCGCGCACCTACGCGGACTTCCACCCCGCCGGGCACCCGGACCTCTCCACCCACCTCCGCTTCGTCGAGCGCAACGCCCGCAAGCTGGCCCGCTCGACCTTCTACGCCATGTCGCGGTGGCAGGGAAAGATGGAGACCAAGCAGGGCTTCCTCGGCCGCGTCGTCGACATCGGCGCCGAGCTGTTCGCGATGAGCGCCGCGTGCGTACGGGCCGAGCTGCTCCGCACGACGGAGGACCACGGCCGCCAGGCGTACCAACTGGCGGACGTCTTCTGCCGGCAGGCCAGGATCCGCGTCGACGAGCTCTTCGCCAGGCTCTGGAACAACACCGACGACCTCGACCGCAAGGTGGTCAAGGGCGTGCTCGGCGGCGCGTACACCTGGCTGGAGGAGGGCGTCGTCGATCTCTCCGGCGACGGCCCCTGGATCGCGGACGCGACCCCGGGACCGTCGGAAAAGGAGAACGTACGCCGCCCGATCCGCTGAAGGCTCAGGCCTTCTCGAGGATCGACTTCAGCTCCGACATCATCATGGTCCAGCCGCCGCTGACGCCCTCGAGCATCTTCGAGTCGGCCGAGGTGAAGCCGTCGTGGGTGATGGTCAGCTTCACACCCGCCTCCGGCACCTCGGCCGGCTCGATATCGAAGGCCACCTGCGAGCGCTCCTTCACCGCCTCCGTGAACTCCTCGTCGCTCATGCCGAACATCTCCTGGTGCATCGGCTGCAGCGTGTGCCAGGTGTAGGCCAGCCGCTTGCCCGGCACCGATTCGGTGACGACCTGGCCGAGGTCCTGCGGCTCGCCGCCGTCCTCGACCGGCCACAGCACCTTCGAGCCGGTCTTCCAGTCCGAGGACGGCGCGTAGCCGCCGTGGTACTGCTTCAGGAACTCCGGGCTGGTCAGCCCCTCCCAGAGCTTCTCGGGCGTGGTGTGGATGTAGATCGTGTAGACGTACGCGGGCTTGCTCATCGCCGTTCCTTCCAGGGCGTTCTTCAGATTGCCGAGCGCGGCCATCCGGCCCCGCTCGTACCGGCCGATCCAGCGGTCGGCGATCTCGTGGATGGGGACGGGGTTGAGGTAGTGGTGCTTCTCCCGGCCGCTCTTCACGGCGTTGACCAGCCCGGCGGCCGCCAGCACCCCCAGGTGCTTGCTCACCGCCTGCCTGCTCATCGCCAGGCCGTCGCAGAGCTCGCGCAGCGTCTGCCCGTTCCGCTCGTTCAGCCGGTCCAGCAGCCGCCGGCGGCTCGCGTCGGCGAGCGCCTTGAACACCTCGTCCATCACCACCGACCCCCTTCGACTTCAGATTGGCAACCATTTGGTTACCTGTCAAATGCGCGGGCCGTGCCGGTCCGGGCGGCCCGACCCGCCACAATGGGGGCATGAGCGACCGCCCAGCGCCTCTCGCTGACCCTCGTCTGCACCCGCCCGCCACCACCGATGGCGGCCCGCGGGAGATCGTGATCCTCGGCTCGACCGGCTCCATCGGCACCCAGGCCGTGGACATCGTTCTGCGCAATCCCGACCGCTTCCGGGTGACGGCCCTGTCCGCCGCCGGCGGCCGGGTCGGGCTGCTGGCGGAGCAGGCGCGGCAGCTCGGGGTGGGTACGGTCGCAGTCGCCGACGCGGGCAAGGCGGACGAGCTGCGGGAGGCGCTGCGGGGGGAGTACGGGACCGAGCCGCTGCCGCAGGTGCTGGCGGGACCTGACGCCGCCACCGAACTGGCCGCGTCCGACTGCCACACCGTCCTCAACGGCATCACCGGCTCCATCGGCCTCGCCCCGACGCTCGCCGCCCTGGAGGCGGGCCGGACCCTCGCGCTCGCCAACAAGGAGTCGCTCATCGTCGGCGGCCCGCTGGTGAAGGCCGTCGCCAAGCCAGGGCAGATCATCCCGGTCGACTCCGAGCACTCCGCCCTCTTCCAGGCGCTGCTCGGCGGCACCCGCGCCGAGGTACGCAAGCTCGTCGTCACCGCCTCCGGCGGCCCCTTCCGGGGGCGTACGCGGGAGCAGCTGGAGTCCGTAACGCCGGAGCAGGCGCTCGCGCACCCCACCTGGAGCATGGGCCCGGTCGTCACGATCAACTCCTCCACCCTGGTGAACAAGGGCCTGGAGGTCATCGAGGCGCATCTGCTCTTCGACGTGCCCTTCGACCGCATCGAGGTCGTCGTGCACCCGCAGTCCTACGTGCACTCCATGGTGGAGTTCACCGACGGCTCCACCCTCGCGCAGGCCGGCCCGCCGGACATGCGGCTGCCGATCGCGCTCGGCATGGGCTGGCCGGACCGGGTGCCGGACGCCGGGCCCGCCTTCGACTGGAGTACCGCCTCGACGTGGGAGTTCTTCCCGCTCGACGAGAAGGCTTTCCCCTCCGTCCCGCTCGCCTGCCACGTAGGCTCGCTGGGTGGCACCGCGCCGGCGGTCTTCAACGCCGCGAACGAGGAGTGCGTGGCGGCTTTCCTCGACGGCCGGTTGCCCTTCAACGGAATCATGGACACTGTGACGGAAGTCGTCACCGAGCACGGGGCTCCTGCTACGAGAGGTGCGGGAACCTCGCTCACCGTGGCGGACGTCCTGGAAGCGGAGACGTGGGCGCGGGCGCGCGCCCGGGAGCTCGCAGGTCTGCAGACAGCGGAGGCGCGCGGATGACCACCTTCATGACGATCCTCGGCATCGTCGTCTTCGCCGTGGGCCTGCTGGTCTCCATCGCCTGGCACGAGCTCGGCCACCTCTCCACGGCCAAGATGTTCGGCATCCGGGTGCCGCAGTACATGGTCGGCTTCGGGCCGACGATCTTCTCCCGGAGGAAGGGCGACACCGAGTACGGCATCAAGGCGATCCCGCTCGGCGGCTACATCCGCATGATCGGCATGTTCCCGCCCGGCAAGGACGGGAAGATGCAGGCCCGGTCCACGTCCCCGTTCCGCGGGATGATCGAGGATGCCCGGGCGGCGGCGTACGAGGAGCTGAAGCCCGGCGACGAGACCAGGCTCTTCTACACCCGGGCCCCGTGGAAGCGGGTCATCGTGATGTTGGCGGGCCCGTTCATGAACCTGATCCTCGCGGTCGTGGTCTTCATGGGCGTCATGATGACCTTCGGCATCACGACCCAGACCACCACCGTCGGCGCCGTCTCCGACTGCGTGCTGCAGCAGTCCGTGGTCTCCAAGGACCCCGACCGCAAGTGCACCGGCAAGGACCCGGCCGCGCCCGCCAAGGCCGCGGGGCTGCAGAAGGGCGACCGGATCGTCGCCTTCAACGGCAACAAGGTCGGTGACTGGGATGACCTGCAGTCCGACATCCGCGGCACCATCGGCAAGGCCACCGTCACCGTCGAGCGCGACGGCAAGCTCGTCGACCTGCACCCCACCCTGATCAAGAACCAGGTCGCCAAGACCGACGGCCGCGGCTCGTACGTCGACGGCGAGTACGTCGACGCCGGCTTCCTCGGCTTCACGCCTGCTCGTGGTGTCGTCCAGCAGGACTTCGGCCAGTCGGTCGAGCGGATGGGCGACATGGTCGCCAACGGCGTGGACGCGCTGATCGCGCTGCCGTCCAAGATCCCCGACCTGTGGGACGCCGCCTTCAACGGCGGCGAGCGCAAGGACGACTCCCCGGTCGGTGTCGTCGGCGCGGCCCGGGTCGGCGGCGAGGTGCTGAACCTGGACATCCCGCCGGAGCAGCGGGTGGCCTCCATGCTGCTGCTGGTCGCCGGCTTCAACCTGTCGCTCTTCCTCTTCAACATGCTCCCGCTGCTCCCACTCGACGGCGGCCACATCGCGGGCGCCCTGTGGGAGTCGATCAGGCGCCAGGCAGCCAAGATCTTCCGCCGCCCGGACCCCGGCCCCTTCGACGTCGCCAAGCTGATGCCGGTGGCTTACGTGGTGGCCGGAATCTTCATTTGCTTCACGCTGCTGGTGCTGGTGGCGGACCTGGTCAATCCGGTAAAGCTCACGGGTTAGCGGGATCGCCTGATTCCCCCGCGATATCCGCACCGGGCACCCCGGCCGACCTGCTTGTCCGGCTGGGGGTCCGGGGGTCATCCCCCGGGAGAATGCAGCATCTGCTTCACGCTGCTGGTGCTCGTTGCGGACCTGGTCAATCCGGTCAAGCTCACCGGTTAGCCGGGGTACGGCGGTGACTGTCGCAGTTCGTCCACAGATCCGGTGATGTTGATGGCGCCGTGTGCTTCCGGTCATCGGCGTGGCGTAACCTCGAAGGCTGAGCCCGCTCGCCCAGGGCGATGAAAACGAATGCTTGGGGTTGCCGCCAGATGACTGCTGTTTCGCTCGGTATTCCGTCCGTGCCGCTGAAGCTCGCCGACCGTCGCGTCAGCCGAAAGCTGCAGGTCGGGAAGGTTGCGGTGGGCGGCGACGCCCCCGTGTCGGTCCAGTCGATGACCACCACGCGGACGTCCGACATCGGCGCCACGCTGCAGCAGATCGCCGAGCTGACGGCATCCGGCTGCGAGATCGTCCGGGTGGCCTGCCCGACCCAGGACGACGCCGACGCGCTGCCGGTGATCGCGAAGAAGTCGCAGATCCCGGTGATCGCCGACATCCATTTCCAGCCGAAGTACGTGTACGCGGCGATCGACGCCGGCTGCGCCGCGGTGCGGGTGAACCCCGGCAACATCAAGAAGTTCGACGACCAGGTCAAGCAGATCGCGCAGGCGGCCTCCGCGGCCGGCACCCCGATCCGTATCGGCGTCAACGCGGGCTCGCTCGACAAGCGGCTGCTGGAGAAGTACGGCAAGGCCACCCCCGAGGCGCTGGTCGAATCCGCGCTGTGGGAGTGCTCGCTCTTCGAGGAGCACGGCTTCCGGGACATCAAGATCTCGGTGAAGCACAACGACCCCGTGGTCATGGTCAACGCCTACCGCCAGCTGGCCGCGCAGTGCGACTACCCGCTGCATCTCGGCGTGACCGAGGCCGGCCCCGCCTTCCAGGGCACCATCAAGTCGGCGGTCGCCTTCGGCGCGCTGCTGAGCGAGGGCATCGGCGACACCATCCGCGTCTCGCTGTCCGCGCCGCCGGCCGAGGAGTGCAAGGTCGGCATCCAGATCCTGGAGTCGCTCGGCCTGCGCCAGCGCCGCCTGGAGATCGTCTCCTGCCCGTCCTGCGGCCGCGCCCAGGTGGACGTCTACAAGCTCGCCGACGAGGTCAGCGCCGGTCTGGACGGCATGGAGGTGCCGCTGCGCGTCGCCGTCATGGGCTGCGTCGTCAACGGCCCGGGCGAGGCCCGCGAGGCCGACCTGGGCGTCGCCTCCGGCAATGGCAAGGGCCAGATCTTCGTCAAGGGCGAGGTGATCAAGACCGTGCCCGAGTCGAAGATCGTCGAGACCCTCATCGACGAGGCGATGAAGATCGCCGAGCAGATGGAGAAGGATGGCGTTCTCTCGGGGGAGCCGCAGGTCAGCGTCAGCTGAGCGGCCCCGTTGCGACGCGCGCGTACACCCTTCGTGCGGGTACAGTGCGGCTGTGTTGACGACCGGTGAGACCCGGGTGCTGGAACCCGGCGACCTCGATGCCGCGCGCGCGGTGCTCGACCGCGACCCGGTCGCGAACGCCTTCGTCGCCGCGCGGGTGGAGGTCGCGGGTCTGGACCCGTGGCGGCTCGGCGGCGAGATGTGGGGCTGGTACGACGCCGAGGGCAAGCTGCAGTCGCTGTGCTACGCCGGGGCGAACCTGGTGCCGGTGTGCGCGGTGCCGGCGGCGGTCAGGGGATTCGCGGAGCGGGCGCTGCGGGCGGGGCGGCGGTGCTCGTCGATCGTCGGTCCTGTCGGGCCCACCACCGACCTGTGGTCGCTGCTGGAGCCGAGCTGGGGTCCGGCGCGGGAGGTGCGGGGGCACCAGCCGCTGATGGTGGCCACGGAGATGCCGGCCGGCGTCCGGCCCGATCCGCTGGTACGTCGGGTCCGCAAGGACGAGATGGACATGATCATGCCGGCGTGCGTGGCGATGTTCACCGAGGAGGTCGGGATCTCGCCGATGGCGGGCGACGGCGGGCTGATGTACCAGGCCCGGGTCGCCGAGCTGGTGGGCTCCGGCCGCTCCTTCGCCCGGGTCGAGAACGGCCAGGTCGTCTTCAAGGCGGAGATCGGCGCCGCGACCTCCCACGCCTGCCAGATCCAGGGCGTCTGGGTGGCCCCAGAACACCGCGGCCGCGGCCTCTCGGAGACAGGCCTGACCGCGGTCCTGCGCTTCGCGCTGCGCGAGGTGGCACCGGTGGTGAGCCTCTACGTCAACGACTACAACACGGCGGCGCGGGCCGCGTACCGGCGCGTGGGCTTCCGCGAAGTCGGCGCTTTCATGAGCGTGCTTTTCTAGCTTTCGCGGCCGCCCCGGGTTCGCGCCTGCGGCGCGGCATTCGCGCTTCGCGCGAAGTCCTCAAGCGCCGGACGGGCTTATTCAGGGCGGTCTTTGGCCGCCGTCCCATCGACCCGGGCGGTGCGCCGCCGCAGCGCTCCGCGAGGAGATAGCATGCGCGGCCATGGACGACGTCGTCATCGGCCCCCTGGACCTCGCTGCCCGCGTCGATGACGCCTTGGCCGTGCAGGCGCTCGCCTTCGGTCTCAGTGACGACGAGATCGGCGTGCGCCGGCATGTCGTCCTGCGGCATGCCGCCAATGCGGGGGTGCGGGCGCTCGGCGCCACGACCGCCGAGGGGCGGCTGGCCGGGTTCGTCTACGGGATGCCGAACAACCGGGTCTATTGGTGGTCGACGGTGGTGCAGCCGTATCTGCGCGAAACCGGCAGCGAGCGGTGGCTCGACGACGCCTTCGTCATCACCGAGCTGCATGTCCACCCGGCGTTCCAGAAGCGCGGGATCGGCCGCCGGCTGATCACCGAGATCACCGACACGGCCGTCGAACCCAAGTCGATCCTGTCGGCGATCGACGTGGAGAGCCCGGCCCGCCGGCTGTACTGGCAGCTGGGCTACCAGGACCTGGCACGCAGAGTGATCTTCCCGTCGGCGCCCGCCCCTTACGTGGTGATGGGAGCCGAGCTGCCGCTGCGGCGGGCATGAGCCCGGGATCGGCTGGGGGTCCGGGGGTCGGCCCCCGGGAGATGCAGCCCGTCGGCACCCGCCCCATACGTGGTGATGGGAGCCGAGCTGCCGCTCCGCCGGTGATACGCATTTCCGGCGCGGGCCCGCCTCCGGCTAACCTCCCGGGCATGAGCTCCCGCACCCCCCGCGCCCAGCGCATGTCCCAGATGATGCTGAAGACCCTCCGCGACGCCCCGGCCGACGCCGAGACCGCCAGCCACAAGCTGCTGGTCCGCGCCGGATACGTGCGCCGCGCCGCCGCCGGGGTCTACAGCTGGCTGCCGCTCGGCAAGAAGGTCCTCGAGAACGTCACCCGGGTCGTGCGCGAGGAGATGGACGCCATCGGCGGGCAGGAAGTGCTGCTGCCTGCCCTGCTGCCGCGGGAGATCTACGAGGACAGCGGGCGCGCCGACGAGTACGGCGACCTCCTTTTCCAGCTCAAGGACCGCAAGGGCACCGACTACGTGCTCGGCCCGACGCACGAGGAGCTGTTCACCCAGGTCGCCCAGGAGCAGATCTCCTCGTACAAGGATCTGCCCGCGATCCTCTACCAGATCCAGACCAAGTACCGGGACGAGGCCCGCCCCCGCTCCGGGATTCTGCGCGGCCGCGAGTTCCAGATGAAGGACTCGTACTCCTTCGACGCCACGGACGAGGGCCTGGCCGCCTCGTACGCGCTGCACCGGGCCGCCTACCAGCGGATCTTCGAGCGGCTCGGCCTCGACTACCGGATCTGCTCGGCCATTTCCGGGGCGATGGGCGGCTCGGCCTCCGAGGAGTTCCTCGCCCCGGCCGCGGCCGGGGAGGACACCTTCGCGGACTGCCCCGCGTGCGACTACGCCGCCAATACGGAGGCGGTGCGGACCGAGGTCGCCGCCGTGGACGGCAGCGCGCACGGCCCCGTCGAGGAGCTCGACACCCCGGACACCCCCACCATCGAGACCCTCGCCGAGCACCTCGGCGTGCCCGCCTCCGCGACGCTGAAGAACCTCCTCGTGAAGGTGGACGGCGAGATCACCGCCGTCGGCGTGCCCGGCGACCGCGAGGTGGACATGGGCAAGCTCGCCGAGCTGCTGGCGCCCGCCGAGGTCGACATCGTCACCGCCGAGGACTTCGCCGGACGGCCCGAGCTGGTGCGCGGATACGTGGGGCCGCAGGGCCTCGGCAAGATCCGCTACCTCGCCGACCCCCGGATCGCTCCCGGGACCTCCTGGATCACCGGTGCCAACAAACCGGACACGCACGCCCGCAATGTCGTCTGCGGCCGGGACTTCGAGGTCGACCAGTACGTGGACGTCGTGGTCGTGCAGAACGGCGACCCCTGCCCCAAGTGCGGCGCCGGGCTGCGGCTCGACCGGGCGATCGAGATCGGGCACATCTTCCAGCTCGGCCGGAAGTACGCCGACGCGTACCGCTTCGACGTCCTCGGCCAGAACGGCAAGCCCGCCCGCGTCACCATGGGCTCGTACGGGATCGGCGTCTCCCGTGCCGTCGCCGCGCTCGCCGAGCAGCACAGCGACGAGAAGGGGCTGTGCTGGCCCGACGAGATCGCCCCGTACGACGTGCATGTCGTCGCGGCCGGTAAGGCCAAGCAGATCGAGGCCGCGCTGGAGGTCGGCGAGCGGCTCGCCGGGCTCGGGCTGCGGGTGGTCGTCGACGACCGGAACGCGTCGCCCGGCGTGAAGTTCACCGACGCCGAACTGCTCGGGGTGCCGCGGACGCTGGTGGTCGGGCGGCGGATCGATGACGGGATCGTGGAGCTGAAGAACCGCCGCGGCGGCACCAGCGAGGAGCTCGAGATCGACGAGGCGGTGCGGCGGCTGACCGCCTGACCTGCGGCGGGCTGTTAACCCGGTCGCAGCGCAGCTTTTGCGGCCGGGTGGCGGCCTTGTTTCCCTGAGGCCATGACCTCGATGCCGCCCTTCGGCTCCTACGGCTCCCAGGACCCGTTCTCGGAGATCCTCAACCGCTTCTTCGGGATGGCCCCGGGCTCCGCCCCGCCCCAGGTGCAGCGGGTGCCGATCGGGCGGCTGCTCACCGACTCCGCGCGCGAGCTGATCGGCACCGCGCAGCAGCGGGCGCAGCAGGACGGCAGCGAGGACCTGGACACCGAGCATCTGCTGTGGGCGTGCACCCAGGTGGAGCCGGCGCGCAGCGTGCTGCGGCAGGCGGGCGCCGACCCCGAGCAGCTCGGCGCCGACATCGAGCGGGTGCTGCCCGGGGAGGGCGGCACACCGTCGTCCGAGCCGGGCCTGACGCCGGCGGCGAAGCGGGTGCTGATCGCCGCCCACGCCAGGTCCCAGGCGGCGGGCGTGTCGTACATCGGGCCCGAGCACATCCTCGGCGCCCTCCTCGACGACCCGGCCTCCGGCGCGGGCCGGCTGCTGGAGGCGTACGGGACCGATCCCGCGAAGCTCTCCAAGGCCACCGACAAGGCGTCGCGGGCGGAGGGCGTGCCGTCGTCCCGCCCCGAGAACAGCGAGACCCCGACCCTCGACGAATACGGCCGCGACCTCACCGAGGAGGCCAAGTCCGGCAAGCTCGACCCGGTCGTGGGCCGCGCCGAGGAGATCGAGCAGACCGTCGAGATCCTGTCGCGCAGGTCGAAGAACAATCCCGTGCTGATCGGCGAGCCCGGCGTCGGCAAGACCGCCATCGTCGAGGGGCTCGCGCAGCGGATCGTCGCCGGTGAGGTGCCCAAGACCCTCGAGGACAAGCGGGTGATCGGCCTCGACCTGGCGGGTCTGGTCGCCGGGTCGAAGTACCGCGGCGAGTTCGAGGAGCGGCTGAAGAACGTCATCGACGAGGTGAAGGCCGCCGAGGACACGATCCTCTTCATCGACGAGCTGCACACGGTGGTCGGCGCCGGCAGCGGCGGCGACTCCGCCATGGACGCGGGGAACATGCTCAAGCCCGCCCTCGCCCGCGGCGAGCTGCACGTCGTCGGCGCCACCACGATCGACGAGTACCGCAGGCACATCGAGAAGGACCCGGCCCTGGAGCGCCGCTTCCAGCCGGTCATGGTGCCGGAGCCGAGCGTCGAGGAGACCATCCAGATCCTGGAGGGCCTGCGGGACGCGTACGAGGCCCACCACCAGGTCCGCTTCGCCGACGAGGCGCTCACCGCGGCCGCCGAGCTCTCCGACCGCTACGTCTCCGACCGCTTCCTGCCCGACAAGGCCATCGACCTGATCGACCAGGCGGGCGCCCGGGTGCGGCTGAAGTCACTCGGCAAGTCCAGCGCGGTCACCGACCGCGAGGACAAACTCGCCAAGCTGACCCGGGAGAAGGACGAGGCGGTCACCGCCGAGGACTACGCGAAGGCGAGCGAGCTCAAGCGGCAGATCGCCGACGCCGAGGCGGAGCTGGCGGGGGTCGAGGAGCGGCGCGAGGGCGTGATGGCGGTGACCGCCGCGGATATCGCGGACATCCTCTCCCGGCGCACCGGCATCCCCGTAGCGCAGCTGACGGCCAGCGAGAAGGACAAGCTGCTGAAGCTCGAAGAGGCGCTGCACTCGCGGGTGGTGGGGCAGGAGGAGGCGGTCACGGCGGTCTCCGAGGCGGTGCGCCGCGGGCGGGCCGGGATGGGCGATCCGAACCGGCCCGTCGGCTCCTTCCTCTTCCTCGGGCCCACCGGCGTCGGCAAGACCGAGCTGGCGAAGGCCCTGGCAGAGCTGCTCTTCGGGGACGAGAGCAGGATGATCCGGTTCGACATGAGCGAGTTCCAGGAGAAGCACACCGTGTCGCGGCTGGTGGGTGCGCCGCCCGGATACGTGGGGCACGAGGAGGCCGGCCAGCTGACCGAGAAGGTCCGCCGGCAGCCGTACAGCGTGCTGCTCTTCGACGAGGTGGAGAAGGCGCACCCGGACGTCTTCTCGGCCCTCCTGCAGGTCCTGGACGACGGGCGGCTGACCGATGCCCAGGGGCGTACGGTCGACTTCCGCAACACCGTCGTGATCATGACGTCCAACATCGGGGCGCAGCGGATCCTCGCGCACCACGGCGATGTGAGCGAGATCAAGGACGAGTTGATGGAGGATCTGCGCGGCCGCTTCCTCCCCGAATTCCTCAACCGCATCGACGAGATCATCATCTTCCACGGCCTCGGGGAGGGCGAGTTGTCGACCATCATCGACCTGCTGCTGGAGAAGAGCCGCCGCCGGGTCCGGGCCCAGGGCCTGGAGCTCGAGGTCACCGAGGCCGCGAAGAAGCGCCTGGTCGCCCTCGGCCACCAGCCCGAGTTCGGCGCCCGGCCGCTCCGCCGCACGCTCCAGACGGAGCTGGACAACCGGATCGCGTCCATCCTGCTGAGCGGCGAGGCGGAGCCCGGCGACACGATCGTCGCCGACCTCAAGGACAACGAGCTGGAGCTGTCCGTACGCCACGAGGAGGCGCCCGCGGAGGAGCTCCCGGAAGCCGCCTGAGACCTTAGAGCCAGGCCCTACCCCTTGCGCTCCAAGAAGTCCGCCAGCACCGGCCCGGCGTCCTTCCCGCCCGAGCCGCCGTCCTCGATCAGCACCGCGAAGGCCAGGTCCTGGTCGCCGAGGAAGCCGGTCATCCAGGCATGCGTTTTCGGCGGCTTGTCGGTGCCGAACTCCGCCGTCCCGGTCTTGGCGTGCGGCGTGCCCGGCAGCCCCTTGAGCGCCGAGCCCGACCCGTCCGTGACGACCTTGCGCATCAGCGACCGCAGCTGCCCCGCGGCCTTCGGGTCGAGCTTCGCGGGCGCCTCGTAGCGCTTCTTCGCCGCCTCCGGTACGAGCACGGGCTGCCGGAAGCCGCCCTCCTTCACCGTGGCCGCCACCGATGCCATCACCAGCGGGCTCGCCTCCACCCGGCCCTGCCCGATCATCGACGCGGCCTTCTCGTTCTCGCTCTTCGGCGTCGGCACGCTGCCGTCGAAGGTGGTCGCCCCCACCTGCCATTCGCCGCCGATCCCGAAGGCCTTGGCGGCGTCGGTGAGGCTGCCGTCGCCGAGCTTGTCGCGGAGCCCGATGAAGGCCGTATTGCAGGACTTGGCGAAGGACTGCTCGAAGGTGGTGCCCTTGGGCAGGTCGAACTCGTCCTGGTTCTCGAACCGCTGCCCGGACACCGTCTCGTACTTCGGGCAGTCCACCCGCGTACCGCCGCTGACGCCCTTCTGGAGCAGCGCGGCGGTCGTCACCACCTTGAAGGTGGAGCCCGGCGGATAGCGGCCGCTCAGGGCCCGCTCCGCCCCGGAGTTGTCGGCCACGGCGAGGATCCGCCCGTCACTCGGCCGCACGGCCACCAGCGACGCGCTCTTCTTCACCTTGCCGACCGCCCCCTCCGCGGCCGCCTGCAGCGCGGGGTCGATGGTCGTCCGCACCGCCGTCCCATGCCCGGCCGCGCGCTTGGCGAGGGTGCGCTTGGGCTGCCCGGTCTCGCGGTCGGCGGTCACCACCTCGGCCGCCGGCGAAGCGCGCAACTGCTTGTCGTAGCGCGCCTGCAGCCCGGAAGCCCCCTTCTCGCTCCCCGGCGTCACCGACCCGACCAGCGCCTTGGCGCGATACGCCACCGGCTGCCGCGAGTCCCGGAACTGCAGCCCGGGAAGGTCCAGCAGCTCGCCCTTGGCCTTCTGATACGCGGCGTTCCGCAGCGTCACGACCGGGATGGACGCGTCCGGATTCTTCTCCTTCCCGGCCTTCACCCGCTTCTTCAGGTCCGGAATGTCGATCCCGGCATCAAGGTCGTCCAGCGCCTCGTACGCGTCGTCGGGACGGCTCAGCTTCGCCGGCCAGATCGAGACCTCCCACACCTTCCCGTCCGCGGCCAGCGGCGCCCCGCCGGAGGCCAGGATCGGCGCCCGCTCGGCCCGCTTCTTGCTGAGCACCAGGGTCTGATGCGCCCGGAGCTTCGGATGCAGCGCCCGCGGCTCCCACCGCACTCGCCACCCGTCCCCGTGCGGCTCGGCGACGGCCTCGCCGGCGTACTCCCAAGGCCCGATGGTGTCGAGCTCCATCGCGGCCCGGTACGGGACCGCGACGCCCCCGCCCTTCACCTCCCGGGCATCGCCCGCGAGCTCGAACTCGGCCTTCTTCGGCGCGAGATTCCGCCGCACGGACTCGAGCAGATCGGCCGCCGCCTTGGGATCGTCGGTCCGCCGCGCGGCCCGGTCGTCCTTCTTCGCACCCCAGTCGTCGAGGAAGGCCCGCACCTCGTCCTTGGCACCTTGATGCTCGTCATCGGCGGTGAGCAGCAGGACCGTACCCGCGATCGCACCGGCGACCACGACGGCGACGACAATGAGGACCCACCTGGGCAAGCGCATGCCGACGAAGCCTAGTTGACCGCCCTTACAGCAACCCGGCGAATTCCAGCAGCAGCTCCCCGCCCCGCCGGTCCCGGTCCGCGAGCGCGGCCACCCCCGCCGCCACGCACCGGAACTGCGTCCACGCCCGCAGCCGCTCCCGGTCCACCTCCAGCAGATCCGAAAGCCGCCCGACCCGCCGCCGCGCCGCGGCCGCCGCCCCCGGCGACCCGATCAGCGTGTCCAGCCGGTCCCGCACCAGCCACGCCAGGTCGTACGCCCGCTCACCCACCACCGGCCGCGGATCGATCGCCAGCCACGGCGCCCGCTCCGCGGCCAGCACCTGCCCCTGGTGATAGTCCCCGTGCAGCAGCGATACGGGCCCGGCGGAGTCGCCCTCCGCCGCCGCGGTCAGCGCCTCCTGGTGCGCCAGCGCCTCGTCGATCAGCACCACCTCGGCCCCGGCATCCGGCCCCTCCCGCCACCGCCGCAGCAGCTCCGCCTGCCGGTCCGTGCGGGCGGTCACGGTCGCGAAGTCCGCGTCCCCCGGCTCCGGTTCCAGCCACAGCCGCTGCAGCGTGTTCGCCGCCTCCAGCATCGCCTTCGCCTCCGGCAGCGACCGCAGGCTGACATCCGGCCGCAGCCGCTCCAGCAGCAGCACCCCGTCCGCCGGCACCGACCGCAGCAGCCGCACCGCCGCCCGCCCGTCCCAGCGGGCGAGCGCGGCATGCTCCTGCTCGTGCCCGGCAGCAGGCCGGGTGAGCTTCAGTGCGGCGGGCGTGCCGTCCTCCTGCCGGACCAGCACCACGAGCGAGCTGCGTCCCCCGGGCGTCTGCACCCGCTCGGGGGTGAGCTGCCACTTCTGGAGATACCCGGAAGCCAGCGCCGGCAGCCCGCTGAGCCACTCCTGCGCGGCCGCGGCGCCGGGCCCCGCCGCCTCCGCCACCGCGCGCTCGAGGCGCTGCGGCGGCTTCAGACCGGGCGTCGGCCGCCCCGCGGATGCCCTTGACGACGCTTCTTCTGCCACTGCCTCACGATCCCGCCGTACCTGCTGCTGGTCTGCCGGTCACGCCGGATCGGCGCCGGCCCCGGGCTCCGACCACTCGCCCGCTCCGGGCTCTGTACCCGGCTGCGACTCGGACCCACTCGGGTCGTACTCCGAATCCGGTCCTGATCCCTGATCCGTACCGTCGCCGCCGCCCCGCGACCCCCGCGAGGGCGGCGCCGCGGCGCCCTGCGCGCGCTCCGCCAGCCCCGGGAAGGCTACGCCCGCCCCGCGCCACCGCACCGCCCGGACCGCCGCTTCGCGCAGCGCCGCCGCGGCGTCCGCGCGCACATTCCCGTCGCCGGCCCGCACCAGATCGGCGTAGACCCCGGCGAGCCGGTCCTCCAGCTCGGCGGCGAGGCGCACCGCGGCCGCGGCGTCGGGCACCGCGAACGGCAGCGCGTACGCCGCCGCCGCGGGCTTCGGCTTCCCGCCGAGATCGCGTACCACCCGGGCCATCGCGTCCCGCCGCGCGCGGTGCGCGTCGTAGGCGGTACGGGCCTCCTCCTGCCGGTCGCCGTCGATCCGGGCGCCGACCACGCCGTACCCGTACACCGCGGCATGTTCCCCGCGCAGCGCGGCCTCCGCCGCGCTCCGGGCCGTCAGCTCGTCGCCGCTCACGCGTCCACCTCCGCCAGCACGTAGGCGTGCCCCGCGCCGGCCGCGGCCACCGAGGCCAGCAGCCGGGCCAGCTCGCCGGGCGCCTCGGCCAGCGCCTCGGTGTGCGCGTCGGCGGTGCTCCGCTCGGCCTCGGCGAGCCGGGCCAGGGCCTTCTTCGGGTCGTCGGGTACGTCGGGCGCCGCGGGCGTCGGCGACGGGGAGGCCTTGCCGGGTTTGCCGGACGGTGACGCCGTCTTCCGGTCCCTGCCCTTCCCCGCGAACGCCGTCACATGCGCCGCGACGTCGTTGCGCAGCGGGATGAGCGGCTCGGCCAGGTCCGGGTGCGCCTCGACCGTCGCGTCGTAACGCCGCATCAGCTCGCCGGACGCCCGCGCGGCCTGCTTGCGCATCCGCAGCTCCGCGGAGGGACTGGGCGCGGCGGCGCGCTCGCCGGGCGACGAGCAGCCGACGACCCCAACAGCGCCCGCGGCCACCGCGGCCTTGAGCACGCTCCTGCGGGCGGAAACCTTGATCAGCACGACCCGAGCGTACCTGTGGGCGCCGCCCAGGTCGTGGAGCGGATACCCTTTGACCTGACACGCACCCTGCGGCAGCAAAGCCGCACACACCCACGACAACAGCACACGCGGCCGAGGAGTCACCCGGATGAGCACCACCCAGAGCGAGAGGCTGCGCGAACTGCTTGAACCGCTCGTGCACGAGCGCTCCCTCGATCTCGAGGAGATCGAGGTGACACCCGCCGGGAAGCGCCGGGTCCTGCGCGTGGTGGTCGACTCGGACGACGGGGTGGAGCTGGACGCCTGCGCCGAGCTGAGCCGGGCGATCTCCGAGGTGCTGGACGCGAAGGAGCCCCTGGGCGACGCGCCCTACGTGCTCGAGGTGACGTCCCCCGGAGCCGAGCGGCCGCTCACCGAGCTCCGCCACTACCACCGCGCCACCGGCCGGCTGATCAAGCTGCAGCTGCACGAGGGCGAGGAGCTCGTCGCCCGTATCACCGCGGTGGACGACGACGGTCTGGATCTGGAGATCCCGGGTGTGAAGGGGCGCAAGCCCAAGGCCCGCCGGGTGGCCTTCGACGAGATCGCGAAGGCGCGTGTCGAGCTGGAGTTCAACCGCAAGTCCCCGAAGGACACCGAGGAAGAAGGGGCGTAGCCGTGGACATCGACATGAGCGCGCTGCGCGGTCTGGTGCGGGAGAAGGAGATCTCCTTCGACCTGCTCGTCGAGGCCATCGAGTCCGCGCTGCTGATCGCCTACCACCGCACGGACGGCAGCCGCCAGCGTGCCCGCGTGGAGCTGAACCGCGAGACCGGCCATGTGACGGTGTGGGCGAAGGAAGACGCGGACGACCTGGAGGAGGGGCAGGAGCCCCAGGAGTTCGACGACACGCCGTCGGGCTTCGGCCGCATCGCGGCGACCACCGCCAAGCAGGTCATCCTGCAGCGGCTGCGCGACGCCGAGGAGGAAGTCACCTTCGGCGAGTACGCGGGCCGCGAGGGCGACGTCGTCATGGGCGTCGTCCAGCAGGGCCGGGACCCGAACAACGTCCTGGTCGACATCGGCAAGCTCGAGGCGATCCTGCCGGTGCAGGAGCAGGTCCCCGGCGAGGACTACAAGCACGGGGCGCGGCTGCGCACGTATGTGGTGCGGGTGGCGAAGGGGGTGCGGGGGCCGTCGGTGACGCTGTCCCGTACGCACCCGAATCTGGTGAAGAAGCTCTTCGCGCTGGAGGTGCCGGAGATCGCGGACGGCTCCGTGGAGATCTCCGCGATCGCGCGGGAGGCCGGTCACCGTACGAAGATCGCGGTGCGCTCGACGCGGTCCGGGCTGAACGCCAAGGGCGCGTGCATCGGGCCGATGGGCGGCCGTGTGCGCAATGTCATGGCGGAGCTGGGCGGCGAGAAGATCGACATCGTCGACTGGTCGGACGAGCCGGCGGAGCTGGTGGCGAATGCCCTGTCTCCGGCGCGGGTCAGCAAGGTCGAGGTCGTGGACGAGGCGGCGCGGTCGGCGCGGGTGACGGTGCCGGACTATCAGCTGTCGCTGGCGATCGGCAAGGAAGGCCAGAACGCGCGGCTCGCGGCGCGGCTGACGGGCTGGCGCATCGACATCCGCCCGGACACGGAGCAGCCTGACGACTGACGGGCCCACCCACCCGCCAGTTGCTGTGTGTGCGCGAAGGTAAAGGGGGTGGCCCGGTGACCGGCACGCCCCTCACCGCCGCCAAGTCTGCAGCCGCTCGCCCCGCCGGTTACGGCCTCGCACGGCGCGGCCAGGCCTCCTTCCTCGTGCACCGCCGCGCCACGGCCGTCGCCCTCACCCTCGCCGTCCTCACCGCCGCCGTCTCCGTCCTCTCCCTCTCCGTCGGCGAGACCTGGGTCGCCCCGGGCGACGTCGTGCAGGTCGTCCTCGGCCAGGACAATCCCAACGAGCTGGTCGTCGGCACCCTCCGTCTCCCCCGCCTCGTCACCGGCCTCCTCGTCGGCCTCGCCTTCGGGATCGCCGGTGCGCTCATCCAGACCGTCGCCCGCAACCCCCTCGCCAGCCCGGACATCATCGGCGTCTCCCAGGGCGCCTCCGCGCTCACCGTCGGCGCGATGACGTACGGCATCGGCTCGTACGCCGTCCTGCCCTGGCTCTCCGTCACCGGCGGGCTCGTCGCCGCCGCGCTCGTCTACGTCTTCGCCTGGCGTGGTGGGCTGCACGCCGCGCGGTTCGTGCTCATCGGCATCGGCTTCGCCGTCGCGCTGAAGTCCGTCACCCAGCTCTTCCTCACCAAGGGCGACGCGCTGATGGCGCAGCAGGCCAAGGTGTGGCTGACCGGGTCGCTCAACGGCCGCGGCTGGGACGCGTCTAGGCCGCTGCTGTGGACGCTGCTGATCGCCCTCCCCTTCCTGTTCTGGGCGGCCCGCGCCCAGCGCACCGTCTCGCTCGACGACGACACCGCGACGGCCCTGGGCGTACGCCTGCAACGCACCCGCCTCGGCCTCGTCCTCCTCGGCGTCGTCCTCGCCTCCGTCGCCACCGGCGCCGCCGGGCCCGTGGACTTCGTCGCGCTGCTCGCCCCGCAGATCGCCCGCCGGCTGACCCGGACGGCACAGATCCCGCTGCTGTCGTCGGCGCTGATGGGGGCGCTGATCGTGACCGCGGCCGACATCCTCGCGCGCAAGCTCTTCGCGCCCACCGAGCTGCCCGTCGGCGTGCTGACGGCGGCGATCGGGGCGCCGTACCTGATGTGGCTCATCGTCAGGAGCCGTACCGGAGGCAAGGCATGACCACCATCGACACACCGGCCAGCCGCCTCGCGGCCCGCGCCCTCACCCTCGCGTACGACGAACGCGTCGTCGTCGAGAGCCTCGACGTCGACATCCCGGACGGCAAGGTCACCGTCGTCGTCGGCCCCAACGGCTGCGGCAAGTCCACCCTCCTCCGCGCCCTCGGCCGGCTGCTCAAGCCGCGCGGCGGGTCCGTGCTGCTCGACGGCCGGGAGCTGGCGAAGCTCCCCACCAAGCAGATCGCCCGCACCGTCGGCCTGCTCCCGCAGTCCCCGACCGCGCCCGAGGCGATCACCGTCGGCGACCTGGTGGGCCGCGGCCGGCAGCCGCATCAGAGCTGGTGGCAGCAGTGGTCGGAGGCGGACGAGGCGGCCGTGACCACCGCCATGGCGCATACGGACATCACCGAACTGGCCGAGCGCCCCGTCGACGAGCTGTCCGGCGGCCAGCGGCAGCGGGTCTGGATCGCGATGGCGCTCGCGCAGGAGACCGACCTGCTGCTCCTCGACGAGCCGACGACCTACCTCGACATCTCCCACCAGGTCGAGGTCCTCGACCTGATCCGGCAGCTCGCCGTCCCCGGCGAGCGCCGCCCGCACGGCCGGACGGTCGTCGCGGTGCTGCACGACCTCAACCAGGCCGCCCGCTATGCCGATCATCTAGTGGCGATGAAGTCCGGCCGGATCGTCGCCGAGGGTCCGCCCGGCAAGGTCGTCACGCCCGAGCTGATGCGCGAGGTCTTCGGCCTCG
This sequence comes from Streptomyces coryli, assembly GCF_011044975.1. Classification (GTDB taxonomy): domain Bacteria; phylum Actinomycetota; class Actinomycetes; order Streptomycetales; family Streptomycetaceae; genus Streptomyces; species Streptomyces coryli. The sequence continues at coordinate 4,437 of NZ_JAAKZV010000045.1, read as the reverse complement.
ACGCCGTCATCGTGGACGACCCCGTCACCGGCGGCCCGCTGGTCGTCCCCGGCCGTCCGTGGCACGCGCAGTAACCAGGCTTACCCCCCACAGCCGTACCCCGTCCCCCTCGAAAGGCCCGTAAAGATGCTCCGCACCAACGCCCGCCGCCGCGGCCTCGCCGCGGGCGCCCTCGCCGTCACCGCCGCCGTCTCGCTCGCGGCCTGCGGCTCCGACTCGGACTCCGGGTCCGGGTCCGGTTCCGGCGAGAAGGACTCCACCACCCACACCATCAAGACCGCGATGGGCGACGTGAAGGTGCCCACCGACCCGCAGCGCGTCGTCGTCCTCGACACGCCCGAGCTGGACTCGGCGATCACCCTCGGCGTGAAGCCGGTCGGCGCCGTCCGCGCCGACGTCGAGTCGAAGTTCCTCAACTACCTCCCCAAGGACGAGGTCGAGGGCATCAAGGACGTCGGCACCATCGGCAACCCCAACCTGGAGACCATCGCGGGCCTCAAGCCCGACCTGATCCTCAGCAGCAAGTTCCGCGACGGCCAGCGCTACGACCAGCTCAAGGAGATCGCCCCCACGGTGTTCGCCGAAGAGGTCGGCGCCCCGTGGAAGGAGAACTTCGAGCTGCACGCCGAGGCGCTCGGCAAGAAGGACGAGGCCAAGACGGTCGTCGCCGACTACGACAAGCACGTCAAGAGCGTCAACAAGGCGCTCGGCGGCCCCGCGAAGGCGAAGGACACCACGGTCAACGTCCTCCGCTTCATGGAGGGCATGGACACCCGCATCTACGCCGACAAGAACTACATCGGCACGATCCTGCAGGACGTGGGCGTCAGCCGCCCCGAGGAGATCATCAAGCAGGCCGACAAGGGCGAGCGCCCCGGCTTCACCGTCGAGGTCAGCCCCGAGCAGATCGACAAGGCGGACGCGGACGTCATCTTCTACACGTCGTACGGCTCCACCGCGAAGTCCGGCGAGGACAAGGCCCTCAAGAGCCCGCTGTGGAAGAACATGAAGGCCGTCAAGGACGGCAAGGCCTTCCACGTCAACGACGAGCTGTGGATGCAGGGCATCGGCTACACGGCCGCGAACAAGATCCTCGACGAGATGCAGAAGGACCTGACGAAGAAGTAGGGCTCAGCGCAGCTGTCGCCTCGCGGGGGTCTGGGGGCGAAGTCCCCAGACCCCTTCGTGTCACCTCAGCGGAGCTGATCTCGTCTCGCCCGCCAGAACAGCAGCGCGGCCGAGGCGACAGCCGCGACGCGTACCGCCCACGGGAGGGCGTCGGTCAGCGCGGCGTTGAAGGCGTCCTCCGCCAGCGGCTCGCCCCAGCGGCCGTCCGCCCGCCCCCACAGCCACACCAGCAGGCCGACGGCGACCGTCCCCGGCACCCCGAAGACGACGATCTTCACCTCGGTACGCGACAGCCGCCGCGACCCGTAGACCAGCAGCCAGCCGATCACCAGCACCAGCCACACACCCGTGACGGTGCCGGCCAGCAGGCACAGGATGGCGACCAGTTCGAGCGGGCCGACGCTGCGGAGGATGTGGAGGACGGGGCGGGCGCGGCCGTACTCCTCGTCGGCGTCGTCCTCCGCCTCCTCCTCTTCGTACTCCTCCTCCGCTTCCTCCTCCGCGGCCCGCTGCTTCTGCAGCTTTACGGGCTCGTCCTCCTGCTTCGGCGGCGGCCTGAGGATCTCCGGCACCTCGATGCCGCCGGTGAAGCCCGGGACCGTATCGCCGACACTCTGCCCCGGCATCGTGTCCAGCGGCCCGGGCTCGACCCGCCACCAGTCGGGCCCCGCGCCGCTCTGGTCGAGCTCGTCCTCACCGGCCAGATGCGGCGGGGAGGCGGCGGTGCTGCGGGGCGCCGCGGACGGCTCCGGATCGGACCGGCGCGGGCGGGGCACCTTGGGGACCTTGGGCAGCTTTACGGACCGTACCGAGAAGCCACGCCCGGCGGTCTGCGGCTCCGGCGCCACCTCCGGCGCGCCGCGCCCGGGGTCCTCGGCGACGGAATCCACCACCGAGCCGGGGGTGCCGAAGCGCTTGAGGATGCGTTTGACCTGGTCCGCGGTCTGCGCGTCCTCGGCGGCCCGCACCCGGTCGATGTTCGCGCGCAACTCCGTGACCAGCCGCATCCGCTGCGCCGACGACAGCGCGCGCTGCTGCGCGATGTCGCCCACCTTGCTCAGATAGTCGTAAACGAGCTGATCGCTCTCGATGCCCACCCGATTCCCCTGCAGCAGCGCGCTGTTGGCTTTACCCACCGACCGTACCGCGATTCGGGCCTCCGGCCGTGGCCGTACGCCGCCGAGTACTGTGGATCGATGACCATCGGCGCATCCCCGCGAACCCTCGCCGAAGACCTCCGCGCCCGCGCCGACGACGCGCTCGCGGAGCTCCTCCACCTGCGCCCCGACCTGCTGTCGCCGGTCCCGAACGACGTCACCCAGCTCGCCACCCGGGCCGGCACCCGCGCCTCCGTCCTGCGCGCCGTCGAGCGCCTCGACCGCTTCGCGCTGCAGACCGCCGAGGCCCTGGCGGTGGCCCAGGACCCGTGCCCGTACGAGACCCTGCACGCCCTCATGGCGGGCGAGGACGCCGCGCCCGAGGTGACCGAGGCGCTGCCCGGCGCGGTCCGGCGGCTGCGCGCCCGCGCGCTGGTGTGGGGGCCGGAGGCCGCGGATGCCGAGGCGGGCGGCGTGCTGCATCTCGTCCGGACCGCCCGCGAGCTGCTCTCGCCCGCCCCCGGCGGCCCGCCGCCGCCGACCGGCCTCGGCCCGCCGGTCGCGGAGGCGGCGGCCGGCATGTCCCTGAACCGGCTGCAGCAGCTCCTCGAAGCCGCCGGCCTGCCGGGCACCCACGACGGGGTGACCGCGGCCGAGTCGCTGGCCGGGCTGTTCTCCGACCGCCGCCGCATGGACGAGCTGCTCGCCACCGCGCCGCCCGAGTCGATGGCCCTGCTCGACCGCCTGGTCTGGGGCCCGCCGTACGGCACCGTCTCCGCCTCGCCCGCGACGCCGGTGCGCTGGCTGCTCGACCGCGGGCTGCTGCTGCCCACGTCGCCGGGGCATGTCGTGCTGCCGCGCGAGGCGGCGCTGCACCTGCGCGGTGGGCGGGCGCATCGCGCGGTCGAGCCGTTCCCGCCGCCGGTCACCGCCGCGTACGAGCATCAGCCGGCGACCGTGGACGCGACCGCCGCCGGGCAGGCGCTGCTCGCGCTCGACGCGATCGAGGACCTGGTCGGCAGCTGGGCGGCCCAGCCGCCGCCCGTGCTGCGCGCCGGTGGCCTGGCCGTACGGGACCTGAAGCGCACCGCCGTCGCGCTGGACTGCTCCGAGCCGCTGGCCGCCTTCTGGGTCGAACTCGCCTTCGCGGCAGGCCTGGTGGCCTCCGACGGCGAGGCCGACGAGCGCTACGCGCCCACCCCCGCGTACGACGACTGGCAGCGGCAGCCCGCCGAGCGCCGCTGGGCGTCGCTGGCCACCGCCTGGCTGACCGCCACCCGCGTCCCCGGCCTCGTCGGCGGCCGCGACACGAAGGGCCGCGCCCTCTCCGCCCTCGGCGACGGCCTCGACCGCGGCGCGGCCCCGGACGTCCGCCGCCGCGTCCTCGGCCTGCTCGCGGGGCTGCCGGAGGGGGTGGCCGCTGACCGCGCGACCCTGCTGGCGCGACTGCGCTGGGAGCGGCCGCTGCGGCAGGGGGATCCGACGGGTGAGGACGGGCGGCAGGACCTGCGGACCAGGCTGGCGCAATGGGTGCTGGATGAGGCGGAGTTGCTGGGCGTTACGGCCCGCGGCGCGCTGTCCGCGCCGGGGCGGGCGCTGCTGGGGCCTCCCGCAGCCGCCGCCGTCCTGGCGCTCACCGGTGCCGAGCTGGCCGCCGCCACCGAGGCCGCCGCTCGCACTCTCGCTCCCCTCCTCCCCGAGCCGCTGGACCACGTCCTCCTCCAGGCCGACCTCACCGCGGTGGCACCCGGTCCGCTCCAGCGCCCCCTCGCCGAGGTGCTCGGGGTCCTCGCCGACGTGGAGTCGAAGGGCGGCGCGACCGTCTACCGCTTCACCCCCGCCTCCGTCCGCCGCGCCCTGGACGCCGGCAAGGCGGCCGCCGAGCTGCACGACTTCCTCGCCGCGCACTCGCGCACCCCGGTGCCGCAGCCGCTCGCGTACCTGATCGACGATGTGGCCCGTAAACACGGCCAGTTGCGCATCGGCGCGGCCTCCGCGTACGTCCGCTGCGACGACGACGCGCTGCTCGCCGAGATCCTCGCCGACCGCCGCTCCGAGGGCCTCAGGCTGCGCCGCCTGGCCCCGGCGATCCTGGTCTCGCAGACCCCGCCTGAGGTGCTGCTGGAGCGGCTGCGCGAGATGGGTTACGCCCCGGCGGCCGAGTCCGCGGAGGGCGACGTCCTCATCGCCCGCGCCTCCGCCCACCGCACCC
>NZ_JAAKZV010000459.1 GCF_011044975.1 Streptomyces coryli | reverse complement strand
GGCGGGCCTGGTGGGGGTGGGTCGGCTTGTTCCGGCGCGGGACGGCGCTGCTCCCGGGACCCCGCAGGGTGCGGACGCCGCGGCCGGCGCCGACGGTCCGGACGGTGCAGGGGCCGCGAAGCCGCTGCCTCCGCGTCCGGGCCTCCTCGTCACGCTCGGGCTCGTCGCCGCGGCGGCCTTCCTCGCCGAGGGCGCGGCCAGCGACTGGGCGGGCGTGTACGTACGCCGCGAACTGGGCGCGGCCGCGGCGACGGCACCGCTCGTATCCACGGCATTCTTCGCGACCATGACCGCCGTCCGCTTCGCCGGCGACGCGATACGGGCCCGCCTCGGCGCACCCACCACGCTGCGCCTAGCCGGGATGACAGCCACGGCGGGCTACGCACTGGTGCTCTTCGCCCCCGTCGCGGCCGGCGGACCGGGCCCGGCTGCCGTCGGCTGGGCGACCGCGGGCTGGGCGCTGGTGGGAGCCGGCGCCGCGGTGATGTGGCCGGTGCTGGCAGGTGCGGTCGGGGCGGCAGTCGCCGGGTCCGGCGGCGGTGCGAGCCGATTGTCGCTCGTCACGACCATCGGCTACGGCGGCGGCCTGGCCGGCCCGGCGCTCATCGGCTACGTCGCCGAGCGGACGTCGCTGCCCGCCGCCCTGTCCGTACCGGCCGTCCTGGCGGCGGCAGTGGCACTGATCGCGCCTGCCGCGATCGTGGCCGTATCCCGAGGCCCGCGACAACCGGTCCGGTACGCCGCCGCAGCGCACGCACCCGGGCCCGGTGAGCCGCGTCGATAGACTCCGGGCGTGGCAGCCATGAATGAGATCCGGCGCAGCAAGTACGTCAGCCTCACCACCTACCGCAAGGACGGCACGCCCGTTGCGACGCCGGTGTGGCATGTGGCGCACGACGGCGGGCTGCTGGTCGTCACGCCGGCCGACTCGTGGAAGGTCAAGCGGATCCGTAACAACGACGCGGTCACCGTCACCGTCTGCGACGTCCGTGGCCGAACGGCCCCGGACGCGGCCACGGCCTCCGGCTCGGCCCGCCTCCTGGACGCCGAGGGCACCGCCGAGGCCCGGGCCCATCTCGCGAGGCGATACGTCACCTCCCGCGTCGGCAACTGGTTCGCGCGCCTGCTGCACATCCGCCGGAAGCCGATGATCGGCATCGCCATCACGCTCGGAAGCTGATCCCGGTGGCCCGGTGCAGTCCGGTCAGCGGCGTGATCCGCGGGATGCCGGTGCCCGGATGCGGCGTGACCTCCGCCTTCACTCGGTAGACCGCCGCCAGCAGCTCCGCGGTCAGGACCTCGCCGGGCGGGCCGGTGGCGACCGTCCGGCCCTCGCTCAGCACGCACACCCGGTCGCAGAACGCCGCCGCGAGGTTGAGGTCGTGCAGGGCCACGAGGGCGGTGACGCCGAGCCGGCGGACCAGCTGCAGGGTGTCCAGCTGGTGGCGCAGATCGAGGTGGTTCGTGGGCTCGTCCAGGACCATCGTGCCCGCCTGTTGCGCGAGCGCGCGGGCGATGAGCACCCGCTGCTTCTCGCCGCCGGAGAGGCGGTCGAAGGGGGCCTGCGCCAGGCTGACGGCGTCCAGTTCCGCGAGCGCGGAGAGGATGACGGCGCGGTCTGCGGCGTCGTCGCCGGCGAAGGCGCGTTTGTGCGGGGTGCGGCCCATGGCCACCACGTCGTACGCCGTCAGCTCGAAGTCGCCGGTGGCCTCCTGCAGTACGGCGGACAGGCGGCGCGCGAGCCGCTTGCCCGGCAGCCGCCGGACGTCGTCGCCGTCCAGCAGCACCCGGCCCGAGGTGGGCCGTAGCGCGCGGTAGACCGTGCGCAACAGGGTGGACTTCCCGGCCCCGTTGGGGCCGACCAGGCCGACCATCTCGCCGGGCGCGGCCCGCAGCGACACGTTCTCCACCAGCGGCCGGCCGTGCACCTCGACCGTCACCCCCTGGATGTCCAGTACGGCCGGTTCCACCGTCATGCCGCCCTCCGCCGCATCAGCCACAGGAAGAACGGGCCGCCCACCAGCGCGGTGAGAATGCCGACCGGAATCTCCTCGGGGCTCATCAGGGTCCGCGCCGCCAGGTCGGCGGCGATCAGGAAGGCCGCGCCGAGCAGCGCGGCGGCGGGCAGCGCCCGCCGGTGGTCGGCGCCCACCAGCAGCCGCACCACATGCGGCAGGATCAGGCCGACGAAACCGATCTGGCCGCTGACCGCGACGATCGCCCCGATCATCAGCGCGACCAGGGCGAACAGCGCCCCGCGGAAGCGGTGTACGTCCAGGCCGAGGGCCACGGCGGCCTCCTCGCCCGCCAGCAGCAGATTCAGCGGCCGGCTGACGCCGAGCAGCACCGCCGTCCCGGCCAGCACCGCCGCGGCCGGTATCCACACCATCGGCCAGGTGGTGCCGGCCAGCCCGCCGAGCATCCAGCGCAGCGCCGACTGCGTCTTGTGCGGGTCGTTGGACGTGACCACCAGGAAGCTGGCCACGGCGGACAGCACCTCGGCCATGGCCACCCCGGCGAGCACCAGCCGCACCGTCGTCATCCGCCCGCCCGAGCGGGCCAGGAAGTAGACGGCGGCCAGCGCGGCCAGCGCACCGCAGAAGGCCGCCAGCGGCAGCGAGAACATGCCGAACAGCGTCAGGTTGAACACCAGCACCAGCACGGCCCCGACCGTCGCGCCCGACGACACCCCCAGCAGCATCGGATCGGCGAGCGGGTTGCGTACCAGCGCCTGCAGCGCCATCCCCGCCACCGACAGGCCCGCGCCGACCACCGCGCACATCAGCACCCGGGGCAGCCGGACGTCGATGACGATGGTCTCGCGCACCGGTGTCCATCCGGGCTCGGCGAGCGCCGGGTGGATGCGGTGCAGCACGATGTTCCACACCTCCCCGGCGGGCAGGCCGGTCGAGCCGACCGCCATGCCGGCCGTGGCGGCGAGCAGCACCAGGGCGGCGAGCAGGAGCAGGACGACGGGATACGGGAGGTGGCGACGGCGGGGGGCCGGAGG
>NZ_JAAKZV010000458.1 GCF_011044975.1 Streptomyces coryli | reverse complement strand
CCCTCCGCCGCCGCCTCGGCCGGGACCGCCGCCCGCCCCGCCGCGGGCCGGCAGCTCAAGACGATGTCGTTCAACCTACGCTACGCCTCTGACACCCGGCCCAACTCCTGGTCGGAGCGCCGCCCGGTGATGCGCAGCCTGCTGCGCGAGGAGAGCCCGCACGTCATCGGCACCCAGGAGGGCCTGTACGCCCAGCTGCGCGACATCCACGCCGACCTCGGCGGCGGCTACGACTGGCTCGGCACCGGGCGGATGGGCGGCAGCAAGGACGAGTTCATGGCGGTCTTCTACGACACGGAGCGGCTGGAGCCGGTGGAGTACGACCACTACTGGCTGTCGGACACCCCGTACACGATCGCCTCCACGACGTGGGGCAACGAGATCGTGCGCATGGTCACCTGGATCCGCTTCCACGACCGGGCGACGGACGCGGACTTCTACTTCGTCAACACCCACCTCGACCACCGGAGCCAGCCGTCCAGGGAACGCTCGGCGGCGCTGATCACCAGCCGCTTCGCGGACCTGGACGCGGCGCTGCCGAAGGTGGTGACGGGCGACTTCAATGTGGCCGCGCACAAGAACGTCGTGTACGACACGATGCTCGAGGCGGGCGGCCTGCGGGACACCTGGGACGTGGCGGAGCGGCGCAGCAGGCTGTACGGGACCTTCCACGGGTACAAGGGGCTGGTGCCGGACGGGGACCGGATCGACTGGATACTGGCGACGCCGGGGGTGCGGTGCCGCTATGCGGAGATCAACACGTATGCGCAGGACGGGCAGTTCCCGAGCGATCACCTTCCGGTGCAGGCGCTGCTGGAGCTGTGAGGGGCGGCGCGGTCGGGTGACGAGGTTCTCCACGTTTTCCACAACCGGCAAGTAGTCCACAGCCCGGCGCGGGAGCACCCGCGCCGGGCTTACGTTCGTCGCATCCGAAGCAAGAACACGTACGGCCCGAAGGAGCAGGGGATGCACGGGGGACTGCCGTTCATCGGCTTCAGCACGCTCGTCTACGGCGGCGTCGGGCTCGTCGTCTGGGGGAGCAGGCTATGCGGCGCACTGTCACGGTCATCGTTCCGGCGCACAACGAAGAGGAGGGCCTGCCGGCCACGCTCGAGTCTGTACTGAACCAGACGCTCCGCCCCGACGAGGTCATCGTCGTCGACGACGCCTCGACCGACCGCACGGGAGCGGTGGCGCGCTCGTACGGCGCGACGGTCCTGCGCCCGCCCGCAAACCTGGGCAGCAAGGCCAAGGCGCAGAACCACGCCCTGCCGCACTGCACCACGGACCTGATCCTCGCCGTCGACGCGGACACGGTGCTGGCACCGGACTACCTGGAGCGGGTGGCCCCGGCCTTCGACGACCCCCAGGTCGCCGTGGCCGCCGGCAACGTCCAGACCCGCCACACCCGCACCCTCTGGGAACGCGGCAGATCCACGGAGTACCTCTTCGGCTTCCACTGGCACCGCCCCATCCAGCACGCCGCCGGCAGCCCCATGGTCTGCTCCGGCTGCTGCTCGGTCTTCCGCCGCACGGACCTGGCGGCGGCCGGCGGCTTCCCGGAGCGCACGATCGTCGAGGACATGGACTACACGTGGTCCCAGCAGATCGCGGGCCGGCGGGCGCTGTACGTATCGTCGGCGGTGGCCTGGGCAGCCGACCCGGAGCACCTCACCTACCTGCGCAAACAGCTCCGCCGCTGGATGGCGGGCTTCTGCCAGAACGTCCGCGTACACGCCCGCGACCTGATCCTCCGCAAGCCGATACTGGGCCTCTGGGTCCTCCTGGCGCTACTGGAGATCCTCACGGCCCCGCTGTGGTGGGCGACCCCGTTCGTAGCGGCCTGGACGACAGACACTCCACTCCCAGTGGCCCTGACCTGGTGGACTACGGCCGAACTCCTCCTGACCACCCCGCCCCTCATCTACGCCGCCCACCGCCGCAGACTCCCGCTGGGGACGGTCCTCCTGAACCTCCCCTGCGTCTACGCGAACAAGGCGGTGAACCTCTACTACGCCTGGCGCGGCATCCTCAGCGAGCTGCTCCTGGTCCCGCTGGGCCTCTCCCGCGGCCTGACGGTGTACGAAAAGGGCCGGGCCGACAGCGGCGCGGCCCCGGACCGGGAGGCCACAATGGCCACATGACCGAACGCAAACCACCGGGCGTCGGCTTCGAATCCTGGGTCGACCGCCAGATCCGCGAGGCGGAACAACGCGGCGAGTTCGAGAACCTGCCAGGCAGGGGCAAACCCCTCCGCGGCGAGAGCGAACCGTACGACGAGATGTGGTGGCTCCGCCAGAAAATCGAGGACGAAAACCTCTCCTACGTCCCACCCACACTGGCCCTCCGCAAGGACGACCAGGACGCCCTGGCAGCCGCCCGCAAGGCCCGCTCGGAGCAGGAGGTACGCCAACTGATCACCGACATCAACACCCGCATCCGCGAGGCCATCCGCCACCCGCTGGAGGGCCCACCCCTGAACATGGCCCCACTGGACGTGGAGCGCGTAGTGCGAGAGTGGCGCGCGACCCGCTGACCCGCGCCGGCTGGCTGGAGGGACTCCCCACGCCCTGTTGAGTAGCCGTACTCAAGCCGCGGGAGGCATCTGCGCCCGAGACTGCGGCTATGACGCCGGACCCGGACCGTGACCCTGACCTGCTGGGATCCCTCACCCCTCACGGCCTGCGCACTCCGGCCCGGCTGCACTGGGCAGCCGATCTGCTGGTGGCGTTAGTGGTGCTGGTGGCGGAGACAGCGGTCGTGACAGTGGTCTGGCTCACAACGACTCCGGTAGCCGGCCCGGGGGCGAGCGCTCCGGAGCCGGGCGCCGCGCGGCCGGGTGCCTCGGGGCCGGGCGCGTGGAGGTCGGGCGCGTCGGAGCCGGACGGCCCCTCGGGGCGGGGCACATCGGAACCGGGCACCTCGGGGCCGGGCACATCGGAACCGGGCGGCGCCTCGGGGCCGGGCGCGTCAGGGGCAAGGACTCCCGGGGAGGGCACCCGGGGGGACGGTTCCTGGAC
>NZ_JAAKZV010000457.1 GCF_011044975.1 Streptomyces coryli | reverse complement strand
GGGCTGGTCAGGCGGTGGCGGGGACGGGCTGCGCGTCCTGGTGGGCCGCGTGCTCCGCGACCTCGTGGGTGAGGGAGCTGCGCCGGGCCCAGACGATCACTGCGCCGACCACGGCGGCGAGTGCCGCGACCACGAACGGCATGTGGATGTCGCTCCACTCCTCGATCTTCGGTGCCAGGTACGGCGCCGCCGCCGCGGCGAACCAGCGGACGAAGTTGTAGCCGGCCGAGGCCACCGGCCGCGGGGCGTCGGAGACGCCGAGGGCGAGTTCGGTGTAGACGGTGTTGTTCAGTCCGATGAAGGCGCCGGAGATGACGGTCCCGGCGATCGCGGCGGTGTGGCTGCCGTAACCGATCAGGAAGAGGTCGGCGGCCAGGAGGACGAGCGAGGCGCCGAGCACCTTCAGCGAGCCGAAGCGTTCCTGCAGCCGCGGGGCCACCAGCACCGAGAAGACGGCGAGCAGCACGCCCCAGGCGAAGAAGACGGCGCCGGAGCGGTACGGCGACATGTTCAGCACGAACGGGGTGAAGGCCAGCACCGTGAAGAAGGCGTAGTTGTAGAAGAAGGCGGAGGCGGCGGTGGAGGCGAGGCCGCCGTGGCCGAGGGCCTTGATCGGCTCCAGCAGGGAGGTCTTGCGGGCCGGCTTCGGCTGGTCCTTCAGGAAGACCGTGATCGCCAGGAAGCCGATCGCCATCAGCGCGGCCGTGCCGAAGAACGGATACCGCCAACTGGCGTCCCCGAGCACCGCGCCGACCAGCGGCCCGCAGGCCATGCCGACGCCCAGCGCCGACTCGTAGAGCAGGATCGCCGCCGCACTGCCGCCGGCCGCCGCGCCGACGATGACGGCGAGGGAGGTCGACACGAAGAGGGCGTTGCCGAGACCCCAGCCGGCCCGGAATCCGACCAGCTGCCCGACGGTGTCGGAGGTCCCGGCCAGACCGGCGAAGACGATCACGAGGGCGAGCCCGGCGAGCAGCGTCTTCTTGCCGCCGATGCGGCTGGAGACGAAGCCGGTGACCAGCATCGCCACCGCGGTGATCAGGAAGTACGAGGTGAAGAGGAGCGACACCTGGCTGGGCGTGGCCTCGAGGCCCTTGGCTATGGAGGGCAGGATCGGGTCTACGAGCCCGATGCCCATGAACGCCACCACGGCCGCGCCCGCCGTCGCCCAGACGGCCTTCGGCTGCTTGAGCAGACTTCCGCTGCCTTCGTCCAGTGGGTCGGCGGTGGGGTCGACGGTGTGCATGGGGGCAAGTCCCCTTCCGGCATCGTGTCTGGTTGTCCTGTCGGTTCCTTCAGATGTGCCCAGCATAAATTAGGCAAGCTAATTAATGCAAACTACATCTATCCCCGCCGGACGGGTGATCGTCCTTGACGTCGGACCGGCCGCGGAGGACGGTATGCACTTATGAGGGGCGAACCCAGTTGCCCGAAGTGCGGCGCACGGGTCCGGGCGCCCGGTCTCTTCGCTGATTCCTGGCAGTGCGGCACGCACGGAGCCGTGCAGCCGCTGCAGCCGGTCGTGCCGCCGAGCGTGGAAGCGCTCGGCGTCGCTGTGCACCGCGCGCAGGTGCCGGTGTGGATGCCGTGGCCGCTGCCGCTCGGCTGGCTGTTCACCGGCGTCGCGTCCGCGGGCGACGACCGCAGCGGCGGCCGGGCCACGGCGGTGGCGTGCTCGGGTCCCGGCCCGCTCGGCGGGCCCGGCGAACTGCTGCTGGTGGCCGAGGAGCTGGGCGTGGGCCTCGGTGCGCGCTACGCGGGCATCGACGGACCCGACCCCGGGCCCTCGATGTGCACGGACAAGCCACCGCACGCGAAGGTGGTCGCCGCCGGGCGGCCGACGCCGCTGTGGCATGTCGGCGGCGCTCCGGCCGACCGCGCGGTGTTCGCGGGTGAGGCGCGCGGGTTGTGGCTGTGGGCGATCGTGTGGCCGGAGCAGTCGGGGCTGCTGATGTATGACGAGATGGTGCTGACGGATCTCAGGGACGCGGGGGCGGAGATCGATCTGCTGCCTTGTGGGGCGTTGTCGCCGCGACTGCTGGGGTGAGACCGGTCAGGTGAGCGACGGGAAGAGCTCGTCGAACGCGTCTGTCATCGAGATGCCGCCCGGTCCGTACGGGGTGTTGAGCACCCATACGAGCCCCAGCAGGAACGCGAGCAGCGCGGTGAAGAGGCCGGCCAGGATCAACTCCCGCTTCGTCCGCCTGATCTGCAGTGCGAACACCATCCCGACCGAGACCAGGGCCCCGGCGATCAGCCCGAACCACACCAGCTGCGGCAGCGTCGGCCCGGCGTCGAGCGCCCGCGTCGTACGGGCCTGCTCGGCGGTCGTGACCTGCTCGGCGATGGCGTAGGCGGCCCGGTTCTGCGACTCGGTGCGGGGCTCGTAGTCCTGGATCGTCTGCCGCACTTCGCCCAGCATTCGGTCACCGCGGTCGGTGAGGCCCTTGCCGTCCTCCATCCCGTCCCACTCCTCGCCCACGGCGTACGGGACATAGGCGTCGACCTGCGAGCGCAGCTTGTCCCGTACGTCCGGCGGCAGGGCCGCGGCCTGCTCGCTGATCTCGTGCAGCGCGAAGGCCTCGGAGCTCACCGTCGCCTGGGCGCCGTCGTTCGCGTCCCACACGCCGGCGATGGCGAGGCCGAGCACGATGGCGTAGACCACGCCGATCATCATCGTCATGTACTCGATGACGTCCGGCGTCGCGTCCGGGTCGAAGGCGGCGTCCCGGCGCCGGGTCCGGACGAGCGCGATGAACGCGACGACCGCCGCGGCCGCGAGCAGGACGAAGGTCAGCATGAGCGTGTCGGACATCGGGGCTCCTATCTGCGGCCGTGCGGCTGGGTGGCCGTGTGGCCGGGCGGCCTGTGGGTGCGGCTGCGGCTGCGGCTCCAGGGCCGGGTGTTTCTTCGGCTCTACGGGCGTGCGCGATGGCCGCGGGGGCGGCGGACGATGGCGGCTAGCAGGGCGGGGATGAGGATGGTGAGGAGGAGTGAGGTGGTGGAGCGGTGGTGGGAGGAGGCTGCGG
>NZ_JAAKZV010000456.1 GCF_011044975.1 Streptomyces coryli | reverse complement strand
CCGCCCTGGTCCTCGCCGCCCTCGGCGGGCGGGGCGACGGCGCCGAGGGCGGCGAGGACCAGGGCGGTGTGCGACGCGGGGGCGGGGAGGGCGGCGTCCGGCTGCTCGAGGTCGTCCACGAGGCCTGCGGACTGCTCCAACAGGGCTTTGGCGTACAGCGGGTTGCCCGCGGTGTGCTGGTGGAGGCGGACCGCGGCGCGGGCGGAGAGCGGGTGGTCGAGGCCGCTGAGCAGGCCGCTCAGGTCGCGCAGTTCGGCGGGTTCGAGGCCGGTGAGGCGGAGCCGGGTCACGCCGTCGCCGGTCCACAGGCGGCGTACGCCCGCGGGCAGGTCGGGGTCGTCGGCGTCCCGTACGACGAGCACGGCGAGGACGCGGTCGGCGCGCAGCCGGCGGACGGCGAAGCTGAGGGCGTGGAGGGAGGGGTGGTCGGCCCACTGGGCGTCGTCGAGCACCACGGCGACGGCGTCCTCCGGCGGCTTGAGGTCGTCCTGCGCCTCACCGATCGCGTCGACGAGCGCCGCGCCGCCCGCGAGGGGGTCGGGCCATCCGTCCCGTACGCCCAGCAGCTGCTCCAGCACGCCGAAGGCGAACGCCGACTCGGCCTCCTCGCCGCTGCCGGCCAGCACCTGGCCGACGCCGCCGGTGTCCAGGAAGCGCCGTACGAGGGCGGTCTTCCCGATCCCTCCGGGCCCTTCGACCAGCACCCGCTGCGGCGTGCCGGCGCGGGCCGCGGCCAACGCGCGGCCGAGCCGGTCGAGTTCGGCCTCGCGGCCTACGAACGCCCGTTCCACACCTGGCATGCTCGCGGCACCGGCAAGCCATGGCCATGGGTCAACCGGCCCGGGGAGCGGCTCGCGGGCTCAGACCTCGGCCTCCGCCGGCTCGCCCGCCAGACCAGGCCGTTCCAGCTCCGGCCAGTTCCCCAGCCAGCCCTCCAGGATGGCGTGCACCTGCTCGGCGCCGACGATCTCCGCACCGCCCGTGACCGGCGGCGTCAGCTCCTCCGGCCAGAACAGGAACGGCCGGCTCTGGTCCCCGCCCAGGCCGCCGTGCGAACCGACCTGGTCCTCGAAGGCGTGCACCTCGCCGGTGTCCGGGTCGTACGCGGAGTTGACCATGATGTCGGGCGCGTGCGGGAACTCCGCCGTGCGCCGCACCGCGTCCGCGGCCCCGGGCCCGAAGGGGGCGAGCGGGTCCTCGCCGACGATCTTCCCGGTGTCCAGATGGTGCTCCGAGCAGTTCCGCCCGAGCACCAGCGGCCCGAACTCCTCGGACCTGATCAGCAGAAAGCCGACGCCCGGATGCTCGGCGAGGGTGCGCAGCAGCGCCGGGTGGCGGCGGTCGAGCTCCTCGCGGGAGACCCGCCCCGGCATGTCGGGGAAGGAGATCAGGCCGAGGTTCCCCGAACCCAGCACGATCGGCTCGGCCGGCTTCCCGCGCTCCGCGGCCGCGGGCTCCTCCGCCTCCTCGGCCTCCTCCGGCCGGCGCAGCGCCGCCCGCGCCGCGGCCCGCGCCTCGGCACCGCTCGGGGTCTTACGGGCCCGCCGCGACACGGGCAGCCCGCACCCGGCCCTGACCAGGTCCTGCAGCGTCAGCCCGTACCGGGCGGCGAAGGTGGGCCCCTCGCTCTGGCCGTGGTCGGAGAGCAGCACGATGCGGTAGTCGCGGGGCGCGTACTCGGCGACCTTGGCGATCATCCGGATCTGCCGGTCGAGGCGGTGCAGCACCTGGTGGGTGTTGCGGTGGTACGGGCCCGCGTAGTGCGACACCTCGTCGTACGCCACCAGGTCGGCGTAGACGGCGTTACGGCCGGCGAGCATGTCGCCGAGCACGGCCGAGACCACGACGTCGCGCTGCACGACGGTGGCGAAGGCGCGGATGAAGGGATAGAGCCCGCCGCGGCTGACGCGCGGCTGTTCGCGGCGGAGTCGCGTCATGAGCGACTGGCCGACCTCGCGGAACACCTCGGCGACGAAGGACGCGAAGGTGCGGGAGAAGTTGGCCGGGTCGGAGAAGTAGGCGAAGTAGCCGGCCCGGGACCGGTTGTCGCGTCCGCGGCGGGCGGCGACGGACAGCACGAGGGCTACCTCGCGGGCGCCGCCGGTGAAGAGGTTGCCGCGGCTGGCGCCGTCCCGGCCGAGGAGCCCGGTGTGGCCGGTGTTGCGGGCGGCGCGGGCCTGCAGTTCGGCGGCGGAGGAGGGCCGGTTGCAGACCATGACCTGGCCGGTGTCCTTCTCGTACCAGCGGAAGGCCGGGACGTCCGTATTGCTGCCGTGCAGGATGCCGAGCTGGCTGGCGCCGGTCTGGCTGGACCAGTCGGTACGCCACTCGGTGAGCCGGTGGGTGGCGCCGTGCCACTCGGCGACGGTCTCCATGAGCGGGGGGAGGGTGCGCTTCTTGTGCCCGACGCCGCAGTCGCGGGGCTGGAGGGCGTTGAGCAGGACGTCGTGGCCGACGCCGTCGAGCTGCAGTATGACGGTGCCGGGGCCGTCGCAGGCCTTCGCGAGCTCCTCGCGATCGATGCGCCGGTACGCGAGCCGGGCCAGGCGGCGACGGTACGCGCCGTCGTCGCGGACGGCGAGGGCGGTGCCGGCGGCGGACGACGCGGCGGACATCACGGCGGCCACGACGACGGCGGTCTCGGGATCGGCCTCCCCGCGGCCCGCGGGGATGAGGCTGAGGGCGATCCAGAGCAGCGACCCGTTGATGAAGAAGGCGAGCAGACCGAGGACCAGGGCGGGGACGAGAAGCAGGGCCCGTACGACGACGGGCCAGACGACGGCGCCGAGCACACCGAAGGCGCCGGCTCCGGCGGCCGCGGTGACGGCGATGGTGGTGGCGCTGTCGCCGTCCTCTGACTGAAGCCGGAAGTCGGGGAGGATGCCGGCGAGAATCAGCATGGTGACGGTGCCGACGGCCCATACGGCGATCACACGCAACGCGGCCCCGCCGGCGGTGCGCAGGCGGGTGCGGCGGGCGGGGGGGCGGTCGTGCTCGGGCATGCGATTAGGTTCGCATACGGGGTGCTTCCCAC
>NZ_JAAKZV010000455.1 GCF_011044975.1 Streptomyces coryli | reverse complement strand
CTGCCCACCACCGCCACACGCCTCGCCGCGTACAGCCTCCTCGGCACCGGCGCCGCCCTCATCGCCGCCGCCTTCGCCGCCCCGTACGCCCTCGCCCTCCCCCTCTTCGCGCTGGCCGGCGCCTGCGACGGCCCCCTCCTCACCGCGACCCTCCGCATTCGCGCCGACCACGCCCCGCCCGGGGCACACGCCCAGGTCTTCACCGTCGGCGCCGGCCTCAAGGTGACCGCGGGCGCGCTCGGCGCCGCCCTCGTCGGCATCGGGGCCGACACCCTCCCGCCGTACGCGCTCCTCCTCGGCATCGCCGCCCTGCAGCCGGCCGCGGCGGCGCTGTTGCTCACCCGTGGCGGCAGCGCCGTAAAACCCGC
Organism: Streptomyces coryli; assembly: GCF_011044975.1. GTDB lineage: Bacteria > Actinomycetota > Actinomycetes > Streptomycetales > Streptomycetaceae > Streptomyces > Streptomyces coryli. The sequence goes on along the minus strand of NZ_JAAKZV010000455.1, from coordinate 2,681 downwards.
GGAATCACCCTCGCCCCAACTCGAACAAACATCCCGAACTCCCGCTTGACCAGGGCCGTTTGTCAGTGCTGAGCGGTATCATTGAGGTACAGTTCGCGACGCCGAGGAGGCAGCCGATGCCAGTGGCCCACGCCCCGACGCCCCTGTTCCAGACCCAGCCCTTCCAGCCCCTGCGCAAGAAGCCGCTACCCCCGGGGCGGCCCCGGGAGTGGTACGTCACGCACAACCGCAAGCTCAAGGCGATGCGGATCGCCATAGCCCTGCTGGACACGGGGGTGTACACGCCGCAGCAGGCCACGAACTCCGTGTGCCGGCACACCGCCGAGCGGATCGGCGTGCACCCGCCGTCGAATGTCACCTGCCACATGATCCGCGGGCTGCTGCCGCGGAACGGGATCGATCTCGGCTGACGCCGGACGGCGGCCATGCCCTTCCCCGCCGTTGTACCGTGACGGCTCGTAGCGGTTCGTAGCGGTTCGGCGGGGAGGGGCGATCGTGGCCAACGAGAAGGCGACCGAGGCGTGGAACGGCGAGAGCGGGCAGCGCTGGGCGAACGAGGCCGACCGGTATGACGCGCTGCTGCAGCGCTTCACGCCGCGGCTGATGGCCGGTGCGGCACTGAAGCCCGGCGAGCGGGTGCTGGACGTCGGCTGCGGCTGCGGGCAGACGAGCCTGATCGCCGCCGCCGCGGTGGGCGAGTCCGGCCGCGTGACCGGCGTCGACCTCTCCGGACCCATGCTCGCGACCGCCCGCGCCCGCGCCGAAGGCCTGGGCAACATCGACTTCGTGCAGGCCGACGTCCAGCAGCACGACCTAGGCGAGGGTGCGTACGACATCGCCATCAGCCGCTTCGGGGTGATGTTCTTCGACGCTCCGGACATCGCCTTCGCGCAGGTGCACCGGGCGCTGGGGCCGGGCGGGCGGCTGGCCTTCGCCTGCTGGCAGGGCGGTGCGGAGAGCGAGTACTACCAGGTGCCGCGCGCAGCCGTCGCGCCCTTCGTCGGCCCGGACGAGCCCGACGACCCGGACGCCCCCGGTCCGTACTCCCTCGCGGAACCCGGCAAAGTGCGGGCGCTGCTCGGCGGGGCCGGTTTCACGGACGTGCGGCTGGAGCGGGTCGACGAGGCCGCGGTGTCGGGCGCCGACGCAGCGGACGCGGCGGCATTCCGGCTGACCAGCCCGTCCTTCGCCGGGCTGCTCAAGGACCTCGGCCCCGAGGACAAGGCCAAGGCGGCGGACGCGGTGCGCCAGGCACTCATCCCCTACGAAACCCCCGACGGCGTGCTGCTGAAGGCCCCCGCCTGGGTCGTCACCGCCCGCCGCTGACCGCCGCCTGCAACTCGGTGACCAGCCGGGGCGTCAGCAGCGCCCCGGCCTGGTCGGCCAGCACACCCATCTCGTAGCCGATCATCCCGACATCGCTGTCCGCCTCCGCCAGCACGCCGAGGCAGCTGCCGTCGCGCACGGTCGACACGAGCAGGAACCCGCCGTACATCTCCACCATCACCAGCTTCACGCCCCCGCCCATGCGCACGTGCGCGTGCGCGGCGCTGTGGGCGAGGCTGGTGATGCCGGAGACGACGGCGGAGAGGTGGTCGGCGGCGTCCCGGTCGAGCGCCTCGGAGCCGGCGAGGAGCAGGCCGTCCGACGATACGGCGACGGCGTCGGCGACCCCGTGCACCCGGCGGACGAAGTCCGCGATGAGCCAGGTGAAGTCACCGGCTTCGGTGGTGGTGATGATGGTCATGGCGTGCATCAGTCCTTCGGGAGGGTGAGGGTGGCGGGTGCCGCTCCCCTGGCCACCCCGGCGCGGAAGCCGCCCAGCAGCGAGCGCAGCCGGTCGGGGCCCGGGGGCTGGTCGGCGGGGCGCAGCCGGTCGAGGAGCGCGGGCGGCAGGGCGACGTAGGCGGTCAGTCCGGTCACCTGCTCGCCGCCGCTGCCGCTGCCGCCGGCCGGCTGCTCCGTGCGGTGCAGCTCCACCTGCGCGCCCAGCCGGGCGGCGAGCTTGCCGACGACGTAGTGGCCGAGGAGCTTGGCCGGGGCCGGGTGGAGGGACTCCACCCCGGCGAGGCGGGCGTTGGCGCGGGTCAGGTCCGCGGCGGGCATGCCGGGGCCGTGGTCGACGAGGGCCAGGCAGTACTCGCCGGAGTCGGCCCAGCCGTAGACCTCGACCGGGCGGGTCGGCGGGGAGAACGCCAGGGCGTTCTCGAGGAGTTCGGCGAGCAGATGGGAGAGATCGGCGACGGCGTGCCCGCGGATGCGGCACGGCTCGGCCTCGACGACCTGCACCCGGCGATAGTCCTCGACCTCCGACACCGCGGACTGGATCACCTCGAGAGCGGTGACGGCCCCCGCCCACGTGCGCGGCGGCGACTGCTCCCCCGCCAGTACGAGCAGGGACTCGGCATTGCGCCGCATCCGGGTCGCCAGGTGATCCAGCTCGAAGAGCTCGGCGAGGCCGTCCGGGTCGAGCTCCTTGCCCTCGAGGGTGGTGATGAGATCGAGCTGTCGGCGGAGCAGATTCTGGTTGCGGCGACCGAGGTTGGCGAGGGACTGGCTGCTGTTACGACGCAGGGCGGCCTGCTCGCCGGCGAGGGCGATGGCGGTGCGCTCGACGTTGTGCAGCGCGGCGGCGAGACGGGCGATTTCGGCGGAGCCGCGGCGGGGGGTGGGGGCTGCGA
>NZ_JAAKZV010000454.1 GCF_011044975.1 Streptomyces coryli | reverse complement strand
GCGGGTGGGTGGGTCAGTCCTCCGTGCGAGCCGTAGCCGTCTTCTTAGCCGGAGCCTTCTTCGCCGCAGCCGTCTTCTTCGCCGCGGTCTTCTTCGCGGCCGTCTTCTTCGCCGTCGTGGTCTTCTTCGCGGCAGCCTTCTTCGCCGGCGCCTTCTTGGCCGGAGCCTTCTTCGCCGTCTTCTTCTTGACCGGCCCCTTGGCCCGCTTCTCCGCCAGCAGCTCGTAACCACGCTCCGGCGTGATCGTCTCGACGTCGTCGTCCCGCCGCAGCGTGGCGTTCGTCTCGCCGTCCGTCACATACGGACCGAAGCGCCCGTCCTTCACGACCACCGGCTTCTCCGACACCGGATCCGTACCCAGCTCCTTCAGCGGCGGCTTGGCGGCAGCCCGCCCCCGCTGCTTCGGCTGGGCGTAGATCGCCAGCGCCTCCTCGAGCGTGATCGAGAAGAGCTGCTCCTCGGTCTCGAGCGACCGCGAGTCGGTGCCCTTCTTCAGATACGGCCCGTACCGCCCGTTCTGCGCGGTGATCTCGACGCCCTCGGCGTCGGCGCCCACGACCCGCGGCAGCGACATGAGCTTCAGCGCGTCGGCGAGCGTGACGGTGTCGAGGGACATCGACTTGAACAGCGAAGCCGTCCGCGGCTTGACCGCGTTCTTGCCGGTCTTCGGGGTGCCCTCGGGCAGCACCTCGGTGACGTACGGCCCGTACCGCCCGTCCTTGGCCACGATCGGCCGGCCGGTCTCCGGGTCCGTACCCAGCTCGAAGTCGCCGCTCGGCTTGGCCAGCAGCTCCTCCGCGTACTCGACCGTCAGCTCGTCCGGCGGCATGTCGTCCGGCACATCGGCGCGCTGCCCGGTCTCGCCCTCGACCTCGGAGGGCTTCTCGACGTACGGGCCGTAACGCCCGACGCGGAGCACGATGCCGTTGCCGACCGGGAAGGAGGAGACCTCACGGGCGTCGATCGCGCCCAGGTCGGTCACCAGCTCCTTGAGGCCCGCCAGATGATCGGCACCGTTCCGCTCGGCGGCGTCGGTCTCCACCCCGTCATCGCCGAAGTAGAAGCGCCGCAGCCACGGCACGGCCTGCGCCTCGCCCCGCGCGATGCGGTCGAGGTCGTCCTCCATGCTGGCGGTGAACGAATAGTCGACCAGCCGCCCGAAGTGCTCCTCCAGCAGCCGGATCACAGCGAACGACAGGAACGACGGCACCAGCGCCGTCCCCTTCTTGAAGACATAGTCCCGGGCCAGGATGGTCCCGATGATCGAGGCATACGTCGAAGGACGCCCGATCTCCCGCTCCTCCAGCTCCTTGACCAGCGAGGCCTCGGTGTAACGGGCGGGCGGCTTGGTGGCGTGCCCGTCGACCGACATGTCGCTCGCGGTCAGCCCGTCGCCCTCGGCGACCTGCGGCAGCCGCCGCTCGGCGCTGTCCAGTTCAGCATTCGGATCGTCGGAGCCCTCCACGTAAGCCTTCATGAAGCCGTGGAAGGTGATGATCTTGCCGGAGGCGTTGAACTCGCAGTCCCGCCCGTCCGCGGACCGCCCGCCGACCTTCACGGTCACCGACTGCCCGGTGGCGTCCTTCATCTGCGAGGCGACGGTGCGCTTCCAGATCAGCTCGTACAGCCGGAACTGGTCCCCGCTCAGCCCGGTCTCCGCCGGCGTGCGGAAACGATCACCCGACGGGCGAATCGCCTCGTGCGCCTCCTGCGCGTTCTTCACCTTGGAGGCGTACGTACGCGGCTTGTCCGGCAGGTAGTCGGACCCGTAAAGCTGCGTGACCTGGGCCCGGGCGGCGCTGACCGCCGTGTCCGAGAGGGTCGTGGAGTCCGTACGCATATAGGTGATGAAGCCGTTCTCGTACAGCCGCTGGGCCACCGACATGGCGTCCTTCGCGCTGAGGCCCAGCTTGCGCGAGGCCTCCTGCTGCAGCGTGGTGGTACGGAACGGGGCGTACGGCGACCGGCGATACGGCTTGGACTCGACGCTGCGCACGGCGAACTGCGTGTCCTGCAGCGCCGCCGCGAGGGCGCGGGCGTTGGCCTCGTCCAGGTGCAGGGTGTCCGACTTCAGCTGCCCGTCGGCGCCGAAGTCGCGCCCCTGCGCGACCCGCTTGCCGTCGACCGTGTTCAGCCGGGCGGCGAAGGCCGCGGGATCGCTGGCGTCGCCGGCCCGCCCGGTCTCAAAGGTGCCGGTCAGATCCCAGTACTCGGCGGACCGGAAGGCGATCCGCTCCCGCTCCCGCTCCACGACCAGCCGCGTCGCGACCGACTGCACCCGGCCCGCCGACAGCCGCGGCATGACCTTCTTCCAGAGCACGGGCGAGACCTCATACCCGTACAGCCGGTCAAGGATCCGCCGCGTCTCCTGAGCATCGACGAGCTTCTGATTAAGATCCCGCGGATTGTTCACGGCCTGCTGGATGGCGTCCTTGGTGATCTCGTGGAAGACCATCCGCTTGACCGGGACCTTGGGCTTCAGCACCTCGAGGAGATGCCAGGCAATGGCCTCGCCCTCGCGGTCCTCGTCCGTCGCGAGAAAAAGTTCATCGGACTCGGCGAGCAGCTGCTTCAGCTTGCTGACCTGCTGCTTCTTGTCGCTGTTGACGACGTACAAGGGCTGGAAGTCGGCATCGACATTCACCCCGAGCCGGGCCCACGGCTCACCCTTGTATTTCGCCGGGACCTCGGCAGCACCGTTCGGGAGATCGCGAATGTGCCCGACGCTCGATTCGACCTCGTAGCCGGGGCCAAGGTACCCCTTGATCGTCTTCGCCTTGGCGAGCGACTCCACGATGACGAGTCGGCGGGTCTGGCTGGTGGCGGACAACTTCGCTCTCTTCTCCGGTCGTCTTTCTGCGGTCCTGGGCTGGTAGCTCTGCCGTACGGTATTGCTGCGGAGTGTGACGGTACATCCCGCCCCCGTGTCAAGCGGCAAAAGCCCAGGGCGTCACTCGAACGGTAACCCGACAACCGGTCTTCCTGCCGCACACCCCTTTAAACCTGCTAGGTAACGTCGGCCACGATGCGCTGGGGCCGGGGGGAGGAAGGGGGGC
>NZ_JAAKZV010000453.1 GCF_011044975.1 Streptomyces coryli | reverse complement strand
AGACCAACCAAGCCCCCGCCCCCTCTCCTCCCGTAGCCAGCCAACCCACTGGCACCGCACCGAAGGTGGGACGGCAGCGCGGCCGTCACCATCCGATGCCAAGTCCCCCGCCGTTCCGGACGCTGGGCGCTGGACACGGCCCCGGTGACGCGGACTGAAGCTGTCCTCAATGGTGGTTAGCGTCGAGGTGGAACAGCGGAAGCATCGCCGAGCGAAAGGCCCCGTCATGACCCAGCACACCCGCGCCGCAGCCGTACCCGATGGCTACACCTCCGTCGCACCGTGGGTCGTCACCGACGACACCGGTGCCTTTCTCGACTTCGTCGCCGAGGTCTTCGACGGTGAGGAGATCGGGCGCGTGGCGACCGAGGACGGCAAGATCGGGCACGGCGAGATCCGCGTCGGCGACACCGTCGTGCTGGCCTTCGACCGGCACGCCGACTGGCCGGAGATGCCCAGCCTGTTGCGGGTGTTCGTCCCCGACGCGGACGAGGCGTGCGCACGGGCGATCGCGGCCGGCGGAAAGGTCGTCACCGAGGTGATGGACAACCCCTTCGGGCAGCGCGGCGGCCGCATCAAGGACCCCTTCGGGAACATCTGGTGGGTGACGCGCCACGTCAAGGACGTAACGGAGGACCAGATCTGGCAGGGCCTGCAGGACCCCGCGCACATCGAGGGGATGCGAGTGGCGCAGCAGACCCTGGACGCCGAACTGAGTGGCCGCGGTCAGGGGCGCAGCAGCGCCCCCGTCAGGCCGGCCGAGTCGCCGTCGTGAGACACCGCGGCTAGCGGTCGGTGGTCAGTGGCGTGACCGTGAAGGTCTTGTCGCAGAGGTCGATCTCCGCCGGGGCGGTGAGGGATGCCGTGTTGCCCGGGGGATAGACGCGCACCCGCGTGGATGTGGGCAGGCAATCGCCCTGGTGGTTGATCGTGCGCAGGGTGCTGCTCGCCGACTTGCCCGGGGCGAGGGTGATCGGGGTGTAGCCCTTCGCGTCGCGGGTGGCCGGGTCGCCGAGTTGCTTGCCGTCCGCGTCGAGGAGGGAGACGCCTGGGTAGCCGGTGAGGCGGCAGGTGACCGAGCCGCGGTTGGTGAGGACCAGGTAGCGGTAGATGCTGCCGGCCGCGGCGTCGCCGGTCCGCACCGACGCGGACAGTTTCGCGGTCTCGCAGCGGCGTGGTGCGGTGCCGTCGGTCGCTTCGCCGGATGGGGGTGCGTTCTTACGGGACGGGCTGCCGGTGGGGGTGTCGTCCGGGCTCGGGGTGGTGCTGCGCTCCGGAGGCGCCGTCTTGGGGGAGTCGCTCGGGCCGGGGCTGCTCGGCGCGACCGTCTCCGCGCGGGATTCACTCGTGGACGGCCGGGCCACCTCGTCACCACCCTCGCCCGGCGACAGGGCCGTAGCCAGATACGCCGTACCACCAAGCACCGCCACCGCGGCCGAGACACCGAGCACCGCCCGCCCGCGCCGCCGACGCGCGGCTCGGCGCCGAGTGCGGCCGTACGAGTCCGGGGGAGCGGAAAGGAAGGCCGCAGGCGGCCGAAGCAGCGACTCCAGCGGGTCGCGCTCGCTGCCGTCCAGACGCGGGGTCAGGTCGCCTTCTCCGCCCGGAGGCACGTCGCCGTCCGGACGCCGGCGCTCGTCGTCAGGTGATCCGGTCATGGTGTCCCTCGAGCTCGGCGCGGAGCAGTTCGCGGGCCGCGTGCAGGTCGGACTTGATGGTGCCCTCGCGGCGGCCCAGGAGTCGGGCTACCTCGCGTATCGGGAGGTCGGCGTAGTAGTACAGCAGCGCCGGGGCGCGCAGGCGGTCCGGGAGGGACTGGACCAGGAGGCGTACGGTCGGGTCGGACGCCTCGTCGCGTGCACCGGCCGCCGCCGCCTCCTGCGTGCCGACACGGCGCAACGCCCGCCGTTCCCGCTCCAGTTTGCGCCAGTGGTCGCGGACGAGGTTGGCGGCGGTCGCGTAGAGGAAGCCGCGTGGCTCCTCGACCTTGGCCCAGCGGGCCCACAGTCGCGTGAACGCCTCCGCGGCGATCTCGTGCGCCGTCCCGTCGTCGTCCACCAGCCGCCGCACCCACCCGGCAAGACGCGGGTAGAGGACGGCGAACAGCTCGGCGGCAGCGCGCTCTTGAGCCGATGCCGATGCCCGGATGCCCACCCTCCTCACGTACCCCGGTACGTGCCCCGTCGCGCTCACCGCGCGGTGACCTGCGAGGCGTACGCGATGACGTTGTCCGAGTACTCGCCGCCCGAACGGCTGCCGCCGCACGTGATCAGCCGCAGCGCCGCGTGGTCGGTGTTGCCGTACACACGCTGCGTCGGGAACCGCTTCTTGGCCACCCTCTCGACCGAATCGACGGCGAAGACCGCCGCGGAGCCGTCTTTACGGGTGATGGTGATCCTGTCGCCCCGGTCCAGACCCGGGAGCCGCTTGAAGACGCCCGCGCCGTACTTGCCGACCGTGACGTGCCCGAGGATGACCGAAGGCCCCAACTCACCGGGCGTCGGCGACTGTTCGTACCAGCCCGCCGGGTCGTCGGCGCGGATCGGCGGCACCTCGATCTCCCGGGTCTCGGTGAGGCCGAGGCGGATGACGCCGGTGTCGACGCCGATCGCCGGGATCCGGAGCCGGTCCGGGGCTGAGTGAGCCAGCGGTTTGGGCGACGCCTTGGCTGACGACGCACGCGGTGACGCGGACGGCGTCTTCGTACGGTCCGTGGCGCGCTCGGCTGCAGGGCTGTCCGGACCACACCCCGACAGCACGACGAGCGCGAGCACGGCGATGACCGCCCGACCTCCTCGAAACGGCGGGTGCTGAGCTCCCAACGCTCAGTCCCTGGCCCGGTGCCGCGCCACCATCACCGCGATCGCGGCCAGCGCCGCCAGCCCGCTCCCGATACCGGCCACCAGCGTCTCGCCGGAGTTATCGCCGCCGGCGGCCGCCCGCACACCAGTATCCGGAGCACCGCTCGGCACCGTGCCCACCTGGCCGCCGCCGCCCGAACCGGAACCGGACCCGCCGCCCGAACCCGACCCACCACCGGACCCAGTCCCGCCGGACCCGCCACCCGTACCCCCGGGATTACC
>NZ_JAAKZV010000452.1 GCF_011044975.1 Streptomyces coryli | reverse complement strand
GAACGGCACATCGCTCCCCAGCTCGGCGCACAGCTCCAGCAGCAGCTCCCGCGCCGCCTGTGTCCCCCACAGCGCGTCGCAGGCCACCAGCGCCGCCGCCGCGTCCGCGCTGCCCCCGGCCATGCCGCCCGCGACCGGGATGTCCTTGGCGATGTGCAGGTGCACGGCGGGCGGGCGCCCGTACCGCGCCGCCAGCAGCTCCGCCGCGCGGGCGGCCAGGTTCGTACGGTCGGCGGGCACCGCCGCCGCGTCCGCCCCGGCCACCGTCACCCGCAGCTCGTCGGCGGCGGTCGCCGTCACCTCGTCGTACAGCCCCACCGCCAGGAAGACGTTCGCCAGCGCGTGGAAGCCGTCCTCCCGCCGCCCTCCGACGGCCAGCTGGACGTTGACCTTCGCGGGCACACGAGCGGTCACGGACGTACGGGACACGGCGGGACTCCTCCACAGGCGGGCGCGGGCAGCCGCCATTCTCCCCCGCGCGAGAGGATGGCCCTGTGAGCACCTCCTCGAACCCCGCCCCCGGCGTCCTGGTCCTGGCCGGCACCCCCATCGGCGACCCCGCCGACGCCCCGCCCCGGCTCGCCGCCGAGCTGCGCGACGCCGACATCATCGCCGCCGAGGACACCCGCCGCCTCAAGCGCCTCACCCAGACGCTGGACGTGCAGCCGCGGGGCCGCACCGTCTCGTATTTCGAGGGCAACGAGGCCGCCCGCACGCCCGAGCTGGTCGAGGCCCTGGCCTCCGGCGCCCGGGTGCTCCTGGTCACCGACGCCGGGATGCCGTCCGTCTCGGACCCCGGCTACCGCCTCGTCGCCGCCGCCGTGGCCGAGGACATCCGCGTCACCGCCGTGCCGGGCCCGTCCGCCGTGCTCACCGCCCTGGCCCTCTCCGGGCTCCCCGTGGACCGCTTCTGCTTCGAGGGCTTCCTCCCCCGCAAGGCCGGCGAGCGCGGCACCCGCCTCAAGGAGGCGGCCGGCGAGCGCCGCACGCTCGTGTACTTCGAGGCCCCGCACCGCCTCGCCGCCACCCTGGAGGCCATGGCCGAGGCCTTCGGCGGCGACCGCCGGGCGGCCGTCTGCCGGGAGCTCACCAAGACGTACGAGGAGATCCGCCGGGCACCACTGCAGGAGCTGGCGGAGTGGGCCGCCGAGGGTGTCCGGGGCGAGATCACGATCGTCGTGGAGGGCGCGGCGGAGCAGAGCGGCGATCTCACCGCCGATGATCTGGTGCGGATGGTTTCCGTACGGGAGGAGGCCGGGGAGCGCCGCAAGGAGGCCATCGCGGCCGTGGCCAAGGAATCCGGCGTACCCAAACGGGACGTCTTCGATGCGGTCGTCGCGGCAAAGAATGCGGCGAAAGCTCCTACTGCCAGGTAAAGGGCTAGCGTCGAAAGGCAAAGCTTTCCCCGCCGGCGGGGGGCTTTTCCTATCCAGCGCCCAAATCTGGGCCAAAGCCGCGTAGCAGGTGCTGCGCGGTCCCCTGATCGGGTGTCCACTGGTAGGGGAAGGAGCTGCCCATGAGTGACGTCCCCGTGACGGAAGCCTATTCGTTCGCCTGCATGAAATGCGGCCACGGCTGGGAGCAGTCCTACGAGATCTGGCACCACACCGATGCCCAAGGCCGGCCGTTCGTTACGTACCACGTCGGAGGCGAGCGCGTGCCGTCGCCGCTGACCAGGCCGACCTGCCTGAACTGCGGGGAGCACGTCGTTCGCATCATGCGCTCCGGCCAGGTCAGGACGGCGGTCACCGCCCTGGAAGAGAGCCGCTGGCGGCACTGACCAAGGGCCTGTCTTTCGGATCTCGCCGGGTCCCGTGCCCAAAGTGAGGCGCACGCCCGCCCGCACCTGGCACTACTCCGTGCCAGCCGACAAGATCCGAAAGACAGGCCCTAGAGTCGCGACATGGCCCAGGACAAGACCAAGGGCGGCGCGGACGCCAAGTCCGCGCCGCCCGCCCCTGAACCCCTTTCCGTACCGGTGGCGGACTCGCACACCCACCTGGATATGCAGGAGGGCACGGTCTCCGATGCCCTCGCCAAGGCGGCGGGGGTGGGGGTCACGACCGTGATCCAGGTCGGCTGCGACCTGAAGGGCTCGCGCTGGGCGGCGGAGACGGCGGCGGCGTACGAGCCGGTGTGGGCGGCGGTGGCACTGCACCCCAACGAGGCCCCGCGCATCGTCCACGGCGACCCCGACGGGTGGTCCCGGCAGGGCGCCCGGCCCGGCGGCGGGGACGCGGCCCTGGACGCCGCCCTGGAGGAGATCGACGCCCTCGCGGCGCTCGACGAGGTCCGGGCGGTGGGCGAGACAGGGCTCGACTACTTCCGCACCGGCCCCGAGGGCATGGCGGCCCAGGAGCGCTCCTTCCGCCGCCACATCGACATCGCCAAGCGCCGCGGCAAGGCGCTGGTCATCCACGACCGCGACGCCCACGACGATGTGCTACGCGTCCTGGAGGACGAGGGCGCGCCGGACCGGGTGATCTTCCACTGCTACTCCGGCGACGCGGAGATGGCCCAACACTGCGCGGACAAGGGCTACTTCATGTCCTTCGCCGGGAACGTCACCTTCAAGAACGCCCAGCCGCTGCGCGACGCGCTGGCGGTGGCGCCGCTCGATCTGCTCCTCGTCGAGACGGACGCGCCCTTCCTGACGCCGGTGCCGTACCGCGGACGGCCTAACGCTCCGTATCTCATTCCGGTTACATTGCGGGCGATGGCCGCGGAGCGCGGGGTGACGGAAGAAGTGCTGGCCGGAGCGGTCGCGGCGAACACCGCCCGGGCCTTTGGCTATTGACGGAACGGGGTCCGTACGGGCTTCGCGGATACGCTGAGTGACGATGCCGCTTGGGCGGGGGTTGCGGCGGCGCTACAGTCCGCGACCCCGGTCCGGGCTCCGGCCCGCCCGGGGTGTCCTGCCCCCGTCCGACTGGAGCGCCGTGAGCCGTTCCCAAGAACGTGGCCGCCACCGCGCCGCCCGCAATGCCCGGCTCTGGCCGGGCGGACGCCGCGATCCCGAAGCCCCACCGACTGCGGCGACCCCGCCCGCCACCGAGGGCCAGGACCCGGCCCCATCAGTCACGT
>NZ_JAAKZV010000451.1 GCF_011044975.1 Streptomyces coryli | reverse complement strand
GTATAAGAGACAGTCCCTACCGTCCCCACATGACCACCCACACCAAAGGCACCGCCGAACTAACCACCGCCATGGCGATCTCCGGCACCCTCGGCATCTTCGTCGTCGAGTCCGGGGCCGACCCGTTCACCGTGGTCTTCTTCCGTTGCGTCTTCGGTGCTCTCGCGCTCGGGCTCTACTGCCTCGCCCGCGGCTACCTCAAAGCACCCAGCGCCGAAGGCCTACGCGCCATGGGCCTCACCGGCAAGGCCGCGGGACTCGCCGTGCTCGGCGGGGTCTTCATCGTCTTCAACTGGGTGTTCCTCTTCGACGCCATCGAGCGCACCTCCATAGGCGTGGCGACCGTCGTCTACCACACCCAGCCGTTCTACGTCGTGCTCCTCGGCGCCCTGCTCTTCCGCGAGCGGATCACCGCCGACAAGACCGGCTGGCTGGTCATCGCCTTCGGCGGCCTCGTCCTCGTCTCCGGCATCGGCCCCTCCGCCCTCACCGGCGGCGGCCGCGACGGCTATCTCCTCGGCCTCGGCGCGGCCCTGCTCGCCGCGCTCTTCTACGCCTTCGCCACCCTCGCCATCAAGCGCATCGAGGGCGTCCGCCCGCACGTCATCGCCCTCGTCCAGGCCCTGGTCGGCATCCCGTTGCTGCTCCCCTTCGCCGACCTCGCCGGCTCCGCAGACCTGGGCGCCGGCTGGGCGTGGCTGGCCGGGCTCGGGGCGATCCACACCGGCCTGATGTACATCCTCATGTACTCCGCCTACCAGAAGCTCCCGCTGCAGCGCATCGCCGTGCTGATCTTCGTCTACCCGGCCGTCGCGCTCCTCGCCGACTGGGCCGTCTACGGGCACGCGATCACGCTCACCCAGCTCCTCGGCCTCCCGCTGATCGCCGCCGCCACCCTCGGCGTCACCCTCGGCCGCCGCCTCCCGCTGCCCCGCGCCCGTAAGAACAAGGGCTACGTCAAGGCGTGCTGACAGCCCGCAGTCATGGCGCGCTGAGCGGCACCACCGCTGTAGCCTCCTCCGCCACCAGCCGCACCGCCTCGTCGACGAAGAGCCGCTGTTCCCGCGTCAGCCGCTTGCCCCGCCGCCACGCCAGCTGGGTGTACAGCGTGAACGGCGGCTCCCAGTCGAGCCGCGCCAGCCGCCCCGTGGCGATCTCCTCCGCCACCGTCACCGCCGGCAGCAGCGCGATCCCGAGTCCGGCCGCCACCCCCCGCTTGATCGCCTCGATCGTCCCGTACTCCCGGAAGGTCCCGGCACCCTCCCCGAGCGCGGCCCGAAGCCCCTCCCGATACGCGCACCCGACCTCCGTGGCCAGCACCGTCTGCCGCTCCAGCCACCCGGTCTCCACCCCGGCGACCCCGGCCAGTTCATGCCCGGGCGCCGCCACCAGCGCCAGCGGCTCGCGTCCCAGCACCGCGACCTCCACACCCTCGTGCTCGGTCGCCTGCTCCATCAGGAAGCCCAGGTCGTACGTCCCCTGCCGCAGCCCCTGCAGCGTCTCCGCGCAGATGCTCGGCCGCAGCGCCAGCTCCACCTTCGGGTACCGGTGCTGGAAGAGTTCGAGCAGCGGCGGCATCCGGTACGACGTGAGGCTCTCCATCGTCCCCACCACCAGCGACCCCGCCGGCTCCACCGCACCCCCGACATCCGCCCGCGCCTCGTCCGCGAGCGCCAGCAGCTGCTCCGCGTACGGGACCAGCCGCCGCCCCGCGTCGGTCAGCTGGATCCGCCCGCCGAGCCGGTCGAACAAGGCCACGCCCAGATCCGCCTCCAGCGCCTTGATCTGCCCGGTGACGCTGGACTGCGCGTAGTTCAGGTCGGCCGCGGCGCGCGTGAAGCTGAGCACGGAGGCGGTCTTCAGAAAGGTCGCGAGCTGGCGTATCTCCATCACCTGAGACTATGCGGGACATGACATCCGTGGCGTACGACGTGGTCGTCCTCACGGGCGGCGGCGCGCGCCGGCTCGGCGGCGTGGACAAGCCCGCCCTCACCGTCGGCGGCCGCACGCTGCTCGACCGGGTCCTCGCCGCCTGCCCGGACGCCGCCCGTACGGTCGTGGTCGGGCCGCGCCGCCCCACCTCCCGGCCCGTCACCTGGGCCCGCGAACAACCCCAGGGCGGCGGCCCGTTGGCGGCCCTCAAAGCCGGCGTCGACGCCACCGACGCCCCCGTCGTCCTCGCCCTCTCCGGCGACCTGCCCTTCCTCGATACGCCCACCACCACCGCCCTCCGCCACACCCTGGCCACCGTCCCCGCCGCCGACGCCGCACTCCTCACCGACCCCGACGGCCGCGACCAGCCCCTCGTCGCCGCGTATCGTGCCGACCCCCTCCGCCGCGAGCTGGCCCTTCTCGCCGCGGAACACGGCACGCTCACCGGCCTCCCCCTCCGCCTCCTCACCCACGAGCTGAACCTCCACCGCCTCCCGGCGGCCACCGCGGCGACCTTCGACTGCGACACCTGGGAGGACCTCGCCACCGCAAGGGCCCGGATCAGGGAGCATGGGAACGTGTTGGATGAATGGCTGACCGCAGCAAAGCAAGAGCTCGGCATCGAACTCGACGTCGACACCGCCGCCCTGCTCGACCTCGCCCGCGAGGCCGCGCACGGCGTGGCCAGGCCGGCCGCACCGCTGACCACCTTCCTGGTCGGTTACGCGGCCGCGCAGGCGGGCGGCGGCCCCGAGGCGGTCGCCCAGGCGGCCCGTAAGGCCGCGGCACTGGCGGCCCGCTGGTCGGAAGAGTCGGAAGAGTCCGAAGAGTCCGAAGGGGACGGCGAACAGTGACACCGCGCCAGCGCCGTACCACCCCCGAGGAGGACTTCGGCGCGGACGCCCTGTCCCTCGCCAACGCCCACCGCCGGCAGCAGGCGGAGTACGGCGACGCCTTCACCGTGGACGACGAGCCGCTGCCGCAGGCGGCGGGGCCGCAGGCTGCGGGTCCGCACACCCCGCGCGACGCGGACGACGACTTCGCGGACCTGCTGGCCCTGGCCAACAACCGGCCCGCACCGGACAGCGCGGATGAGGGCACCGACGCCGCCGGCAAAGCGGCAAAGGACGTCTTTACGGCGGAGTCACGGCCCCCCACCCCCCGCACCATGACCTGGCCGGAAGCCCAC
>NZ_JAAKZV010000450.1 GCF_011044975.1 Streptomyces coryli | reverse complement strand
ACACCGCCCTCTCCCTCCGCCACCTCCACGCCCGCGAGCTCGACCTGCGCACCGCCAACACCCCACCCGGCGAGCTCGACCTGCGCCACACCGTCCTCGGCGTCCTCCGCGACGACCCCGCCGTCTGGCCAGCCCGGGTCCGCCTCGACGGCGCCCTCTACGAACAGCTGGAGACCCCGCTCACCGCCGCCGAGCGCATTCCCTGGCTGGGCCGGGACGACGACGCGTATCACCCCCAGCCTTACGAACAACTCGCCACCGCCTACCGCGGACTCGGCCATGAGGACGAGGCCCGTACCGTCCTCCTCGCCAAGCAGCGCGCCCGCCGCCACCAGCTCCCCCGCTATGCCCGCGTCTGGGGCCTGGTCCAGGACGCCACGGTCGGGTACGGATACCACCCGGCCCGCGCCCTCGGCTGGCTGCTCGGGCTCATGGTGGTCGGCTTCACGGTCTTCGCCCGCTGGCACCCGCGCGAGCTGGAGGAAGGCAAGTCCCCGGAGTACAGCGCGGTCTTCTACACTCTCGACCTGCTCCTCCCCGTGGTCAGCTTCGGCCAGGACAGCGCCTACACCTCGGACGACGCCCTCGGCTGGTTCGCCCACCTCCTCACCGCCGCCGGCTGGGTCCTCGCCACCACGGTCGCGGCAGGCGCCGCCCGCGCCCTCAACCGTCAGTAAGCGCCAGCAGCCAAAGAGGGGAGCAACGATGCAGCCGCACGGGATCACGCCGCCCGAGCAGCAGGTGTGGGATGCGTTCACCTCGGCCCGCGAGGTGGATCTGGGTACCGGCGACCGGGAAGCGGACGACCCGGCGCAAGGCGCCGACTGGGGACCCGAGCGCACCATCCGCGCCGAGGTCATCACGGCGCTGCTCCTCGGCGCCCGCGAACCCGAGCCCGGCCGCGCCGCCGCGGTCAGCCTCGTCGGTGCCCGGATCACGGGCAGCCTGGAGCTGGACCACACCGAGTTCGACCACCATCTGCGCCTGATCGGCTGCTGGTTCGAGCAGCGGGTCAACCTCTACGGCACCCGCACCCGCCAGCTGAGCTTCAACGGCTCGCACCTCCCCGGACTGCTCGCCTCCCACGCCGCCATAGACGGCAACCTCCGCCTGAAGCGGTGCCGCAGCACCGCCGAGATCCGCCTGGTCGGCACCCACGTCACCGGCGCCGTCATCCTGGAACAGGCGCACCTGTCCGACGCCGCCGGTGAGGCCCTGACCGCCGACCGCCTCCACGTCGACAACGACCTCCTCCTGCGCGACCTCGCCGTCGACGGCGTGTTCCGGCTCCGCAGCGCCGTCATCGGCGGCGGCGCCCACCTGCGCCAATGCCGGCTGAACGGCCACGACGGCGTCGCCCTGGACGCACACCGCCTCCAGGTCGAGGGGGACTTCTCCGCCTACCGGCTGCACGCCGGCGGAGCCCTGGGCCTGCGCGGCGCGGCGATCACCGGGTCGCTCTTCCTCCGCGCCGCCCAGCTCACCAACCCCGCCGGCCGCACCCTCGACGCCATCGGCGCCCAGATCGGCTCCGACGTCGTCCTGGACGAGGGCTTCACCGCGAACGGCCGGATCCGGCTGCGCAACACCCGCGTCGGCGGCAGCGTGCAGCTCGACGACGCCCGCGTCACCGGCTCGGAAGATGTCGCGGTGGACGCGGTACGAGCCCAGGTGGACGTCGACTTCCGGGCGAACCAACTGCACGCCGAAGGCGAGCTCGATCTCTACGGCATCACCGTGAACGGTTCGCTTCAGCTGCGCACCGCCCACCTCACCAACCCCGCCGGACGCACCCTGGACGCCCGCGCCTCCCGTATCGGCGCGGACGTGCAACTGGACAAGGACTTCACCGCGGACGGACCGATCACCCTCGCGACCGCGGAGGTCGGCGGCGGCATCTACCTGCGCACCGCGCGCCTGACCGGCCCCCCGGTCACCGACCACTCCGCCCTCTCCCTGCGTCACGTCCGCGCCCGCGAGGTCGATCTGCGCACCGTCAACGCCGCCGCCGGGCGCCTCTCGCTCCGCCACGCCACCATCGGCGTGCTCCGCGACGCCCCCGAATCCTGGCCCGAATCCATCACCATGGACGGCGTCGCGTACGACCAGTTGGAACAGCCGCTCACCGCCGCCGAACGGCTCCCCTGGCTGCAGCGCGACGAACGCGGGTCGTACCACCCCCAGCCGTACGAACAACTCGCCGCCACCTACCGCCGCCTCGGCCACGAGGACGACGCCCGCGTCATCCTGCTCGCCAAGCAGCGCGCCCGCCGCGCCCAGCTGCCCCGCTACGCCCGCGCCTGGGGCCTGGCCCAGGACGTGACGGTCGGCTACGGCTACCACCCGGCCCGCGCGCTCGGCTGGCTGCTCGGGCTGCTGGCGGTCGGCTTCACGGTGTTCTCCATCTGGCCCCCGCGCGTGCTGGAGGAGGACAAGGCGCCACCGCTCAACGAGCTCTTCTACACCCTCGACCTGCTGCTCCCCGTCATCAACTTCGGTCAGGAGAGCGCCTACGCGGCCCATGGCGGCGGCCAGTGGCTGGCGTACATCCTCACGGCCGCCGGGTGGATCCTCGCCACCACCGTCGCCGCCGGCATGGCCAGGGCGCTCAACCGCCAGTAAGCCGCCCGTCCCAGGCGGGCCGCCGCGGGTCATCGGCCCGTACCACCACGTCCGCCGCCTCCCCCGGCGCGGCCTCCCCCTCATAGCGCGCAAAGGCAGGCAGCGCCCACCGCATCCCCTCCGGCAGCCGTCGCGCCAGCGCGCCCTCCGACAGCCGCAGATGCACGGCCACGTCGAATGGGAACCAGTGCCGCAGCAGAAACGCGCCATGGAGGATCACCACCCCACCCTCCGGCACCTCCACATACGGACTCCGCGTAGCCCGGTCCGCCACCGGATCCCACAGATCCGGCAGCACCCGACCGCTCCCGCCCGGCTCCAGCGGCCCGAAGACCTCCCGCCACAGCGCCTGCACGTCGAGCCACTCGTCGTAGTACGCGTCCGCGTCCTGCTTCCCCCACTCGAAGCGCAGCGACGCCGGCCGCAGAAAGCCCTCGGCCGCCACCACGACCGCCGCCCGCCCCCGCACCGGCCGCGCGGCCCGCCCTCGCCCTGCCTCCGCTG
>NZ_JAAKZV010000044.1 GCF_011044975.1 Streptomyces coryli | reverse complement strand
CCCACGCCCCTCCCATCCCTTCGCGTGTACTCCCCCACCACAATCGCCGCCACCAACACCAACCCCGTAACCAACACCGGCTCCCCCGTAAAGCTCGCCCCCAGCACCAACACCGCCGCGACCGGCCCCACCCACGCATGCACCCGCCCCGCATGATGGGGCTGGAGATGCAGCAGCCACAGCGTGACGAGGAAGACCGCCACCGGCACCGTCACGGCAAAGCCCGCAGCAAGGTCACCGATGTGTGTCTTATGCGCGGCCTGGTCCACCGACACAGCCAACCCCGCCCCCACCGCCGCCGCCGAGGCGAAGACGAGGTAATGGCCGTAGCCCCACCGCAGCGACCTCGGGATCGAGGTGAGCAGCTCAGCGGCCGGCTTGGAGAAGTACAGCCACCACAGTGTGAAGACGATCAGCAGGCCGCCGATGGCGGTGGTCGCCAGGTGGCCGATGCCGACCCCGTCGTCGGCGTCCATCGCGCCCTGCACGGCGACGGTGGCGGAGAGGATCGACTCACCCAGCACGATGATGGTGAACAGCCCATACCGCTCGGCGATGTGGTGCGGATGCCAGGTGGTGGCGCCGCCGCGCTCGGCGAAGGCGGGGACGGCGAGCTCGGCGAGGGCGAGGACGAGGAAGCCGGTGATGGCCGGGGCGCCGTCGGGGAGCAGTAGCCGCAGCACCCACCCGATCTGTACGACGATGATGCCCGCGGCGTACCGCAGGCAGTTCCGGCGGTGCTCGGGATCGGAGCGGGCGGCGCGCAGCCACTGCGGGACGGCGGCCAGCCGCATGATCACGTACCCGAGGGTGACCATCCCGAAGTCCTTCTCGTCGACCGCGCGATGCACCCCGGCGGCCACGACGAGCGCACCCGTCATCTGGACGAAGACCGCGATCCGGTACGGCACGTCGTCGGTGTCGTAGGCGGAGGCGAACCAGGTGAAGTTCATCCACGCCCACCAGATGGCGAAGAAGACCATCAGGTATCCGGCGACGCCGGAGCCCACATGGTCCTCGGCCACGGCATGGTGCAGCCGGGCGGCGGCCTGCGCGACGGCGACCACGAAGACCAGGTCGAAGAGCAGCTCGAGCGGGGTGGCGGCCCGGTGCGACTCGGCGGGATCACGGGGGTTCATGGGACGGATGGCCGTGCGGGAGGTCATGCGATCATTCTGCCGGGGGACGGCTGCGTAGGAGGGGACCTATGAGTGATGGCGGGCAGTGGCGGGTCGAGTTCGACGCCGATGTGACCTTCGCCAACGGCGGCGGGCTGCAGGTGCAGGGCTTCCGGCTGGACGTGCCGGGCGACCGGATCGAGGACGGCCGGCTCGCCGAGCTGCTCGTACGGCACCTCGGCCTGCTGATGGTCGGCGACGTCTCCATCAGCAACAAGCGCATGCTCCGCGAGCCCCACAAGGGCGGCCGCGGCGTCGCCGTCGCGGCCCCCGGGCCACGGCGGCTGGTGGAGCTGAGCCATGTCGTACGCGAGGGCATGATCACGTATCCCGGACTGCCCGGCCCCACGATCAGCGATCACCTGTCCCGCGAGGCCTCCAAGGCCATGTACGCGTCCGGGACCACCTTCCAGATCGGGCTGATCACGATCTGCTCCAACACCGGCACCTACGTGGACACCCCCTTCCACCGCTACGAGGACGGCACCGACCTCTCCGGCTTCCCGCTGTCCTCGCTCGCCGACCTCGACGGCGTCGTGGTGCGGGTGACCGGCGCCGCGGGCCGCGCCATCGACCGTGCCGCCCTGCTCCCGTACGACGTGCGCGGCCGCGCTGTACTGATCCACACCGACTGGTGCCGGCACTGGGGCACGGAGACATACGGCAGCAGCGAGCACCCGTACCTCACCGAGGACGCGGCGGAGTGGCTCGCCGAACAGGGCGCGGCCCTGGTCGGCATCGACTCGCTCAACATCGACCACACCCCGCAGGGCGGGACGAGGCCCGCGCACACCGTGCTGCTCGCCGCCGGCATCCCGATCGTCGAGCACATGCGCGGCCTCGAGCAGCTGCCGCCCGAGGGGTTCCGCTTCCACGCGGCGCCGCCGCGGGTGGAGGGGATGGGGACGTTCACGGTCCGGGCGTATGCGGTCGTGGGCGGCGAGGACGGGGCGGCATGAGGCTGACCGTGCTCGGCGGCTGCGGGGCGTGGCCGGCGGTGGATGACGCGTGCAGCGGGTTTCTGGTGGAGCATGATGGCTTTCGGCTGGTGCTCGATCTCGGGTATGCCGTCATGCCGCGGCTGCTGCGGTACGTACGGGCGGAGGACGTGGATGCCGTGGTGATCACCCACGGGCATCCGGACCACTGCGCGGATCTCAATCCGCTGCTGCGCGCCCGGTCGATGACCGACGGGCCGCCGCCCGCGCCGTTGCCCCTTCACGCGCCGCCCGGGTCCCTCGACGCGGTGCTCGCGCTGGACCGGCCGGGGATGCTCGACGATGCCTATGAGCTGCGGGAGTTCGAGCCGGGGGCGGCCTTCGCTGCCGGCCCCTTCCAGGTGACGACGAAGCTGCTGCCGCACATGCGCGTGAACGCCGGGCTGCGGGTGGCGGCAGGCGGGCGCGTGCTGGCGTATACGGGCGACACCGGCCCGTCCTCGGCTATCGCGGCGCTGGCGCGGGGCGCGGATGTGTTCGTGGCGGAGGCGTCGTACCCGGACAAGGTGCCGGCCGACATGGCCGAGCACCTGTCCACCGCGCGGCAGGCCGGCGCGGACGCGGAGCGGGCCGGTGCGGCCCGGCTGCTGCTGACGCACCTGATGCCCGGCACGGACCGCGCCGCCGCGATCGCGGCGGCGCGGGTGTCATACGGGGGCGACGTGGCCGTCGCGGAGAGCGGGCTGGTCGTCGAAGTGGGGTAGGCCTGGCCGGTGAACGGGCGGCCGTACGGCGGGTACCGGCCCGTGCTCAATGCCCGCCCTCAATGCCCGCCCTCCGCACGCGCCTTGCGCGGCAGTAGGAAGGCCGTCGCCGACGCCAGCACCAGCGCCGTCGCCGCGATCCCCATCGTCCACTGGGCCGCGCCCGTGAAGTCATCGCCCGACGCCGCCGAGAAGAAGACCGTACCCAGGACGGCGACGCCGACGGAGGCGCCGAGCTGCTGATTGGCGTTCATGACGCCGGACGCCGAGCCGGTCTCCTCGTCCGTCACGCCCGCAAGCGCGATGTCGAAGAACGGGCCCATCCCCAGGCCGAGCCCGAGGCCGGTGACCAGCAGCACCGGGGCCAGCTGCCAGGACGACACCGACGCCCCCGCCCCGTGCACGGTCAGCGCCAGCCAACCGATGCCGACGGCCGCGATCACGAGCCCGACCTGGAGGCCGTAACGCCCGTACTTCTCCCCCAGCTTGATCCCGGACGCGGCCGCCGCGACCGACATGCCCAGCGCCCAGGGGATCACCGTCGTGCCCGCGTGCATGGGCGAGAAGCCGAGGCCCATCTGGAGGTACAGCGTGAAGATCAGCATCAGCCCCGCCATCCCCGCGAAGATCAGCGTGCCGACGCCGAGCGCCGAGACGAAGGCGCGGTTACGGAACAGACTGGGCTCCACGAGCGGGTCGCCGCCGCGGGCGCGGAGCCGGCGCTGGTACCAGGCGAAGCCGGCCAGGACGGGGACGGCGGCGGCCATCGACGCGTAGGTCCAGGCGGGCCAGCCCAGCTCGTGGCCCTGCACCAGCGGGAAGATCAGCAGCAGCACGCCGAGGCCGACGAGCGCGGAGCCGCGCAGGTCGAGGCGGGTGGTGGTGCTCGTACGGCCCTGCGGGAGGGTGCGGCCTGCGGCGAACAGGGCGAAGAGGCCGAGCGGGACGTTGATCAGGAAGATCGAGCGCCAGCCGAGGCCGAAGATGTCGGCACCGGTCAGCCAGCCGCCGAGCACCGGGCCACCGACCGCGGACAGGCCCATGACCGGGCCGAAGACGGCGAAGGCGCCGCCCATCTCCTTGGGCGGGAACATCTCCTTGATCAGCCCGAAGCCCTGCGGCACGACGAGCGCGGCAAAGGCGCCCTGCGCGACGCGGGCGGCGATGAGCATCTCGGGATTCATCGCGGCGGCGCACAGCGCGGAGCAGAGGGTGAACCCCAGCGTCCCGACGAGGAACATCCGGCGGCGGCCGACGAGGTCACCGAGCCGGGCGCCGGTGATCATCAGGATCGCGAAGGCGAGGGTGTAGGCGGCGGTCGTCCACTGGATCTGGGTGGCGCCTCCGCCGAGGTCGGCGCGGATGGACGGGGCGGCGATGCCGACGATCATCGCGTCGAGGAGGTCCATGATCTCGACGGCGAGGATCACGGCGAGGCCGTACCAGCGCAGCCGGTGAGCGCGGGAATCCGCAGGTCGGGCGGCTGTGGGCGCGGGAGGTGCGCCGGGGGCGGCGTCGGTGGCGGTCATGAGGGTCGAGCTCCTGTCGAGAGGAAGTGGAACAGCGTTCGTGTTGTCGCGAACACTGTTCTACTCACGAACAGCGTTCCAGTCAAGTACGGTGTTCGCATGACGACGGTCCCCCCGCCCCCCTGGCGCCAGCCGAACAAGAAGTCCGGGCCGCCCCGCCGCACGCTCAATCAGTCGGCGATCCTGGACGCCGCGATGCGGATCGTGGACGCGGAGGGCATCGACGCCCTGTCCATGCGGCGCGTGGCGCAGGCCCTGGACACCGGCCCGGCGTCGCTCTACGCCCACGTGCGCAACAAAGAGGAGCTCCTGCAGCTCCTCCTCGACCGCGCCCAGGAGGGCATCCCCCGCCCGGAGCCGGACCCGGACCGCTGGCAGGACCAGATCAAGGAAGTCCTCCGCGCGGCCCGCGCGCAGCTCGCCGCCCACCGCGACCTCGCCCGCGCCGCGGACCAGGTCCCCCTCGGCGCCAACTCCCTGATCAACACCGAGACGATGCTCGCCGTGCTACGGGCCGGCGGCCTGCCCCCGCAGGCGATCGCGTACGCGGTGGACACCCTGGCGCTGTACGTGGTGGCGACGGTCGTCGAAGACGCCGCGCGCGACCAGCGGATGGGACACGTAGCGGAGCCGGAACGCTCAAAACTCCGCACGGAATACACGGGCAAGGTCCGCGACTACTTCGCCTCCCTCCCGGAACCGGACTTCCCCAACACCCGCGCCCTGGCCTCCGAACTCACCCGCGACGTCGGCGACGAACGCTTCGAATTCGGCCTCGACCTGCTGGTCAGCGGCCTGGCCCGGCACGCCGGGGACTAGGGCCTGTCCGGCGAATCCTGCCGGGCTAGGCTGCACCCCCATGACGACCAACGTGCCCTGGAAGTCCGGGACCTGGACCACTCCCCCGGCCGCGGCCCGCGAAGCGGACGGGCGGCTGCTGGTGACGGCGGTCGAGGGCAGCGACGCGTGGCTGCGCACCGGTTACGGCTTCGTCCACGACAACGAGCACGCCCTGCTGGCCCCCTGGGATCGCGATCAGGATGCGGTCGAGGTCACCGTCAAGGCGGGCTTCGACGAGGAGTTCGACCAGGCGGGCCTCTTCATTCGCATCGACGGCGAGCGGTGGGTCAAAGCCGGGCTCGAGTTCGCCGACGGCGTGCTCGGGGTCGGGGCGGTGGTGACCGACGGCGGCTCGGACTGGTCGAGTGCGCCCGTACCGGAATGGGCCGGGCGTGAAGTCACCGTGCGGGCCTCGCAGTTCGAGGACGGTGTCGTCATCCGCGCCAAGGCCGAGGGCGAGGCGTGGCGGCTGGTGCGGCTGGCTCCGCTGGATCCCGGCGCCGACGCGCAGGCCGGGCCGTACTGCTGCGCCCCCACCCGCGCCGGGCTCACCGTGGACTTCGCATCCTGGCGGCTGGCCGCGCGGGATACGTCACTCCACTAGACTTCCGACACCAGGTCACCAACCGCACCACAGCCGATCAATGTCAAGCAATCAAGCGGACGTTCACACCATCGGGTGAGACTGGGGGGATGGTGTCCACTTCTGTCTTGTCAAGGGTTGGGGATTGCGGACTACGGTGATCGCGGCGCCGCCCCGGACCATGGCGGCCATCGGACCATTCTTCACGCCGCGAGGGGGGCGCGAGAGGTCATGCACGCAGGCGCCCCCGGCCGGCAGAGCGGCACCAGCAGACCGGCACCGGAATCCACGGAGTTATTGCGGACGTATGCGCTCCGCGAGTTCACCGTGCTGGAGTTGCGCGGCGAGATAGATCTCGCCGCGCTGCCCCGGCTGCAGCCGCACATCGACTTCGCGACCGGCGGGCACGGCCCGCAGATCGTCATCGACCTGCGGCAGGTCACCTTTCTCGACTGCTCGGGGCTGCGGCTGCTGTGCCGGGCCCGCACCCGCGCCGAGGAGCGCGGCGGGCGGGTGCGGCTGATCTGCGATCACCCGCTGACGCTGCGGATCCTGCGGGCGGCAGGGCTGATGCAGGCGTTCCGGCCGGTCGCGGACATGGAAGCCGCGGTCGAGAGCGAGTGAGGGCGCGGCCCGTAACGCATACAAGTCCCGCTCAGGCGCTCTCCCCCACCGGCCGCCCCGTGCGGCCGAGCCAGTCCGCCACATACGCCGCGAGGCCCTCGCCGTGCCGGACCCAGCGGAAGTGGTCCAGCCGGCTGCCGCCCGCCTTCGACGCGGTGTAACTCCACTTCTCCAGGTCCGCCTTCGGGACCTTGCCGCACAGATGGCGTACGGCCCCGGGCGGGGCGAGGCGGTCGCCGGCCACCCCCACCGCCAGGACCGGCAGGTCGAGACGCGCCATCAGCGCGTCGTAGTCCACCGCGGCAGAGCCGGCCGCCGCCTCGGGCAGCCGGTACCTGCCCGTGCGCGACTGCCGCGCCCAGTCCCGCATCACCCGCGCGGGCTGCCGCCCGCCGAAGCCGAACAGGTCGCCCGGCCACCGGCCCAGCACCGTCGCCAGCGCCGCCGCGCTCTGGCTCCCGGCCAGCACACCGAGGCCGCGGACGGCGCCGAAACTGCGGTACCAGACCGAACCCGCCGCGACGACCGCCACCGCGTCCGGCGCCGCCGTCCCGCGGTGCGCGCCCTGCGCGGCCTGGAGCAGGGCGAGTTGGCCGCCCAGGCTGTGTCCGAGGACGGCGAGCGGGGCGTCCGGGAAGGCGGTACGGGCCGCGGTCACCGCCGCGTCGAGGTCGGCGAGCAGCTCGGCGTAGCCGAAGCGGCCCGCGCCGTCGGCGCGTTCGCCCTGGCCGCGCTGGTCGAAGAGCAGCGGCACGAGGCCGCTGCGCGACAACTCGGCGGCGAGCGGGGCGTAAAAGCGGGCCGGGGTGCCCATCGCGGGCGAGACCAGGACCATCGGGGCGGTCCGGTCGTCGGCCGCCGGCCCGCGCAGCCGGATGCGGGCGCCGTGCGCGCCGTCGGCCTCGGCGACCACGTCGAAGGGGGCAGGGGTGAGAGCGGTGGATTCGGCTCGGTCTGGCTGGGCTGTCACCCGCAGATGATCCCACCGCCGCCGGGCCGTGGGCTGTGATGCGTACCACCGGAGGGCCCCCGGCGGAGCATCAGCAGACCCGCGTGCCACGTTCGGTCTGCCATCGGCACAAGCAGGGTGACCTGCCACCTTCCGCTGGCTAGTCTCCGAAGCATGGCACCGACCATCTCCCTCCAGGCCCAGCCCAAGGACGCCGCCTCCTGGTCCGCGCTCGCCCGCCGCGCCGAGGACGCGGGCTTCGACGCGCTGCTCGCCGCCGATCATCCGGGCGCGGTCGCGTCGCCGTACGTGGCGCTGGCCGCCGCCGCGGCGGTCACCTCGCGGCTCGGGCTCGGCGCGTACGTATCGCACGCCGGGATCCGCGAACCGCTGCTGCTGGCGGGCGACGTCGCCACCCTCGACCTCGTCTCCGGCGGCCGGGCCCGGCTGGCGCTCGGCGCCGGGCACACCCCTGCGGAGTGGGAGATGCTCGGCTCGAGCCGGCCTGATGTGGCGGGCCGGGTACGGCGGTTCCTCGCGGTGGCGGAGGCCACCCGGACGCTGCTGGCCGGCGGCGAGATCACCCTCGAAGGGCCCGAGGTGCACGCCCGCGGGGCGCGGCTCGACGGGCCGCGGCCGGTGCAGGAGCAGGTGCCGTTCGTCTTCGGCGGCGGCAACTCGACGCTGCTGCGCTGGGCCGGCGAGCACGCCGACGTGGTCGCGCTCAGCGGCCTCGGCCGCACCCTCCCGGACGGCCACAAGCACCGCACCCGCATCGCGGAGACCGACGTGGACCGGCAGCTGGAGCTGGTCGCCGCGGGCGCGGCGGCGGCCGACCGCGAGGCGCCGCCCGGGCTGGAGGCGCTGGTGCACTTCGTGGAGCTGACGGACGACGCCGCGGCCGCGGCGGCGGGGATCGCCGAGCGGCTGGACTGCACGGCGGAGGTGCTGCTGGCGTCGCCGTACGCCTGGATCGGGACGGAGGCGGAGATCCGGGCGAAGATCGAGCGCGACCGGAACCGGTGGGGGATCACGCGGTACGTGGTGCGGGAGCCGGGGTTCGACGTGGCGGAGCGGGTGTTGGGCGGAAGCGCCTAAGTCCTGCCATACCGCGCAAAACCGGCCTGGACGTCCATCACGGCACGACATAGCGTCGAGCCATGAGTGAGCACGGTCGCGCATGCTGCACCCCTGGACGTACGGGCGCAGGCCCTGAACCGGTGACCCTCGCGGCACCCGGCGCCGCGCGGGTGGTCCAGGCGCCGCCCGAGCCCCTGGGCCCGTCTCAGCACACCGCCGCCCTCACCTCCCTCCGCGGCGGCAGCTTCCTCATGGGCACGGAGGACGCCGAGGGCTTCCCCGCCGACGGCGAGGGGCCGGTGCGCGAGGTGCACCTCGCGCCGTTCGAGATCGACACGTACGCCGTCACCAACGCCCGCTTCGCCGACTTCGCCGACCGCACCGGCTACGTCACCGAGGCCGAGCGCTTCGGCTGGAGCTACGTCTTCGCCCGCTTCCTCCCCGCCGAGCTGCGCCGCAGCTCCCGCCGCCCCGAGCAGACCCCGTGGTGGTGCGGCGTCCCGGGCGCCGACTGGCGGCATCCCGAGGGGCCCGGGTCGTCGCTCGACGACCGCGCGGACCATCCCGTGGTGCACGTGTCCTGGTCCGACGCGGAGGCGTACGCGCACTGGGCCGGGCTGCGGCTGCCGACCGAGGCCGAGTGGGAGTACGCGGCCCGCGGCGGCCTGGCCGGCGCCCGCTACCCGTGGGGCGACGAGCTGACGCCGGACGGCGAGCACCGCTGCAACATCTGGCAGGGCAGCTTCCCGTCCAAGAACACCGGCGAGGACGGCTACCTCGGCACGGCGCCGGTGGACGCGTACGAGCCGAACGGCTTCGGGCTGTACAACGTCTCGGGGAACGTGTGGGAGTGGTGCGCGGACTGGTTCAGCGCCGACTGGCACACGCGCCCCGACGCGCGGCGGAAGAACCCCGACGGGCCGCCGTCCGGGACGTCCCGGGTGATGCGGGGCGGCTCGTACATGTGCCACCGCTCGTACTGCAACCGCTACCGGGTCGCGGCCCGCAGCAGCAATGAGCCGGACAGCTCAGGGGGCAACATCGGGTTCCGCTGCGCACGCTAGCGACCGGGTTACGGTGGTCCGGTGACTGACGTGAGCTATGAGGCGTACTGCACCGAAATCCGCTCCCGCTCCGACGAATTGCGTGCCGCGCTCAAGGCCGGTGATCCCGCCGCCACCGACGTCCCGTCCTGCCCCGGCTGGACCCTCGTCGAGCTCGCCCGGCACGTGGGCGGCACCCATCGCTGGGCGGCGGAGGTGGTACGGACCCGGGCCACCGGACCCGTACCCCACGACGCCACGTACGACGTCTCCGCTCCCGGCGACGCGGCCGACCCGGCCGCCCTGGGCCGCTGGGTCGCCGAGGGCGCGGGCCTGCTCACCGACGCGCTGCGGGAGGCCGGCCCCGACGCCCCGCTATGGACCGTGGCCCCCGGCGGCACCGCACATTTCTGGGCCCGCCGCATGACCCACGAGACGACCGTGCACGCCGCGGACGCCGTGCTCTCCACCGGGACCCCGTTCACCGCCAACCCGCCGATGGCGCAGGACGCCGTGGACGAGTGGATGGGCTTCGCCGCCCTCCCCCGCGTTCTGGAGGCGGCCCCGCAGGACGCGCCGCCGCTCCTCGGCCCGGGCCGCACCCTACATCTGCACGCCACGGACGCCGCCGACGGCGGCCCGGAGCCCGCCGAGTGGCATGTCGACCTCACCGGCGAACTGCCGTACTGGCAACGGGCGCACAAGAAGGCGGCGGTGGCGGTCCGCGCCCCGCTCGCCGACCTGCAGCTGCTGCTCTATGGGCGCCGCGCGATCCCGGAGCTGGAGACGCACGGGGATACGGAGCTGCTGGCGCTGTGGCTGGAGCGGACGAGCTTCTGGCTGCGCAAATAGCGCCGCGCAGACAGCAAGGAGGGGGCGGTCGCCCCCGAGCAGCGACCGCCCCCTCCTTACGGCTCTCTATCCCTCAGTACGGGCTCAGTACGGGCCGTTCACGTTGTCGATCGAGCCGTACCGGTCGGCCGCGTAGTTGCACGCGGCCACGATGTTCGCCACCGGGTCGGTGAGGCTCGTCGAGGTGCCTTCGACGTGGTACGAGTCGAAGGTCGGCTGGATCACCTGGAGCAGACCCTTGGACGGGGTGCCGTTCTGGGCGTTGATGTCCCAGCCGTTCTGGGCGTTCGGGTCGCCGCCGGACTCACGCATGATGTTGCGGTGAATTCCGTCGTAGCTGCCCGGGATTCCCTTCTCCTTCATGATGGAGAGGGCCTCGTTGATCCAGCCGTCGAGGTTGTCCGGGTAGCTCGCCTGCTTTGCCTCGGTGGGCTTGGCGGACTTCTCCTCCGTGGACGCCTTCTTGGCCTCGGACTTGGCGGGCTTCTGGTCGCCGTCCACGGACAGCTTCTGGCCCGGGCGGATAACCCGCGGGTTGTCGCCGACGGCCTTCTTGTTGTCCTGGTAGAGCGCCTTCCAGCCGCCGTCCACATCGTGCTCGTGGGCGATGGTGGAAAGGGAGTCGCCCTTGACCACGGAATAGGTGGTGGCGGTGCCGGCCTGCGGCGCGGCGGTCTTGGCGGCCTCGGCGACGTGCGCCGCGGTGTGCGCGGAGGTGGCGGCGGGGGCGGACTGACCAGCGGCGCTCGCGACGGTGGCGCCGACCAGCGGCAGGGCCAGGGCGGCCCCGCTGGTGCCCGCGACGGCCATGCCGCGGCTGATCGGACTCTTCTTGGGACGGCGGTGCTTACCCTTTGCAGGCATGACGAATTCCTCTCCGGCGCCTGCGAGGTGAGCTGTCGGGTTCGGGCTGGAGCTGCCCGGCCGCCATGTTCGGCGGCTTCACCCCAAGCCGTTCCGGAAACGAATCCGGACCGGCGACTTACCTGGTTCCCCCGCTCCTGCCGAAAGCGTCTGTGGTCGGGTACCGGACGGCGGCAGGATTAGGCGGTCCGTCCGGCTGGTCGCCGACACTAGGCAGACACCCCCGGCGGAAACAAGCCTCGAATTCAAAGAAACAATTCGGTCGGGGTAAATCCCTACGGGAATGACCTTCGGCCCGTACGTCGTTCGCACTCAACTCCCGCACGGCGCCGGGAAAATGACCGGAGCGGGCCACCCCGAGACCTCAACGGCGTGACCCTTGTCACGACTTAGGTCCCGAATTTCTCAAACTGGACATTCGGCTACGAGCCGGACTGATCGCCGGACCCCTCGGCTTCTGCCCGCCCCGCGGTTAGGCTGCGGCCACCTACCAGGAGGTAACCACATGCCCAGGACCGCGCTCGTCACCGGCGCCTCTTCCGGCATCGGCGCCGCGGTCGCCGCCGCGCTCGTACGGCAGGGCGACACGGTGTACGGCACCAGCCGCGACCCCGAGAAGATCGCCGAGCCGGTGCCGGGCGTGACGTATCTCCCGCTCGACCTCACCGACGACGCGAGCATCGAGGCCTGCGCCGCGGCCGCCGGAGCGGTGGACATCCTGGTCAACAACGCGGGCGAGAGTCAGAGCGGCCCCCTGGAGGAGCTGCCGCCCGACGCGGTGCGGCGGCTCTTCCAGACCAATGTCTTCGGCGCCGTCCACCTCACCCAGCTGCTGCTGCCGGGCATGCGCGAGCGCCGCTACGGCCGGGTGGTCATGGTCGGCTCGATGCTGGCGAGCTTCCCGCTCGCGTACCGGTCCTCCTATACCGCCTCAAAAGCCGCGATCAAGGGCTTCGCGCTCGCCGCCCGCCGCGAGGTGTCCGGATACGGCGTCGGGATCACGACCGTCGAGCCGGGCTCGATCGCGACGGGCATCAGCGAGCGGCGCACTCAGTACGTAGCGGACGATTCACCTTTCCGGGATGAATACGACACGATGCTCGCCGCCCTCAACGCGAACGAGGCGAGCGGCATCACCGCGGAGCAGGTGGCGGCGACCGTGCTGCGCGCCATCGAGGCCCGCCGTCCGAAGCCGCTGTACGCGGTCGGCAGCAACGCCCCGGTGGTCTTCGCGCTCCGTCGGCTGGTCCCCCGGGAGACCGTGCTGCGCCTCACGGCACGCCGCCACGGCCTGCGCTGACCCGCCCGCCGTCAGCCCGGCTCCCCGAAGTCCGGAATCGCCAGCCGCTCGCCGCCCCGCTTGGCGGACTCGTGCGCGACGATCCCCGGCAGCGTGTAGCGCGCCGCCACCCAGGCGTTCACCGAGGGCTGCGTACCCGCGTTGACCGCCGTCACGAAGTCGTCCACCAGGAAGTGGTGGCTGCCTTCGTGGCCGTTCGGCAGGTGCTGGAACTCGGCGGGCAGCTGCGAGCGGTCGTGCACCGGCGCCGAGCCGGAGGTGAAGGCGTCGCGCAGCGCGGGGGAGATGTGCTCGAGGGACGGGTCGTCCGGGGAGAGCGTCGGCTTCGGCTGCAGCAGCTCGCTGATGTCCGTGGCCCCCTTCTTGTCCTGCCAGAAGCTCACCGTGGCGAGCTGCTCCATCGAGGCCTCGGTCCCGAAGAACCGGAACCGCGACTCACGGATGTGCGAGGGATAGCCGACCCGGCGGAATTCATTCGTACGGAACGAGCCGCCGCCCGCGACCTCGAACAGCGCGGTGGCGTTGGAGTGGTCGTTGCCGAACTGGCTGACCTCGGCGTCGAAGACCCCGTCCCCGCGGTCGTCGGGCACTCCGATCGCGGAGACGCTGACCGCGTGCGTCTGCCAGGCGCCGAGCACGCCGCCCACCGAGTGGGTGGGGTAGAGCAGCGGCGGATAGCTGGCGGTGGCCTTCCAGTTGTCCCCGCCGCTGTAGCGGTACGCGTCGTAGAAGCCGAGGTCCATGTCGTGGACGTAGTCGCCCTCGGCGTAGAAGAGCCGGCCGAAGGCGCCCTCGGCGATCTGGTTGCGGGCGTGGACGGTGGCCGGGTTGTAGTGGCTGGTCTCGCCCATCATGTAGGTGAGCCCGGTCTCCCGTACCACGTCGATGATCTCCGCGATCTCCTCCTGGGTGATCGCCATGGGCACCGCCGAATACACGTGCTTGCCGGCCCGCAGCGCCTGCACCACCAGCGGGCCGTGGGTCCAGCGCTGGGTGAAGATCCCGACCGCGTCGATGTCCGCGGCGGCCAGCATGGCCTCGTACGACGGGAAGGACCCGGCGAGCCGCTCGGCGGCGACCAGCTGGTCGGCGCGCTCGGGCAGCAGGTCGGTGGCGTGGACGGCGCGGACGCCGGGGTGGGCGCGGAACAGCTTGGCGAACTGGCCGGCGAACTGGCCGGCGCCCACGATGCCGATGGAGAACGTCACTACAGGTGCCTTTCACTTGGCGGGTCTTGAGCTACTGCGAGAGCAGGAAGTTGATCTGGCTGTTGGTCTCGTCGAGGCCGCTGACGGGCGCCCCGTTGGTGTAGATGTCCTGCATGGCGGGCCGCATCAGCGCGTAGACGTCGGCGGCATAGCTGGTGATGGGGAAGGAGAAGGTGGTCTTGTCGGCGACCGGCCGGGTGAAGGCCGAGGTGTCGATGCCGTCCTTCTCGTACGCGGCCACCGCCGCCTCGGTGCCGCTCGGCGTGGCCGGGAAGACGATGCCGTAGCGGCCGACGGTGCGCTGGCACTCGGCGGAGGCGAGATAGGCGACCCACTTCGCGGCGCCCGCCTTGTTGCGGGCGTTCTTGGTGATGGAGTCGGCGAGGCCGTTCATCATGGTGGCGCGCTTGCCGGTGGGGCCTTCCGGGGTGCGTACGGTGCCGACCTGCACGTCCTTGAAGCCGTAGATGGTCTGCGCCATCCAGGAGCCGTGCAGGGCGGTCGCCGCCTTTCCGGAGCCGAGCTGGGTCTCGGGGCCGTTGGATTCCGAATACACGGTGAACGGGGGCAGATAGCCCTTCTCCGCCAGGCCGAAATACCACTCGATGACGGACTGGAAGGTGCCGGAGTCGTAGTGATAGCGGCTGCCCCAGGGCTTGTTGCCGGTGTAGTGCCAGCCGGCGGAGCCGGTGAACGGGGACCAGGTGGTCTGGCCGTCGGCGTCGCCCGCGCCGTTCGTGGCGAGGCCGTAGACCTTGACGTTGTTCTTGTCGAAGCCCTTCTCGTCGCCGCGGCGGCCCTTGGCGTCCACGGTGAGGCGGGCGATCGCCTTCTCGAAGCTGCCGCCGTCCTTCGGATTCCAGCTGAGGCCGTCGAGATCCTTCGCGGTGAGTCCGGCCTCGCGCACCATCTTCTGGTTGAAGAACAGGGCGACGGTGTCCCAGTCCTTGGGCGCCCCGTAGCGGTGCCCGTCCGGGCCCTTCCAGATGCCGGCGAGGCCTGGCTGGTAGGCGTCGTCCCGTATCCCCTTGGTGGCGGCGAGCTCGTCGAGCGGGGCGAGCACCTCCAGGTCGGCGAACTGCGGGAACTTCTGCACATGGTTGGTGAAGACGTCGGGCTGGGTGCCGGCGATGAAGCTCGCGGTGAGCTTGGTCCAGTAGTCGTCCCAGCCCATCTGGGAGATCTGCACGTCGAGGCCCGGATTCGCCTTCTCGAAGTCCTTGGCGCAGGCCGCGTAGGCGGGCATCTGATTGGCGTCCCAGAGCCAGTACGTGACGGTGCGCGCGCTCGCGGCCGAATCGCCGCCCGTACCGCAGCCGGCGAGGGCCGTGAGGGTCAGCGCGAGCAGGCCGCACAGGCGGCTGCGGATACCGGGTCGTTTCATGGCGGCCCCTCCCTACTTGATTCCGGTGAAGGCGATGGAGTTGACGATGCGCCGCGCGCAGACGAGGAAGAGCACGAGCATCGGCAGCGCGGCGATGAGGGTGGCCGCCATCAGCCCGGACCAGTCGGTGCCGGCCTGCGGGGTCTGCGCGCGGAAGACCGCGAGCGCGACGGTGAGCACCCGGGAGCTGTCGCTGTACGACACCATCAGCGGCCAGAAGTAGTCGTTCCAGGCGGTGATGTACGTCAGCACGGAGAGGGTGAGGACCGGGGTGGCGGCCATCGGCAGCAGCACCCGGAAGAAGATCCGTACCTTCCCGGCGCCGTCGAGGAGGGCGGCCTCCTCGACCTCCCGCGGCAGGTTCAGGAAGAACTGGCGCAGGAAGAAGACCGCGAACGGGGTCATGAACATCGTCGGCAGCGAGATGCCGAGCAGCGAGTCGATGAGGCCGAGCTCCTTGATGAGCACGAAGTTCGGCAGCAGCGTGAAGATCGTCGGCACCATCAGCCCGGCCAGGAACAGCCCGAACACCGTGTCCCGGCCGCGCCACCGCAGCCGGGCGAACGCGTACGCGGCCATGGCGGAGAAGAGGATCTGGCAGACGGTGATCAGGGTGGAGGTGATGGTGGAGTTGAGCAGATAGCGCCAGAAGTCCAGGGAGGCGCCGGCGCCGCCCTGCGCGATGGCCTCCTCGGTGCTCTGCATCCCCAGCGCCCGCTCGAAGCCGCCGAGGGTGAACCCGGTGGGCAGCGGCGAGGACGGGTTCTCGACGAGGGCGGTGTTGCCGGAGAGCGCGGTGCGCAGGATCCAGTAGAACGGCAGCAGGGTGACGATCACGATGGCGCCCATCGCGGCCCAGGCGGCGATCCGGCCCGGTGAGGTGGTCCTGGTCATGGGAGCGGCTCCTTGCCCGTCAGCCGAGGTCGGAGTGGCCGGCCCGGGTGAGCCGGTACTGGAGGACGGTGATCGCGCTGAGCACCACGAGCAGCGCGACGGACATCGCCGACGCGTAGCCGAACTGGAAGCGTCCGAAGGCCGTTCCGTAGATGTAGAACTGCAGGACGTTGGTGGCGTTCGCCGGGCCGCCCATGGTCGTGACCGCGACGGTGTCGAAGACCTGGAAGGACCCGATCATCGTCATGATCAGCACGACCGCCAGTACGGGCCGCAGCAGCGGCAGCGTCACCCGCCAGAACATCCGCCACTCGCCGGCCCCGTCGACCCTGGCCGCCTCGTACATGATGTTCGGGATCGCCTGCAGCCCGGCGAAGAGCAGCAGCGCGGTGTAGCCGACGTGCCGCCAGACGTTGATCAGCGCGATGACCGGGATCGCCCACGTCTCGTCGGTGAGGAAGGGGATGCGGTCGACTCCGAGGGCGACCACGATCTCGTTGCCGATCCCCATTTGGGTGTCCAGGATCCAGAGGAAGACGATGCCGGCCACGACGTTGGAGACGAGGTACGGCGTCAGCACGACGGAGCGCAGCAGCGCGGACCGGGTCAGCCGCTGCAGCAGCACGGCGATGCCGAGGGCGGCGACCGTCTGCACGCCGATGTTGATGACCACATAGCTCACGGTGGCCTTCATCGACTCCCAGAAGATGGGGTCGTTGAGCATCCGCTCGTAGTTGTCGAGGCCGACCGGCTCGGCCGGGGTCAGCAGGTTGAAGCGGGTGAAGCTGAGCCAGATGCCGCGCAGCGTGGGCCAGAGCAGGAAGACCAGGAAGCCGAGCAGGGCCGGGGCGATGAAGAGCGCGGCGAGCGGTCCGTCACCGCGCGGGCGGGTCGGCGGGCTGCTGGCGGCGCTTGCGGCGACGGCCATCTCGTGACTCCCTCGTCGGGGGGACGCGCTCGGGATGTCACTTACTTTTGATGCAGAAGTATCTGGCCGTCAATACCCGCGCAACAGACCTCTGTTGACCCGGTGGCCAGACGTATAGCCTGAGCATTGATTCTGCATCAAAAGAAAGTTGGGGAGGGCCTGGTATCCATGACTGCCATGACTCCGCGTCCCGCCAGCTGGCTGCCGCTGAGCGCGGGTGAGCGCTCGGTGGCGATCGAGATCCTCAAGCACGGCCCGCTGCCGCGCGCCGAACTCGCCCGCCGGCTGGGCCTGTCGGCCGGCAGCCTGACCCGGCTGACCAAGCCGCTGATCGAGTCGGGGCTGCTGGTGGAGGCGGCGGAGGAGACGGCCACCGGGGGCGCGCCGCTCGCCGGCGTGCGCCAGGGGCGCCCGTCGCAGCCCCTGGACATCGTCGCCGACTCCCGCAGCTTCGCCGGCTTCAAGATCACCGGAGACACGGTCTACGGGGTGGTGACCACGCTCCGCAGCGAGATCGTGGCCAGCCAGGAGCGCCCGCTGACCACCCACGATCCCGGCGAAGTGGCCGATCTGCTACGGGAGATGACGGCGGAGTTCGCCGCCCGCTTCCCGCGGCTGGCGGGGATCGGCATCGGCGTGGGCGGCCGGGCGGAGGAGCGCTCGGTGGTGGTGGAGTCGGCCTTCCTCGGCTGGAAGGAGGTGCACTTCGCGGCGATGGTCGAGGAGCGCATCGGGCTGCCCGTCGTCGTGGAGAACGACGTGGCGGCGCTGGTCGAGGCCGAGTCCTGGTTCGGCGCCGGCCGCGGCCTCGAGCGCTTCGCGGTGCTGACCATCGGGGCGGGCATCGGTTACGGGCTGGTCTACGGCGGCCGCATGGTGCGCGGCGCCGACCACGGCCTGGGCGCCGGCAAGTGGTGGATCCTGGACCCCAACGGCCCGCTGACCCCGGACGGCGAGCGCGGCAGCGCGATCGCACTGCTGTCCATCCCCGGGATCCGCTACCAGGTACAGGCGGCCACGGGGCGCGAGACGACATACGAAGAAATCCTGGCGCGCGCCGCGGCCGGGGACCAGCCGGCGGCGCGGGTGATCGACGAGGCGGGGCGGGCGCTGGGCACCCTGGTGGCGCACATCGCCAACTTCGCGATGCCGCAGAAGATCCTGCTGGCCGGCGAGGGCGTCGGCCTGGTGGACGTGGCGGGCCCGGCGATCGAGCGGGCGCTGCGGGCGCACCGGCATCCGCGCGCCGATCCCGTGAATCTGGAGACCAAGGTCTCCGACTTCCACGACTGGGCCCGGGGGGCGGCGGTGCTGGCCATCCAGGTGCTGGTGCTGGGGGCGGCGGCGAGCTGACCTCTTGCCCCGGGCTATAAGGCCGTGATTGCCTGGGTATTCAGATACTCAACCAGCGTTCATGTATGTAACCTGTGGAGCCCCAGTGCCCGACCGCATCCGCCGTATCCGCCTCTCCTCAGTCACGCTTCCGCTCGCCAACCCCATCAGCGACGCCAAGGTGCTCACCGGCCGGCAGCGGCCGATGACCGAAGTGGCCATGCTGTTCGCCGAGATATCCACCGAAGCGGGCCACGAGGGGCTCGGCTTCAGCTATTCCAAGCGCGCGGGCGGGCGCGGCCAGTACGCGCACGCGAAGGAGGTCGCCGGCGAGCTGCTCGGCGAGGACCCCAGCGACATCGGGCGGCTGTGGACGAAGCTGGTCTGGGCCGGCGCCTCGGTCGGCCGCACCGGGCTCGCCACCCAGGCGATCGCCGCCATCGACGTCGCCCTGTGGGACCTCAAGGCCCGCCGCGCGGGACTGCCGCTCGCCAAGCTGCTCGGCGCGCACCGTGATGCGGTCCGCTGCTACAACACCTCCGGCGGCTTCCTGCACACCCCCATCGACGAGGTCTGCGCCAACGCCACCGCGTCGCTGGAGCGCGGCATCGGCGGCATCAAGATCAAGGTCGGACAGCCGGACACCGCGGCGGACCTGAAGCGCCTCGAAGCCGTCCGCAGCCACCTCGGCGACGACGTGCCGCTGATGGTCGACGCCAACCAGCAGTGGGACCGCACCACGGCGCTGCGCGTCGGCCGGGCGATGGAGTCGTTCAACCTCACCTGGATCGAGGAGCCCCTCGACGCGTACGACACCGAGGGGCACGCGGCGCTGGCCGCGGCGCTCGACACCCCGGTCGCGACCGGCGAGATGCTCGCGGGCGCGGCGGAGCACGTCGCGCTGATCGAGGGCGGCGCCTGCGACATCATCCAGCCGGACGCGCCGCGGGTCGGCGGGATCACCCAGTTCCTGAAGGTGGCCGCGCTCGCCGAGCACCGGCGGCTGCAACTGGCCCCGCACTTCGCGATGGAGCTCCACCTGCACCTGGCGGCGGCGTACCCGCTGGCGACGTGGGTGGAGCACTTCGAGTGGCTGGAGCCGCTGTTCGAGGAGCGGATGGAGATCGCGGACGGGCGCATGCGCGTGCCGGACCGCGCCGGGCTCGGCCTCACCCTGAGCGAGCAGGCGCGGGAGTGGACGGTGGAGAACTGCGAGCTCACGCGGGCGTGAGACGGCAGCCGCGCGCGGCCCGCGCGCGGCTGCAGTCAGGTCACTTGCGGGTGTTCCGCGGATTTACTCCGCGACCGCCGCCACGCCCGCCTGAGCGATCTTCTCGTCGATGTCGCCGGACGGGGCGCCCGCGACGCCGATGCCCGCGATCGGGGCCTCGTCGGCCTTGACCGGCGCGCCGCCCGCGAGGAACAGGGTGCCCGGGATGTCCTTCAGCGTCGGGGCCTGCTCGAGGCGCTTGGTGAGCTCGGAGGTCGGGGCGTTCCAGGAGACGGCGGTGTACGCCTTCTTCTCGGCCGACTCGTAGGACTGCGGGCCCGCACCGTCGCCGCGCAGGGTGACGATGGTGTTGCCGTTGCGGTCGACCACGGCGACGGAGACGCGCTGGTTCTCCTTCTTCGCCTCCGCCAGCGCGGCGTTCGCGGCCTTGGTGGCGGCGGCGGTGCTCAGGTGGGTGGACGTGGTCAGGTTGCTGTCGGCGGCGGCCGCCTGCACCGGGGCCTTCGCGGTGTCGGCCGGGGCGCCTGCGGAGGCGGAGACGGCGCCGACGGTGCCCACCGCGACGGCGGCGAGCACGGCACCACCGGTGGTGATGCGGGCGCGCTTGCTCATGTTCTTGATCTTCCGCATTGCTGACTCCGTAGCTGATCGGGGAGGTCTTGCGCGGCCGGTCCGCGCCGTTCCGCTGAGATCAATCCTGGTCCGGGAACCTCCGCCGACCGGTCGACGTACCGGCTGCAAGCGGCGAGCGGGACGGCCGACCGGCGGGTCATCCGATCGGCTGACCCCGGCGGCGCCGGGATGGCCGAGCATGGGTGTGTACGCCCTTGTCAGCCACCCGCAGCAGCCACAGTGGATCCCGTGAGCACGAGCCGCCCGGGCCCCGTAACCCCGCGGCCCAGCACCGACCCCGCCGACGCCTTCGCCCTCGATGCGGAGCGCGTGCGGTGGCTGGCGGCCGTCATCCACGTCGCGTTTTTCCTGCTGCTCGGCGGCGCCCTCGCCCGCTTCCTGATCCGGCATCCCGGCGAGCTGCGCACCCCGTGGATCATCGCGCTGTCCGCCGCCCTGGCGCTCCTTTACGCCCTCGGGCCCGCACTCGGCGACCAGCCGTCCGGGCCGGGTGGCAACGGACCGGCGAAGGCCACCCCCCGCCGGCTGCTCTGGCTCGCCCTCGTCGTCGGCGTCTGGGTCGTCCTCGTCCTGCTGGCGCCGAGCTTCGCGTGGTGCGCGGTGCCGCTCTTCTACACCGGCCTGCGCACGCTGCCGATGCGCGCCGCGCTCGTCCTCGTCGCGCTGCTGACCGCCTTCGTCGTCGGCGCGCAGCTGCAGCTCGCCAAGAGCTTCGACCCGAACCTGCTGCTCGCCCCGCCCGCCGTCGCCGCCCTCGCCACCGCCGTCTTCGTGCACATGGAGCGGCAGGCGGAACGCCAGCGCAACCTCATCCACGACCTCATCCGCACCCGCCGCGAACTCGCCGCCACCGAACGCCGCGAGGGCACCCTCGCCGAACGCCAGCGGCTGTCGATGGAGATCCACGACACCCTCGCCCAGTCCCTGTCCAGCCAGCGCATGCTGCTGCAGGCCGCCGACCGGATGTGGGATACGGACCCGGCCAAGGCCCGCGCCCACGTCCGTACCGCCGGCGCCTTCACCGAACGCGGCCTCTCCGAGGCCCGCCGCTTCGTGCACGACCTCGCCCCCGCGGGCCTCGCCGAGGCCGAGGCGGCGGGCGGCGGCCTGCGCGAGGCGCTGCAGGCGCTCGCCGAGCGGGAGTCGGCGGCGGGGCCGACGGCGGTGCGTTTCCACGCCGAGGTGCACGCCGACGGCGGCGGCGCCGGGCTGCCCGCAGGGGCGCAGGCGACGCTGCTGCGCATCACCCAGGGGGCGCTCGCGAACGTCCGCGAGCACGCCGGGGCCCGTAACGCCGCGGTCACCCTCACCCACCTCGACGACCAGGTGGTCGTCGACATCGCCGACGACGGCCGCGGCTTCGCTCCCGAATCCGCCGGTACGCCGTCGGGCCCGCAGCGCGGCCACGGCCTGCCCGCCATCCGGGCCCGGGCGCGCCAGCTCGGCGGCACCGTCACCGTAGAGTCGGCGCCGGGGCAGGGCACGGTGCTGTCGGTGTCGATCCCGCTGACCGCGCCGCGGCCGGAGTACCCGATGTCCACCCACCAACCGCCGGAGCAGCAGTGAACGATCCCGCGAAGCCCATCCGCCTCATCCTCTGCGACGACCACGCCGTCGTCCGCGCCGGGCTGCTCGCGCTGCTGGACAGCGCCCCGGACGTCGACGTGGTCGGCGAGGCCGGCACCGGCGAGGAGGCGGTCGCGCTCGCCGCGAAGCTGAACGCCGACGTCGTGCTGATGGACCTGCAGCTGGGCGCCGGCATCGACGGCGTCGAGGCCACCCGCCGGATCACGGCCGAGCGCCCGGACACCCACGTCCTGGTCCTCACGACGTACGACACGGACGCCGACATCACCCGCGCCATCGAGGCGGGCGCGACCGGCTATCTGCTCAAGGCCGAACGCCCCGACGAGCTCTTCGCCGCCATCCACGCCGCCGCCGAGGGCCGCACCGCCCTCTCCCCGCCGGTCGCGGGCCGCGTCATGGCCCGCATGCGCAGCCCCCAGCCCACCCTCACCGACCGCGAACGCGACATCCTCGCCCAGCTCGCCCAGGGCCTCGGCAACCGCGACATCGCCCGCGCCCTCTTCATCAGCGAGGCGACGGTGAAGACCCACCTGGGCCGCATCTACGACAAGCTCGGCGTCGATACCCGCGCGGGCGCGGTGGCGGTGGCGAAGGAGCAGCGGCTGCTGGGCTGAGGATCAGGCCTCCCCGGCCTCCCCGGCCTCCCCTGCCTTACGGGCCGCCTCCTCCACCCGCTCGCGATACGCCTGCCACCGCTCCCGGTCCCCGGGCGGCAGATTGTCGTTGTCCCGCTGCATCCCGGCGGCCCCGTCGACGAGTTCGCGGACGATGTCGGCGTGCCCGGCGTGCCGCTGGGTCTCGGCGAGCATGTGCACCAGGATCCGGTGCAGCGTGACCTCGGCCCGGTCGGCGGGCCAGTGCGGGACCCGCCCGAGCCCGTCGGCCGGCGTTGCCTCGATGGTGCGGTCGGCGTGCGCCGCAGGCACCGCGGTACAGCCCGGTGATGTCCTCCCGGGACTCCTCCGGGGTGGCCCACATGTCCACGTTGTCCTCGGCGTTGTCCAGATCCTCGAGCCAGGCCGGCAGCGGCTCGTAAGGCCGCCCGAAGGTGTCCCCGAAGTACCCGATCTCGCACCCCGCCAGGTGCTTGACCAGCCCGAGCAGATTGGTCCCGGTGGGCGTCAGCGGCCGCCGCACGTCGTACTCGGACAGCCCCTCCAGCTTCCAGAGCATCGCCGCCCGCGCCCGCTGCAGATATCCGTGCAGGTCCGTCTTCAGATCCTCATCGCCAGTCATGCGGCACAGCATGCCAGGCCGTCCGGACGGGACTTGATCAGTCGGTACGGACCCGTTCGGTCCTGGCTTCGAGCGCCGGTTCCAGGTGCTCGTGGAAGAGGGTGGCGACGAGTTCGCCGCGGCTGGCGACGCCGGTCTTCGCGAAGACCGCCTTGATGTGGTCGCGGACCGTGTGCCGGGAGATCCCCAGCCGCCCGGCCATCTCCGCGGTCGGCACGCCCGCGCTGACCAGCCGGGTGATCTCCAGCTCCCGCGCGGACAGGCCGTACGCCTCGGCGATCAGCAGCGCCACCTCGGACGGCGGCGCCGGTTCGACCACGACGGCGGTGAAGCCCGTATCGCCGTCCAGCCGGGAGGCGTGGCAGACCAGCCAGCGCCCGCGGCCGTCGCGCACCCGGACCCGGCCCTCGCCGGCGGCGGCCAGGGTCCGTACCCACACGGGGAGCCCGCGAGCGGCCGGGTCCGGGTGCGCGGCGGCGCCGCTGACCGCGACCTGCGGCAGGTCGGCGAGGTGGTGCCAGGCGGAGTCGTTGGCCGAGACCAGCTGGCCGGCGGGGGTGAACAGCAGGAGCCCGGTGCCGTCCGCCGGTTGCTCGGCGGGAACGTCCGGGGGCCGCGCGTACGCCCGCAGTCGGGAGGCCAGCGGGGCCGACAGGCCGGCGACGAACTCGGTGTCCGCGGCGCTGAACGCCGGGCGGTCCTGCCGCCGGAAGAGGCTGACCGCTCCCCACTGCCGCCCGCCCGTCCTGAGCACCGCGCGCAATTCGTCGCCGAGGCCGCGCGGCCGCAGATACGCCTCGTAGAGCGGGGCGTGCTCAGGCCGCCCGCCGGTAGCCCGGCCGAGCGCCGCGACCGGGGACGCGGCGCCGGCCAGCGCGCGGAACGGGATGACCTGGTCGACGCGCGCCTCGGTGGTCCAGTAGACGGCGCAGCCGCCCTCGTCCAGGTTCTCCACCCGGATCGGCGC
Source organism: Streptomyces coryli (assembly GCF_011044975.1). Classification (GTDB taxonomy): domain Bacteria; phylum Actinomycetota; class Actinomycetes; order Streptomycetales; family Streptomycetaceae; genus Streptomyces; species Streptomyces coryli. Next base: position 16,929 of record NZ_JAAKZV010000044.1, on the reverse strand, counting down.
GGTCATCAGCCCGGTGACCGGGTCGGTGGCCCGCCAGATCGCCGCGTCGTACGGCAGCAGCCGGCGCAGCCGCGCCGAGGCGGCGCCGAACAGCGCCGACGCGTCCGGGGCCGCGGCGGCCTGCTCCAGCAGCAGGTCGCGCCGCCATCCGGTACGCCGGTCGGGGGCATGGGCCATGCCGGTGCCAACGCGCCCGGCCGATCGGCCCATTCCCGCGGCCCGGACGGGGGTCTGGCCCGGGTCCCGGTCCGAGTCCCGGTCCGCATCACGGCAGCAGCACCAGCTTGCCGCTCGTCCGCCGCGCCTCGAGATCCTCGTGCGCCTGCCGCGCCTCGGCGAGGGCGTAACGGCTCACCTGCACGCGCAGCGCCCCGGACACGACGCGCCGCCAGACATCGTCGGCCCGGCCGGTCAGGGCGGCACGCTCGGCGATGTAGTCGATGATGCCCGGCCGGGTCAGATACGCCGAGCCCGCCACCAGCAGCCGCCCGGTGTCGAGCGCCTGCACCGGGCCGCCGGCCGCGCCGAGCAGCACCAGCAGCCCACGGCGCCTGAGAGTCGCCAGGCTGCCGTCGAAGGTGGTCGCGCCCACGCCGTCGTACACCACCGCCACCCCCTCCCCTTCGGTCAGTTTCCGCACCGCCTCCGGGAACTCCTCGTAGGCCACGGCCGCCTCCGCCCCCGCGGCCAGCGCGGCCTCGCGCTTGGCGGCGGTGGAGGCGGTCGCGACCACGCGAGCGCCGCGGGCCACGGCGTACTGCGTGAGCAGCTGACCGAGCCCGCCGCCGGCCGCGTGCACGAGCACCGTGTCACCTGGACCGACCGGATACGTGTCATGGGTGAGGTAGTGCGCCGTCATGCCCTGCATCAGCACGGCCGCGGCCGTCTCGAGCACGATGCCGTCCGGCACCTTCACCAGCCGGTCGGCGGAGACGACGGCCTGCTCGGCATACGCCCCGTGCGCGGAAGTCATGCCGCCGGCCATGGCCCAGGCGACGCGATCCCCGACGCCGAGCCCGCCCAGCCGGGCGGCATCCACCTCCGGCCCGACCGCTGCCACCGTGCCGGCGGCCTCGACGCCCGGCACGAAGGGGGTGGGCACGGGAAAGACCCCGCGCCGATGGACGACGTCGACAAAATTCACCCCGGCCGCGGCAACGTCGACGACCACCTGGCCGGGCCCCGGCTCGGGCACCGGCTGGTCGTCGACGGAACGGAGCACTTCGGGCCCGCCGTAACGGGAAACGAGGATGGCGCGCATGGCTGGACTCCCTGCCTGAGAGAACGGATCCACTGACGGAACGGATCCTGCGCTCCCGGCCGCCGGCCGCCCATCCCCCACCTGCGGGATGCGGGGTGCGGGGTGCCGGGCCCTGAAGAAGAATGCGCCTATGGGCACGGCAGCGGAGCAGATGGCATGGGCGAATGAGGGCCCGCACGGCGCAACGTCCGTCTCGATCTCGGTGGGCCTGCTGCTCTTCGTATTCATCGTGATCTTCGTACGCAGCGGCCGCCTGAAGGTCTCCCACGTAATCGTCTGCGGCCTGCTGGGCTTCTACCTGGCAGGCACCACGGTGGCCCCGACGATCCGCTCCGGGCTGGACTCGACGGCACAGATGGTCAGCACGCTCGATCCGTAACCGGATGCTCACGGGCATAGGCCGCTCTCGGCTCAGACTTTGATAGCAGCGATCCGCGTGTGTCCCGTAGCCAAAGTCTGGATGTCCTCGACGTCCGAGGTCAGGATGCTCACCAGGCCGGGCTGGGCGAGTGCCGTCGCGCACACGATCGCGTCGATGGCGTATTTGTGACCGTGCAGCTTGGCGGCCGCCGCCAGCCGGGCGGCCATCGTCCGGTCGTCCCGTACGAGAAGAGACAGCCCCTCGCGCGAGGCGGTACCGAACAGCTCGGCCTCCGCGGCGGCGAGCTCTTCCGGTGTGAAGTCGCCGTGGCGGGAGATGTGGTCGTCGATGAGCTCCTGGAGGTTGTCACGTTCGATCTGGCGTTGCACGGCCGCCTCGATGTAGGCCGAGACGCCACGTTTACCGACCCGGGATCGCACCGCGCCGAACTTCTCACAGTAGCCAAGAGTCTCGCCGCCGCGGACTACTTCACGGCGCCGGCGGTGACGCCGCGGGTGAGGGTGCGCTGGAAGATCAGGAAGAAGACGATCATCGGGATGACGCCGAGGAGGGCGGCCGCGCTCATGGAGGTGGGGTCGCTGGTGTACTGCCCCTGCAGCACGGACAGGCCGAGCGGGACGGTCTGGTTGTCGTTGGAGATGAGCAGGACGAGCGGGTAGAGGAATTCGTTCCAGCTCCAGACGAAGAAGAACACGCACATCACCGACAGCGTGGGCCAGCTCATGGGCAGCACGATGCGCCACAGGATGGTCCAGCGTCCGGCGCCGTCCATGGCGGCGGCCTCGATGAGTTCCCTGGGGAAGCCGGCGAAGACGGATGAGAGCAGATAGGTGCCGAAGGCGCTGTAGGTGATGCCGACCAGGAGGGTGTAGCCGAATTTGCCGTCGTAGAGGCCCACCTCCTTGAAGAGGTAGTAGATCGGGTAGACCAGGCCCTCCTGCGGCAGGATGTTGACGCCGAGGAAGAAGACGAGGAAGGCGGTGCGCCAGCGGACGCGGCCGATGCCGATCGCGTATGCGTTGAGCAGGGCAAGGACCACGGCGATGAGGACGACGCCGAGGCTGATCTGGACGCTGTTGAGCAGCTTCTGGGTGAAGCCGACGCGCTCCCACACGTCCGCGAGGATGCCCCAGTTCCATGAGGTCGGCAGGGACAGCGAGCCGTTGGCGCGGTAGTCGGCGCCGGTCTTGAAGGCGTTGAGCAGGATGATCAGGAACGGCGCCAGGAAGGCCAGCACGAAGGCGGTGACGGCGGCCAGGACCGCGTACGAGCGGAGTCCGCGGCGCGCAGAGCCAGGGTTGATGTCGGTGCTCATGGTCATCCGTCCTCGCGGGCCTGGCGGGTCAGCATGGTTCCGGCGATGAGCAGGATGAGCAGCGTCATGACGCTGGAGATCGCGGAGCCGTAGCCGACGTCGGCGCGCTCGAAGAAGTTCAGGTAGGCGAAGTAGGAGGGCACGAGGGTCGCGTTGCCGGGACCGCCGCCGGTCAGGACGTAGATCTGGGCGAAGACCTTCAGGCCCGCGATGGTGGTCGTGACGAGGACGACGTACACCTCGGGGCGCAGGATCGGCGTGGTGATGCGGGTGAAGCGCTGCCACCAGGAGGCGCCGTCGAGGGCGGCGGCCTCGTAGAGCTCGGGGTCGATGCGCTGCAGGCCGGACAGGAACAGCACCAGCGGGTAGCCGAGCTGCATCCAGACCATGACGCCGAGGACGATCCACAGGGCCAGGCCGGGGTCACCGAGCCAGTTCTGGACCAGGGATGTCAGGCCGGCGTTCTGCAGGAGGCTGTTGACGGCGCCTTCGGGGGCGAGGATCCAGCCCCACATGATGCCGGTGATGGCGACGGGGATGACCTGTGGCAGGTAGAGGCCGGAGCGCAGGATGCTGACCACTCCGTCGCCGTGCTTCTTGCCGATGTAGTCGAAGAGCAGGGCGGCGAGGAAGAGGCCGAGCAGGGTGGGCACGATCGCCATGCCGATGATGACGAAGGCGATGTTACGGAAGGACGCCCAGAAGTCGGCGTCGGCGAACAGGCGGGTGTAGTTGTCCAGGCCGGTGAAGGCCGGGGTGCCGATGCCCTTCCACTCGGTGAAGCTGTAGCCGAAGGTCATCAGCAGCGGTACGGCGAGGAAGAGCAGGCTGAGCAGCAGGCCGGGGGCGAGGAAGACGCCGTAGCCGCGCCGCGGGGTGCGGGAGGTGGTCACGGAGGCTCCTCGTCAGCGCCGGGTGGCGATGTACTTCTCGTACGGGGCGGCGAGCTGGTCGAGGACCGTCTTCGGGCTGGTGCCGTTGATCAGGTTCTGGGTGGAGCCGACGAAGGTGTCGTAGTAGCCGGGCACCGGCCAGTCCGGGTAGAGGGCCAGGCCGTCGTTCTTCTGGTACTGGTCGAAGGCGTCGATGAGCTGCCGGGACTTGGGGTTCTTGATGGTGTCGGGCTTCGCGGCGAGCGGGATGTTGCCGCCCTCCCCGATCAGCTTCTGGATCTTGGGGGACATGGTGATGCCGATGAAGTCCTCGGCGAGCTTCTTGTTCTTGGCCTTGGTGGGGATGACCCAGTTGTTGCCGCCGGAGCCGGCGGTCAGCTCACTGCCCGGATACGGGGAGGTGGACCAGGAGAAGTCCTTGATGTCATTGGTCAGCCCGCCGAACCACCAGTTGCCGCCCACCATGATCGGCCGCTTCCGGGCGACGAACTGCTCGGTCATGTCGGTGCCCTTGAGACCGACGTCCTTCTTCTCGAAGTAGCCCTTGTCCAGCCATTCCTTGTACTTGTTGGCGGCATACGTCCACTCCTTGCCGTGGAAGTCGACCTTGCCCTCGTACAGCTGGTAGTCGTCGACCCACTTCTTGTCGGCCTGGGACAGGGCGAGGAGATAGAGCCAGTGCTCGGCGGGGTGATCGTTGCCTGCGTTGGCCAGCGGGGTGATGCCCGCCTTCTTGAATTTCGCCAGCGCCGCCTCGAAGGAGGCGAAGTCGGTGGGCTTGCCGACCTTGTACTTCTTGAACAGGTCGTCGTTGTAGTACGCGAGGACGAACTCCCCGTAGTTGGGTATGCCGTACCACTTCTCGCCGCCCATCTCGCCCTTCTCGTCATAGCGGGCGGTGAGAGACGCGCTCTCGCTGATCTTCTTGTCCCAGCCGCGCTTCTCGACGAGCGGGGTGAGGTCGGTGAGCAGGCCCTGCTTGCCGAGTTCGCCGGTGGTGGCGTTGCCCTTGTTGTACTCCAGGACGTCGGGCGCCTTGTCCGAGTTGAGGATCATGGAGGCGTTCTGCTGGATCTGGTCGAAGGTCTTCTGCTCGAATTCGACCTTCACATCGGGGTGGGTCTTCTTGAACTCGCTGATCGCGGCCGCCCAGGCCTTGCCCAGGGCGCCGTCCTTCTCCTCGTAATGCCACAGCCGGAGGGTCTTGCCGTCCTCGGCGCCGGCGTCGGAGCCGCAGGCGGTGAGCGGTGCGAGCAGGGCCAGTGCGGCCGCGGCGAGCACGGGGGTGCGCGAGATGTTCATCGGTGTACGTCCTTTTGGATGCGTCGTAGCGGTGGAGTGCGCGGTCAGCCGGCGATACGGCGGCGGTGCACGCGCGCCTCCCAGGGGGCGAGCGGGTGCCGGGTGCGCAGGGGGGCCGTGGCGGGCACGTTGGCGATGAGCACCTCGGTGTTCTCCCACCCGGCGGGTACGGCGGCGGTCACGGACTCGCCGCTGAAGTTGGCCAGGACCAGCAGTTCGGTGCCGCTGTGCGGGTCGCGGCGGGTGAAGGCGTAGAGCTGCTCGTGGTCCGGGTGGAGCAGCTGGAAGTCGCCGGCGGTGATGGCGGGTTCGGTGCGCCGCAGGGCGATCAGGCGGCGGTAGTGGTGGAAGACCGAGTCCGGATCGGCGAGCTGGGCCTTCGCGTTGACAGTGGCGTGATCAGGGTTGACGGCGATCCACGGGGTGCCCGCGGTGAAGCCGCCGTGCTCGGTGGCGTCCCACTGCATCGGGGTGCGGGAGTTGTCCCGGCTGCGCCGGCGCAGGCCGGCCAGGATTTCGTCCTCCGCGACACCGAGGGCCGTCTGCTCGCGGTGGTGGTTGACGGATTCGATGTCGCGGAAGTCGTCGATGGCCGTGAACGGGGCGTTGGCCATGCCCAGTTCCTCGCCCTGGTAGACGTACGGGGTGCCGTGGTGCAGATGCAGCACCGTGGCGAGCAGCTTGGCCGAGCGGTCGCGGTGGGCCGGCGAGTCGTCGCCGAAGCGGGACACGGCGCGGGGCTGGTCGTGGTTGTTGAGGTAGAGGCTGTTCCAGCCGGTCTCGGCGAGGCCGGTCTGCCAGCGGCCGAGGCTCGCCTTGAGGTCGGTCAGCTTGAGCAAGCGGATGTCGAACTTGCCGCCCGCCCCCTGGTCGAGGCCCACATGCTCGAAGGTGAACACCATGTCGAGCTCGCGCCGCGCCGGATCGGTGAACAGCCGGGCCTGCTCGATGCTGACGCCGGGCATCTCACCGACGGCGAGCAGGGGGCGCGGGTGGCCGGCGAAGACCTCGCGGTGCATCTCGGCGAGGTGCTCGTGGATGCGCGGCCCGCAGACGTAGTACGGGCGGCCGTCCCCGTAGCGGGAGCCCTCGGCGACCTGGCCGTCGGGCAGCTCCGGGTCCTTGGATATGAGGTTGATGACGTCCATCCGGAAGCCGTCGACCCCACGCCGCAGCCACCAGCGCATCATGGCGTGCACCGCGTGCCGGACCTCGGGGTTCTCCCAGTTCAGGTCGGGTTGCTTGCGGGAGAAGGTGTGCAGGTAGTACTCGCCGGACGCGGCGTCGTAGGTCCAGGCGGGGCCGGAGAACCACGACTCCCAGTTGTTCGGCTCGGCCCCGGGAGTGCCGGGCTCGTGGCCGGCGCGCGGCGGGCGCCAGATGTACCAGTCGCGCTTGGCGCCCTGCGGGCCGCCGTCGCGGGAGGCGGTGAACCAGGCGTGCTCGTCGCTGGTGTGGTTGACGACCAGGTCCATGATCAGCTTCATGCCGCGGTCGTGGACGGCGGCCAGCAGCCGGTCGAAGTCGTCCAGGGTGCCGAAGAGAGGGTCGACGTCCTGGTAGTCGCTGATGTCGTAGCCGTTGTCGTCGTGCGGCGAGGGGTAGATCGGGGAGAGCCACAGCACGTCGACGCCGAGCTGGGCGAGGTAGTCCAGCCGCTCGATGATGCCTTGCAGGTCACCGATGCCGTCCGCGTTGGAGTCGGCGAAGGAGCGCGGGTAGATCTGGTAGACCACCGCGTTCTTCCACCAGGCGGGGGCGGGACTGGGAGTGATCATGGGCACGTCAAGACCTCGGGAGTGGTCGATGAAGGAACGGTGCGTGATGCTGCCGCGGGCGTACGGGGGTGCCCGCGGCCAGGTTCAGGTCAGGAGATGGCGGAGCGCACGGCGGCGCGGATGACGAGGCAGGCGGCGCCGCGGGCCCACAGGTCGTGCTGGGCGGCGGAGTCGACGTGGATACGGCAGTCACGGGCGGCGTCGGAGAAGGCGTACGTCTGCAGCGTCTGCTCGGCGGCGGGTCCGAACAGGTCGTAGGCGACCGCGCCTTCCCCGGCGATGATGATCTTCTGGAGGTTGAGGAGGTTGCACAGGCCGGCCAGACCCCGCCCCAGGGCGGTGCCGGCTTCGGCGAAGGCGGACTGCGCCACGGCGTGTGCGGGGGCGGTGCTGCGCGCGCGGGCGAGGTCGATGGCGGCGTCGATGGTGGTGCAGTCGCTGACGCCGGCGTCCTGCAGGTGCCGCAGGACGGCGCGGTCACTCGCCAGCGCCTCCAGGCAGCCGCGGCGACCGCAGCTGCACATCGGCCCGGCGGGGTCGAGGGGCAGGTGACCGAGTTCGCCGGCCATGCCGGTGGCGCCCGCGTACAGGCCGCCGTCCAGCAGCAGCCCGCAGCCGATGCCGGGGCCTACGGTGACGACGGCGAACGAGTCGATGTCGCGACCCTCGCCGAACCAGCGCTCGGCAACCACCAGGGTGTTGACGTCATTGTTGACCACCACCCGCAGGCCGGTGGCCTCGCTCAGCGGCCCGGCGACGTCGACCTTGGTCCAGTTCAGCAGCGCCGAGTAGCGGCAGATGCCCGCCTCGGAGTCGACGTGCCCACTCACCCCCACGCCGACCCCGAGCACCCGGTCCGCCGCCTGCGGAGCCTGCGCCAGGAGGCCCGCGGTCAGGGAGGCGGCGGCGGACAGGGCAGTCTCCGGAGTGCAGTCGGCAAGCGCCACGTCGGCGCGGGCCAGCACGTTGGCGGCCATGTCGGTGACCACCCCGGACACCTGGGTGGGGCCGATCTTGATGCCGACGACGACATGCTTGCCCGGATTGACCCGCAGCATCTTCTGCGGCCGGCCGCGCCCGCCCTGCGGCACCGCCTCGGACTCGCGCAGATAGTCGTGCTCAAGCAGCGGCGGCAGCGCCCGGGTCACACTGGAAGGCACCAGCCCCAACCGCTCGGCCAGTTGGGTACGGGAGATGGGCCCGGCGGTCAGCACCGTCGCGAAGACCTCCGCGCGAGTCTGCTCGCCGAGAAGATCCGAGAACGGGATCGGGGAAGGGCTCATCGCCCGGCACCTCCAGCGGTGTTGCTTGCGGATGACGGGAGTGTGTCCCTCAATCTTTTAGTGCGTCAAGCACGAAAAGATGGCGTTATCGAACCGTGACACCGCTCGTGGCATGCAGCATCGCCAGGACCTAAGCGGCAAATCGGTCTCTTCTTCCTGGCCGAGCGTCGGGAGTCTTGCCCATTTCGTTGACGTGAAGAAGAAAACGCGGGACGTTAACCGGCGACCGAGGGGCGCTTCGACACCCCGCCCTGCAGCCCGACCACGCCTCATCCAGCGAGGAATCAATGACAGGTACACGACATGAACGTAATCGCGGACGAAAGCGACACCTTCGGGGAGGAGCCGCGCTCAGCGGCCTGCTCCTGGCCGGCTCGGGACTCGTACTGCTGCCCGACACGGCGTCGGCGGCGACGGTCTCCGACGCGTGGACGGACGCCTCCCGCTACGCGCCGGGCCAGACGGCCACGGTGACGGCGAAGGTGGACGGCGACGGCCCGGTCACCTTCAAGCTGACCCACCTCGGCGACGTCGTCGACGAGGCCACCGTGGAACCGTCCGGTGGGCAGGCGGAATGGCAGGTGAAGCCGCCGAGCACGGACTACCGCGGCTACCTCGTCGAGATCGACGCCGGCGACAGCCGTACCCAGACCGCGATCGACGTATCCAGCTCCTGGACCCGCTTCCCCCGCTTCGGATTCCTGGCCTTCTACGGCACGGGCATCTCGCCGGACGAGGCCAAGGGCGACATCGCCGAGCTGTCGCAGCGCTACCACATCAACTCGCTGCAGTACTACGACTGGCTGTGGAAGCACGAGAAGCCCGTCAAACACGAGGGCGCGGGCGTCGCCGACACCTGGACGGCCTGGAACGGCGACACCATCAGCTCCGCGACCGTACGCAACTACATCGACGCCGGACACGATCGCGGCCTCGCCGCGCTGCCGTACCAGATGTCGTACGCGGCGCTCAACGACTACGACCAGTCCCAGGTCAGCCCCGACTGGCGGCTGTTCAGCAAGCCCGACGGCACCGACCCCTGGCAGTACCAGATGCTGCCCGGGCAGATCCTGCACCTGATGAACCCGGAGAACCCCGGCTGGCAGAACTACATCGTCGACCAGTACCAGGACTCGGTCTCCTCGATGGGCTTCGACGGCGCCCACCTGGACCAGATCGGCTACTGGTCGGAGAAGTACGACAAGGACGGCAACCAGGTCAACCGGCCGAACGGCTTCGCCCAGCTCACCGACAAGACCCGCGCCGCCCTGCCCGCGGGCCGTAACGCCGTCGGCTTCAACGCCGTCGACGGCTACGGCGACGGCGAACTCGCCAAGACCAGCGCCGACTACCTCTACACCGAGCTGTGGGCGAACTTCGAGAACAACGCCCAGGTCAAGGAGTACCTGGAGAAGCAGCGCGCGGCCTCCGGCGGCAAGCCGCACGTCACCCCCGCCTACATGAACCGGCCCAATACCCCGGAGGGCACCCCCAACACCAACACGGTCTTCGACACCACCTCGGTGCAGCTGGCGAACGCCATGTTCGCCGCCAACGGCTCGCACCACCTCGAGATGGGCCCGAACGACCACATGCTCAACACCGAGTACTTCCTCAACAAGGACAAGACCATGTCCGCCGAGCTCAAGGCCTGGCAGAAGACGTACTACGACGTCATCACCGGCTACGAGAACCTCTTCTACGGCCCCGAGCTGCGCACCGCCGGCAACAAGACCGAGATCGCGGGCGAGAACACCTCCACCGACGGCTCCGGCAACACCATCTGGGCCAACGCCATGCGCAACGGCGACACCGACGTCCTCCACCTGATCAACCTGCTCGGCAACGACGGCAAGTGGCGCGATGCGGGCACCGCGACGCCGCCCGTCAAGCAGGATCTGAAGGTCAAGTACTACCTGCGCGACGGCCAGCAGGCCCCCGAGGCCTTGCGCGTCGGCAGCCCCGACCGGGCCGGCGGCCGCTCCGCCGACCTGCCCTTCACCGAGGGCAGCGACGACGGCGGCACCTACCTGGAGTTCACCGTCCCGGAGCTGAAGAACTGGGACTTCATCTACTTCGACCACACCGCAAACGGCGAGGCGCCACCGCATCGCCAGGCCCAGCGGCTGGGGCAGCCTCGAACAGGTCAAGAAGACCGGTCTGCCACCTACGAAGAGGTGCCCGCAGGTCAGAACGATTCTTCTCGGGCTGTTGGTGGGGCGGGTGGGACTCGAACCCACGGCCGACGGATTATGAGTCCGTTGCTCTAACCGGCTGAGCTACCGCCCCGGAACGGCGTGCCGCGTACACGTGTGCGCGCCGTCTGCCGCAGCATAGCTGCTCATACGATCTGTCGCCCGAGGTCCCCCCACGCTTGGCAGCGGGACTCCGGCCGGCCGGCACGCCGGTACGCACGTAAGGCAGGACGGCTGGGGGCGGTGATCGGTTCCCGGGGCGCAGTGTGATGCGTGGGGCGGGACACCGCCGATGGTGTGATCTTGGTCCGGGAGACGTACCGACCCGGAAAACGCGGAAGGGGCCCTCGGGTAGAGGACCCCTTCCGCAGCGCTCCCCGGACTGGACTCGAACCAGTAACCTGCCGGTTAACAGCCGGCTGCTCTGCCAATTGAGCTACCGAGGAATGCTCCACGCGGACCTCCTACCGGTCTCCCGGAGGCGCTCCCGCGCTGCTCGGAATACATTAGCGCATGGCAGGCGGTGCTCTGAAATCGGTTTGGGGTACCCGCCCCGCAGCGACTGCCAGAGGGACCCAGTCACAGCCCAGGAAGAAGGGGTAGCCATGCCGCACCGGATGCTTCCGACGCACCGGATCACGTTCGTCGTCGGCCTGGCCGCGGGGTACGTGCTCGGCACCCGTGCCGGCCGGGAGCGGTACGAGGAGATCAAGAAGGCCGCCCGCGACTTCATGCAGAACCCGGCGGTGCGCAATGCCGCCGAGTCCGCCGCGCTCAGCGGCAGGGGCGCCGCCACCAAGGCCTTCCACGCCGTCGGCGAACAGGTCACCGACCTTCTCCCGGACGCCGTGGCGGCCCGCGCCAACGGCCTCCGCAACCGCGGCAGCGGTGGCGACGGGGACGACTGGGGCCCGAGCAACACCTGAGGCGGACCGGGCCCGCCCGGCGATGAGGCAAAATCTCCTGCATGGGGATAGTCGCCGGTCTCGACAGCTCGTCCGATTCCACTCGTATCGTCGTCTGCGACGCGGATACGGGTGAGGTGCTCAGGCACGGGTACGCACCGCACCCGGTGTCCGAGGGCGCCGATCCACGCTACGAGATCGACCCGCAGGCCTGGCTGCTCTCACTCGGCCAGGCCGCGGACGGCGGGCTGCTGGAGGGCGTACGGGCCATCGGGGTCTCGGCGCAGCAGGACGCACTGCTTCCGGTCGACGCCATGGGCTCTTTGGTACGGCCCGCCATGCTGGGCAATGACAAGCGCGGCCAGGGCGCCGCCGCCGAGCTGGCCGACGCGCTCGGCGGGCGCTCCGCGTGGGCGCAGGCGATCGGCAATGTGCCGGACGCGCGGCTGCCCGTGGTGAAGCTGCGCCGGCTGCAGCGCGAGGAGCCGGACCGGGCCAAGCGCACCGCGCAGGTGATGCTGCCGCAGGACTGGCTGGTCTGGCAGTTGCTCGGCTCGCCCGCACGCCGGACCACGGACCGCGGCGGGGCGTCCGGGACCGGGTACTGGTCGCCGCTCACCGGGCAGTGGCGGCCCGACCTCGCGGAGCTCGCGCTCGGGCACGAGCCCGGGCTGCCGGAGGTGCTCGGGCCCGCCGATACCGCGGGGCGTACGCCGGAGGGGCTGGCGATATCCGCCGGGACCGGGGAGACCATGGCGGCGGCCTTCGGGCTGGGCGTCGGGGTCGGTGACGCCGTCATATCGCTGGGGGCTTCTGCCGCCACCTTCGCCGTGCATCATGAGGCGCTGCCCGACCCGACCGGGACGATTACGTCGCTGGCCGACGCGACCGGGATGCATCTGCCGGTGGTGCACACGCTGAATGCCGTACGGGTGCTGCGGGGGGCCGCCGAACTGCTCGGCCGCGATCCGAAGGATCTGGAGGGGCTGAGCACGCTGGCGCTGAGCTCGACGCCGGGGTCGCACGGGCTGGTCTTCCTGCCGTATCTCGAGGGCGAGCGGACGCCGCAGCTGCCGCATGCCGCGGGGTCGCTGCACGGGCTGCGGCGCGAGGCGATGAAGCCGGAGCACATGGCGCGGGCCGCCTTCGAGGGGATGCTGTGCGGGCTCGCGGACGGGCTTGCGCTGCTGCGCTCGCGCGGGGTGGAGATCCGGCGGGTCTTCCTGCTGGGGCCGGCGGCGGAGCTGCCGGCGGTGCAGGCGATGGCGCCGTCGCTGCTCAGCGCGCAGGTCGTGGTGCCGGAGCCGGCCGACTACGCCGCGCTGGGCGCGGCCCGGCAGGCGGCGTGGGCGCTGGGCGTCAGCGAGGGGCGGCTGGGCCCCGACGCTCCCCCGGCCTGGGCGCCGCGCGGACAGCAGGTCTTCGCCGCGAGCGAGGAGGACTTCGCGGTCGGGGGTGCGGTGCGGCAGCAGTTCGGGGCCGTGCGTGATGCGGTGCATCCGGGGGCGATGGGCTGAGGCCGCTGCGCCCGCCCGTACGGCTTGGCAGGTGGGCGCAGCCCCGGGTCAGTCCAGATAACCCCTCAGCTGGTCCGCGAAAGCGTGATCCCTCAGCTTGTTCAGGGTCTTCGACTCGATCTGGCGGATGCGTTCGCGCGTGACGCCGAAGATGCGGCCGATCTCTTCCAGCGTGCGGGGGCGGCCGTCGACCAGGCCGTAGCGGAGCTGGACGACCTTGCGTTCGCGTTCGCCGAGGGTGGAGAGGACTGCTTCCAGGTGTTCGCGTAGCAGCAGGAAGGCGGCCGACTCCACCGGGGACGCCGCGTCGCCGTCCTCGATCAGGTCGCCGAGGGCGACGTCGTCCTCCTCGCCGACCGGGGCGTGCAGGGAGACCGGTTCCTGGGCGAGGCGCAGGACCTCGCTGACCCGCTCCTCCGGGAGGTCGAGGTGGCGGGCCACCTCCTCCGGGGTGGGCTCGTAGCCGCGCTCCTGGAGCATCCGGCGCTGGACGCGGACGACGCGGTTTATCAGCTCGACGACGTGCACCGGGACGCGGATCGTACGGGCCTGGTCGGCCAGCGCCCGCGACATCGCCTGGCGGATCCACCAGGTGGCGTACGTGGAGAACTTGTAGCCGCGCGCGTAGTCGAACTTCTCCACCGCCCTGATCAGGCCGAGGTTGCCCTCCTGGACCAGGTCGAGCATGGTCAGGCCGCGGCCGACGTAGCGCTTGGCGACCGAGACGACCAGGCGCAGGTTGGCCTCGATCAGGCGGCGCTTGGCCATCCGGCCCAGCACCACTAACCGGTCGAGGTCGAGGGCGAGCCGGGTGTCGAGCTGCGTGGCGTGGGTGAGCTTCTCCTCGGCGAACAGGCCCGCCTCCACCCGCCGGGCCAGCTCGACCTCCTCGGCCGCGCTGAGCAGCGGGATCCGGCCGATCTCGCGGAGGTACTGGCGGAAGAGGTCCGAGGACGGCCCGCCGGTCTCGGGTTTGGTGCGCACTTCCGGGACGGGCGGCTCTTCCGCGAACACCGTTGCCGGCGGCTCGGACGGTTCCTCGGCGGCGGCCGGCTGCTCCGGGTGGCTCGTGATCCGCGACTGCGGCGGCACCGTGGTGCCGGGCTCGGGTGGGGCCGCCGTCGGTGGGTGTGCGAGGGTGTCGAGAGTGGTCGAGAGGGTCTGGGTCTGCACGGGGGCGACCTCCAGAGTGATCACTGCCGGTTCGAGGGCGTGCGACAGGGGAACGGTTGCGGCGGCCGTGCCGCTCTCCGTTCCATGCGTCGTGAGCGCATCCCCGGCGAGCCCGGACCCGTCTTCAGGTCCGGCACCGCCGCGCTCCGAGGACTCAGGCACCGGGACCAGTGTGGAGTACGACACATGCCCGGCACGAGGGGCGTGCGGGCACTATTTGTGCCCGCTTCGTGACTGGGTGGTTATGGGAGCGGGAGGTTCGCGGCGTACGCCGGGCGTACCGGAGGGCCTGATTCAGGCCTTATTCAGGCGTAGTCAGGGCCGGGTCAAGGCGTGAGCCCGGCGTGCGTCAGAGGGCCGCGGCGCCGCGTTCGCGCAGCGCCTGGCGGTATTGCTGCAGCACCCACAACTCGTTCTGGACCGCCGCCTGTTGGTCAGGGGCGGCCTGCGGGCCGAGGCGGTGGAGGCTGCCGCGGACCTCGTCGATACGGCGGTCGGCGGCGGCGAGGCGGACCTTGACCAACTGCTCGCCCGCGTACATCTCGTCGGCCTCGCGGCGGGTGCGCAGCGGCTCGACCGCGAGCTCGGTGATGAGCGAGCGGACCGTGTCGTCGGGCGCGCAGTCGCGGACGCGGATCAGATACCCGTCGTCGGCGAGCGCGGCGCCGCCCGCGGCCTCTATGGCCACCTTCACGGCGGCGTAGGGCGGGGCGGTGAACTCGTCCGTGCCGTACGCGTCGAAGGCGGGCGAGACCAGGGCGGGGAACTGCAGGGCCAGCTTGAGGAGTTCGCGCTCGGCGTGGTGGGCCGGATTGCGGAGGTTGATCGCCGGGCCGCGGGGCCCTGGCGGGGCGGCCTGCTGCGGCGCCTGCTGACCACGCTGCCCCGGCCCGCCGGCACGCTGCCGGCCGCCGCCCTCGCGGGCCCAGCGGGCGAGCTGGCCCACGCGCCGTACGACGAACCGCTCGTCGAGGATGCCGAGCATGCCGGCGAGCTGGACGGCGTACTCGTGCTGGATGGCGCTGTCCTTGATCCGCGCGACGACGGGCGCGGACTCTTCGAGGGCGGCCGAACGGCCCTCCGCCGTATCGAGGTTGTGCTGCGCGACGAACGACCGGATGGCGAACTCGAAGAGCGGCGAGCGGTCCTCGACCAGCTGGTGCACGGCGTCGTCGCCCTTGGCGAGGCGCAGCTCGCAGGGGTCCATGCCGCCCGGGGTGATCGCGATGGACGTACGGGCGGCGAACTTCTGGTCGTCCTCGAAGGCGCGTAGGGCGGCCTTCTGGCCTGCGGCGTCGCCGTCGAAGGTGAAGACGACCTCGGAGCGGGAATTGTCGGTCAGGACCCGGCGGAGGATCTTGACATGCTCGCCGCCGAAGGCGGT
Organism: Streptomyces coryli; assembly: GCF_011044975.1. GTDB lineage: Bacteria > Actinomycetota > Actinomycetes > Streptomycetales > Streptomycetaceae > Streptomyces > Streptomyces coryli. The sequence goes on along the minus strand of NZ_JAAKZV010000044.1, from coordinate 1,541 downwards.
GCCGCAGGTGGCGATGGCGGTGGTGACGCCGGAGAGGTGGCAGGCCATGACGTCGGTGTAGCCCTCGACGACGACGGCGCGGCCTTGTTTGGAGATCTCGCGCTTGGCGAGGTCGATCCCGTACAGCACCTGGGACTTGCGATAGAGCGGCGTCTCGGGGGTGTTGAGGTATTTCGGCCCGTTGTCGTCGTCGCGGAGCTTGCGGGCACCGAAGCCGACGACCTCGCCCGTAATGTCGCGGATCGGCCACATCAGGCGGCCGCGGAAGCGGTCGATGGGGCCGCGGCGGCCGTCCTGGGAGATCCCGGAAAGGATCAGCTCCTTGTCGGTGAAGCCCTTGCCGCGCAGGAAGCGGGTGAGGTGGTCCCAGCCGGCCGGGCTGTAGCCCACACCGAAGTGCTCGGCGGCGGCCTGGTCGAAGCCGCGCTCGGCGAGGAAGCGGCGGCCGATCTCGGCCTCGGCGGACTGCAGCTGGTCGACGTAGAACTGGGCGGCGTGCTTGTGCGCCTCGATCAGGCGGGTGCGCTCGCCCTGCTGGCGGCCGGGGTTGTAGCCGCCTTCCTCGTAACGGAGGGTGATGCCGGCCTGGCGGGCGAGGCGCTCGATCGTCTCGGAGAAGGAGAGGTGCTCGACCTTCATCACGAAGTCGACGGTGTCGCCGCCCTCCTGGCAGCCGAAGCAGTGGTAGAAGCCCTTGGCCGGGCTGACGTGGAAACTCGGCGACTTCTCGTCGTGGAACGGGCACAGCCCCTTGAGATTGCCGCCGCCGGCGGGGCGGAGCTGCAGGTATTCGGACACGACGGAGTCGATCGGCACGGCGCTGCGCACCGCCCGTACGTCCTCGTCGTTGATCCTCCCGGCCACGGGGAGATTCTACGGCCGGGCGGGGACAGTCCCGAGCTTGCGGACCATCACGTAGTGCGGGCCGACGCCCTCGATGTGGAATTCCTCGCCGCGGATCTCCCAGCCGTGGGCCTCGTAGAACCCGACGGCTTCGGTACGCGCATTGCACCAGGCGACCCCGGCCCCGCGCGCGGCGGCCTCGGCGAGACCGGCGTCGAGGACGGCGGTGCCGTAGCCCTGACCGCGGACGGCTGGGTCGCTGGCCATGCCGCGGAGGCGGATGGCGGGGGGTGCCGCGTGCCCGTCCCCGTCGCCGGGGAGCTGCTCGGGGGAGAAGGAAGCGCAGCCTCGGACGACGCCGTCGGGGTCGTAGGCGGCGAGGTGATACGCGCCGGGGGCGTCGTCCTCGGGAAAGACCGCGCTCTCGCGGGGAAGGCCGGGACGCAGCACGGTCCAGCGGAGCTGGAGGATATCGGCGGCGGGAACGACTGCGGTACGGATCGGCATGCTGCCGAGGCTACCTGCGGGGTGGGGGGTGCTTGCTGGCAGGCTGCTGGGGGCTGCGGTCCGGGTGTGCGCGTCCGTCCCGCGATGTGGGGATGCCTGCCCACAGCCTTGCGGGATCGTCCCTTCCGAGCCCGCCCACAGCCTTGCAGGATCGTCCCTTACTCGACTGCCCACGGCCTTCGGTCTCGTCC
>NZ_JAAKZV010000449.1 GCF_011044975.1 Streptomyces coryli | reverse complement strand
GGCTATGCCGGGGGCCGGGACCGGCGGGGCCCGGGTAACGCCGAGCCCCCGGCATAGCCCGGCCTACCCGCCGGCCGCACGGCACCGCGAGGGTGGCCACATGAGACCCCTGCGCTCCGGAGCCTTGGCGGCGGCCCTGTTGATAGCCGCCGCATCCGCGCCGTCCGCCGCGTCGGCCGCGACCGCCCTGTCTGCCGCGACCGCCCCTTCCGCCCACTCAGCCACCCCGTCCGCTGCCGCTCCGTCCGCGGACCCCGCGCCCGCCGGACCGCAGCGCCCGTACGAACCCGGCGTCGACGGCCCGGACAACATCGACGCCCTCACCGCCCGCGTCTCCCCCGACGGCAGCGGCCAACGCAACGGCATCCGCGTCGACTTCGACCGTGCGAGCCGCGCCGAAGACGGCGGCAAGCCCGCCGCCGCCCGCCGCTTCGTCTTCCTCTTCGACCGGTCCGTCAGCCTGCACCCCGCCGACTTCCCGGTGTGCGACCGCGCCGCCCTCGAAGCCGAAGGGCCGGGCGGCTGCCCCGAGGGGTCGCGGATCGGTGACGGCACGGCGGAGTTCCATCCGACGGGTACGGCCGAGGTGCTCGCCTTCAACACCCGCTGCCGGGACGGCTCCTGGGGCGTGCTCGTCGCCATCCCGGCCACCGGAACGATCCTGGAGCAGACACTGGAGCGGGTCTCGGCCCCGTACCGCGCCCGCGGCTACCGCTGGGCGCTCGACGAGATCCTGCCGCCCACCGCGGTGCCGCCCCAGGACCGCTCCGCGACCCTCCGCTTCCGCCTGGCCTTCGGCGCCGCGTCGCGCGACGGCGCGAGCTACGCCACGACGACGGCACCGGATGGCCGGCCCCTGCGATTCGGGCTGTGGAGCGAGTTCGTCACCGGCCAGGTGCTGCTGCCGGAGGCGAGGGCCCGTATCGCGCGGACGGCATAGGACACCGCGCAGACGGCACAGGTCACCGCACAGACGGCACAGGTCACCGCACGGACGGCACAGGTCACCGCACGCACGGCCCAGGTCACCGCACGCACGGCCCAGGTCACCGCACGCACGGCCCAGGTCAGCCGCCGAACATCTTCACCGCCTCACGCCCATGCGCCTGATTCTCCGCCGTATACGGCCGCAGCTCCCGCTCGTATGCCGCAAAGGCGGCGGCGTAGTCGCCATCCGCCTCGGCCAGCCGGTTCGCGAGCAGCCGGGCGCCGATCAGGGCCTGGGAGGTGCCCATGCCGGAGGTCGGGGCGGCGCAGTAGCCGGCGTCGCCGACGAGGACGACGCGGCCGGACGACCAGGAGGCCGCCTCGACCTGGCAGGCCGAGGCGAAGTAGAAGTCGTCGGCCATGGCCATGTCGTCGAGCAGCTGCGGGACGATCCACTCCGCGCCGGCGAAGTGCTCGTGCACGATCTCCTGCTGGCGGGCGGCGTCGAAGCGGTCGATCTCGGCGGTGTCCGTGCCGAAGGACAGGCTGACCGTCATCCGGTCGGCGTCCCCCGCGCTGAAGAGGTACACCGCCCGGCCCGGCGTGCTGCACAGCACCCCGCGGTGGTCGAGGCCGAGGTGGTTCGAGGTGCTGAAGCCGGCGCCCGACATGCCCAGGTGGTGTACGTAGTCCTGGTGCGGGCCGAAGGCCAGCTTGCGCACGTTGGAGTACACGCCGTCGGCACCGACGACGTAGTCGAAGACCCGCTCGGCGCCGCGCTCGAAGGTCACCCGCACGCCCGAGTCATCCTGCTCCAGAGACGCGATGGAGTCGTCGAAGACGATCTCCGCCACCTCGCCGGCGACGCGATGCAGGATGGCGGTGAACTCCCGCTTCAGCACCTCGAGTCCGCCCGCGAACGCCTCGGCCGGCAGCTCCCCGGTCTGCTGCCCGTCGCCGTCGACGATGCTGGTGCCCTTCATCTGCGTGTCGTGGCCGCGGACTTCGCCGAGAATGCCCATCTGCTCCAGCACGTCGAACGCCTCGCCGCGGAAGTCCACCGCGTAGCCGCTGTCGCGCAGCGCCGGAGCGCGCTCGACCAGCGTCACGTCGTATCCCTGCCGGTGCAGCCAGTACGCCAGCGTCGGCCCGGCGACGCTCGCACCGGAGATCAGCACCCTCTGCTTCGCCATCTCGGCTCCTCCCCAGGAGGGTTGTAGGTGGCCTTGATCCTTGCCGGTTCGCCATGTGCGTAACAACCGTGAAGTGCGCATCGGTTCGATAAGCGGTGTTAATCGTCCGCGCCCGCTGCGCATATCGGCCTATCGCCCGGCCGCCGGGACCGCGGTATGAGGGACACATGACTGACGCACCCGTACGCCAGGCACCCACCGGGGAATCCGCCGCCAACGCCGCCGCCTCGCTGCTGGAGCGGCTGGCCGAGCGGATCGGCGGCCGGGCCTCGGTCACCGCCGTCTTCGGCGAGCCCGTCACCCGCGGCGAGGTCACCGTCATCCCGGTGGCCAGGATCGGCTTCGGCTTCGGCGGCGGCGCCGGGCGGGAGATCGGCACGGCCAAGACCGGCGAGGGCGGTGGCGGCGGTGGCGGGGCGGAGGCGCGGCCGCTCGGCTTCATCGAGATCAGGAACGGCCTCGCCACGTACAAGCCGATCCGCGATCCGTGGGCGGATGTGGTGATCCCGCTGGCGGGGGTGGTGCTGGGGACGTCGCTGCCGAAGATCATGCGGAGGCTGCTGAAGCGCCGGAAGAACTGACGCGCCGGAAGGGCTGACGCGCCCGGCGACCCGCGGCGCGGCTTCGGGCGTCGCCGGGCCGTTACGATCACACGCATGGTCACGGTGTGGTCCTGCGTCGGTACGCTCCGTGCTCGCCGGGAGGCGGGTGCGGGATGGCTGCTGGGCGTTGCCGTGTTGCTGCTGGCGGTCTTCTTCAGCCATGGGATGGGCAGCGAGGGCGGCGAGGGACATCACCTGCCGGTCGTCACCCAGCCCGCCGCCACCGTCACCCAGCCGGCCACCGTCACCGACCACGGCACGCACGTCGTCGAAGCCCCACCCGCCCACGATCACGCACCCCACGACCACGAGGTCTGCCTGGCCCGCGCCCCGCAGGAGACCGCATCGTCCGCCTTCTCCTGCCCGCTCCTGCCCGACGCGATGCGCGGCGCTGTCGTCGCCGCCCCCCGGAC
>NZ_JAAKZV010000448.1 GCF_011044975.1 Streptomyces coryli | reverse complement strand
GTCGGCTGAGTCCGCCGGGTCCGCCGAGTCCGCCGAGTCCGCCGAGTCCGCCGAGTCCGCCGAGTCCGCCAAGTCCGCCAATCCCGTCGGTCCCGCCAACGCCCCCATCGACGACGGCCCCCCGCCCCCCTGGCTCGTCCGCCACCGCACCATCATCTGGCCCGCCGTCGCCGCTGCCGCCCTCGTCCTCGCGCTCGTCGCCACCGCCGTCTTCATGCCGCCGCAGGACGCCGAGTCCGGTGCGCGGGGCGACGGTTCGGTCGGGGCGCCGCGGCAGGACGACGGCGCGTACGGGGAAGGGAAGCCGGGCGGCGGCGGGAAGAACCCGTACGCCTCGCCGGGCGGGAAGGACGGCAGCCCGGCGGACAAGCGCGACCGGAGCGCCTCGCCGGAGAAGGCGGACACCAGGGAAGGCGCGGACGGCTCCCCGGACGGGGACGGGGACGGGGACGAGGGCAGCGACGACGGCCCCGGGCAGCCCGCCCCCCTCACCGCCTCCACCCGCTCGCACGTCTGGGAACACGGCTGCGACCACGTCTACCTCGTCGACAAGTCCCCCTCGACCGTGCCCCCGCCGCCGGTGCAGCAGGACGCCGCCTCCTGGGCGAGCAGCCTCGGCGCCGTGCACGGCGGCAACACCATCGTCGAGACCACCCTGGAGCCGAGTGGCTCCGCGCCCGTCGTCGTGGAGGCGGTCAACGTCCGCGTCACCGGCCGTACGACACCCGCGAAGCTGCCCGCGTTCGAGATGAGCAACGGCTGCGGCGGCCTCGTCGGCAAGGCGTACTTCAAGGTGAACCTCGACGCGAACCGGCCGGTCCCGAGCCCGGTGAGCGGCTACGACGGCGAGCGCGAGGTGCCGCCCGCCGAACTGCCCTATCAGGTGACCGGCAAGTCCCCGCTCGCCTTCCGGGTGCGCGCGGACACCGGCGAGTACGACGCCCGCTGGTACCTGGAGGTCGAGTGGACCAGCGGCGGCCGGAGCGGCACGACCCGCATCGACGACGCGGGCCGTCCGTTCCGTACCAGCAGCACCAAGGGCCTCAAGCGCTACGGCTACGCGCTCGAGGAGCGGCGCTGGGTGAGCGACTGATCCGGCGCGGAGCTACAGGTACAGCCCCGACCGGTCCTGCTCCGGCACCGCCGCCACCCCGGGCGCGGTGCCGCGCCGCAGCGCGTACAGCTCCGCGAGCGAGGCGCCTTCGCGCCCCACGCCCTCGTCCGTGCCGAGCCACTCCACCGCCTCGGAGCGGGTCAGATTCCCCACCTCGATACGGGCCAGGCAGCGCCCCGGACGGACCACCGCCGGGTGCAGCCGCTCCAGATCCTCGTTCGTCGTCACCCCGACGAGGACATTGCGGCCCTGCCCGAGCAGGCCGTCGGTGAGGTTCAGCAGCCGCGACAGCGCCTGGCCCGCCGCGTGCTTGGCCTCGCCGCGGATCAGCTCGTCGCAGTCCTCCAGGAGCAGCAGCCGCCAGCGGGACTTGCCGGTCCCGGCCGGGTCGTCCTCGCCGATGGCGATGTCCATCAGATAGCCGACGTCGTTGAACAGCCGCTCCGGGTCCAGCACGCAGTCCACCTGGCACCAGTCCCGCCACGAACGGGCGAGGGTGCGCAGCGCCGAGGTCTTGCCGGTGCCGGGCGGGCCGTGCAGGAGCAGCAGCCGGCCGCCGATGTCGTCGGGAGTCAGCTTCATCAGCTTGTCCATGGCGGTGGCCACCGGGGCCGTGTAGTTCGTACGGACCTCGTCCCACGACGCGGCCGAGATCTTGCGCGTCGTGCGGCGCGGGCCGTGCCGGCCGGGGGAGACGTACCAGAAGCCCATCGACACGTGGTCGGGCTGCGGCGCCGGCTCGTCGGCGGCGCCGTCGGTCGCCTGGGTGAGGACCTGCTCGGCGAGCTCGTCGGTGACCGCGGTGACGGTGACGTCCGCGCCCTGCTGCCAGCGGGAGACCAGCACCGTGTAGCCGGCGCCCTCGGCGAGGGTGGAACCGCAGCGGTTCGCGTCCTTCGCGGCGCGCAGCACGGTGGCGCCGGGCGGCAGCAGCCCGGCGTCCTTCTTGACCCGGTCGATGGAGCGGGTGCGGGAGTACGGCTGCTCGCCGGTGGCGAATCTCCCCAGGAAGAGCGCGTCGACGACGTCCACGGTGGAGTCGCTGTCATCGACGTTCAGGCGGATGGAGAGGGCCTCTTCCGCCGGGGTGACAGTGTCATTGAGGGCAGGCCTGTCGACGGGCAGGAGGATCCTCCTCGCTTCGGTACGGCGCTCGGCACACATGCCGCCCATGGTCCGGTACGGAACCTGCTTGCGCACACAGGTTTTTCCCGGCGTGTCTCAGGTGGCCGCGCGCACCTTCCGTACCGCCTGGCGACTCCGGCGCACCACCGCGTAGCCGCGGGTGAGGGCGCGGTCGGTGGCGACGTCGCGCAGCTGGGGGCGGCCGGTCACGGCCCGTTCGAAGGCGTCGAGGGTGGTGTTGCGGCGCACGGTGAAGCGGCGCAGCGCGTACGGGCCCTGGCGGGAGCGGGCGAGATCGTTCTCGACGGCGAGCGCCTGGGCGAAGCCGGCGTCGCGGACGGCCTGCCGGACGCGGCGGTCGGAGTAGCCGAACGGGTACGCGAACGAGGTCGGCGCGCTGCCCGTCTCGGCGGTGATGATCTCGCGGCAGACGCGCAGCTCGAAGTGCAGCCGCGGGTCCGGGATCTGGTCCAGCTGGGGGTGGGTGTGGCTGTGCCCGCCGATCTCCACCCCGGCGGCGGCGAGCTCGCGCAGCTGCGGCCAGCCGAGCATCGTGTCCGGCGCGCCGCCGGTGTCGTACGGGCCGCACAGCCAGCCGGTGGCGGCGAAAACGGTGGCGGGGAACCCGTACTTGGTGAGCAGGGGCAGCGCGTGCCGGTGCACGCCTGCGTACCCGTCGTCGAAGGTGATGACGACGGGGTTGCGGGGGAGCGGGCTGCCGTCGCGCCAGGCGGTGGCCAGCTCGGCGGTGGTGACCGGCGTGGCGCCGACCGCGGCGATGACGTCGAGCTGTGCGGCGAAGTCGCGGGGTGCGACGCTGAGGCGGTGCGCGGCCGGGGCCGGGGTCTCGCAGACGGCGTGGAACATGAGGATGGGTACGGGTGCGTTCACGCCGCGGCTCCGTCCTCGGAGGGCTGTTCCCGCC
>NZ_JAAKZV010000447.1 GCF_011044975.1 Streptomyces coryli | reverse complement strand
GGCCGGGGTGGAGCTTGGGCGGCCGCGGGCGCGCGGGGGCGGCGGCCCTCGCGTGGGCGGCTGCCTGGGCGCGCAGCTCGACGCTTCGGGTGGTGTGGGTGTGCTCGTGGACGTAGGGGTGCACGGTCATGGCTATTCCTCCTTCGCGTCTTGCGCGTCCTGCGCGTCACGGACGCCGGGAACGTAGCGGCGGTCGCGGAAGGCGATCCGCAGCACGCTCACGAGCTCCGCGCCCGCGGGGCGCCGGGACGGGTCGCCGACGCGGTCCGCGTACGGCTCGAAGAGCGCGGTCATCTTCTCGGTCAGGTCGGTGAGTTCGGCGGCCGTGAGGTAGACGAGGTCGTCACCGAACCACTCCGCCTCGCGCCACTCGGCGGGCAGCTGTCGCCGAGTCTCGACGGCGTACGAGAACCGCTCGAAGTACCGCTCCGCCACGGCGGTGTTGAGCACATCGGCAGCGGCCACGGTGGCTTCGTCATCGGTGGCGAAGGTGTCTGCCCAGCTGGTGTAACGCGCCGTCGCCCGCCACGGCTTCTCCCGGCCGCGCCCTCCCTCCGCCTCCTCCACCAGGCCGTACTTGGCGAGCATCCGCAGATGGTACGAGCAGCTGGCGACCGACTCGCCGGTGAGCTCAGCGGCCCGGGTGGCGGTGAACGGACCCTCGACGCGCAGCAGGCCAACAAGCTCCATGCGCGTGCGGTGAGAGAGGGCGCGCAGCGCGCCTGGGTCGGTGAGGCGGACGACGGAGCGCTTGGATGCGGGTTGAGGCATGCTTCTAAAGCTATCTTTCTAAAGAAGTCTTTACAAGGAGTCTGCGGTGGGATCGGGAGGACGCCGCGCCGTCGGCGCCCGGCGCCGAGACCACGGCCACCGCCCCGTCCACGTCCGTGCGGAGCACACTCGCGCCTTGGCCGGCGAGGGCCGCGAGGGTGCGCGGCGACGGGTGACCGTACGGATTGCGCTTGCCGGCGGTGACGAGGGCGAGGCGGGGGCGGAGGCGCTCCTGGAGGGTCGGATCCTGATAGGAGCTCCCGTGATGAGCGACCTTCAGCACGTCCACGGCTGGGAGGTCCGGATGCGCGGCGAGGAGCTGCTGCTGGGCGGGCGGCTCGAGGTCACCCGGGAGGAAGAGGGTGAGGCCTGCGGTGCGGACGAGGAGGGTGACGCTGGCGTCGTTGGCGTCCTCGAAGTGCGGTGAGGTGGTGGGGTCTTGAGTCGGGTCCTGGGTGGGGTCTTGGGTCGGATCCTGGGCCAGGTCCTGGGTGGGATCCTGGGCCGGTGGCCACAGGACCTGCCAGGAGAGCTTCGGGCCGAGGCTGCGCCGCTCCCCCACCGCCGCGGCGACGAGCGGGATCCGGGCGGAGGCAGCGGTGCGGCGCACGAAGGCAACTTGGGCGGGTGGCTCGGCATAGGTGGTGGTCTGGATCGCGCCGACCGCGCGGCCGCGCAGCACACCGGGAAGCCCGTCGACGTGATCGGCGTGAAAGTGGGTGAGAATCAGGATCGGAATGCGCTCAACCCCCAACCGCCGCAGACACCGATCGACAAGCCGCGGCTCGGGCCCGGCATCGATCACCACGGCGGTCCCCGCCCGCCCAGCAGCGAGAACGAGCGCATCCCCCTGACCGACATCACAGGCGACCAGCCGCCACCCGGCGGGCGGCCACCCGGTGAGCACCCGGGTAACCGGTGGCGGCCGAAAGACGGCAAGCACCAGGACCAGCACAAAGCCGGCCGCGAGCCACCGCCCCGACCGCCGGGAACGCGGCCGCTCGGGTCCCGCGCCCAACCCCGCCCCACTCAGTCCCGTGGGTTCGCCCGATCCTGTACCCGTGACCACCTGTCCGGCCCCACCCGGCCGGGCGCCCGGTCCCGCCCCCAGTCCCGCGCCATCCGGCCGGGTGCCCGTGGCGACGCTCGACCGCTCGCCCCCGTCCGGTCCCGCGCCTGTGGGCGATCGGCGGGCCGTCCTGCCCCGCAGGAATCGCGGGCCCGCGCCGAGTACGAGGGCGGTGAGTGCCGCGAGCAGTAGGCCGCCGGCCCAGCCGCCCGGCCAGCTGACCTCCGCTCCGGGTAGGGCGGCCCCCGTCCGCGCCACACCGGCGATCCACTCGGCGGGCAATGCCGCCGGCCAGGCGGCTGCCTTGGCGAGTGGCAGCGAGAGCGGCGCGACCGCGAGCGCGGCGAAGCCGAGGACCGTGGCCGGGGCGACGGCGAGTTCGGCTAGGAGATTGCAGGGAACGGCGACCAGCCCGACCCGCGCGGCAAGCACCGCGACCACCGGCGCGCACGCGGCCTGGGCGGCGGCCGCCGCCGCCAGCACCTCGGCGAGACGGGGCGGCACGCCGCGCCGGCGCAGGGCCGCACTCCAGCGCGGCGCGATGGTGAGCAGCGCCCCGGTGGCGAGTACGGACAGCAGGAAGCCGAAGTCCCGTGCCAGCCACGGGTCGTAGAGGACAAGCAGCAGCACCGCCCCCGCCAGCGCGGGCAGCAACGAGCGCCGTCGCCCGGTCCCGATGGCGGCCAGCGTGATCAGCCCGCAGGTCGCGGCGCGCAACACGCTCGGCTCCGGCCGGCACACGACCACGAATCCGAGAGTGAGCGCACCTCCGACAAGGGCGGTGCCACGCAGCGAAATCCCGACCCGCGGCGCCAGCCCGCGCCGCTCCGGACGGGTGGCAAGGTGCGGCGGTCCGATCAGCACGGCCAGCAGGATGGTGAAGTTCGCGCCGGATACGGCAAGTAGGTGGGTGAGGTCGGTGGCGTGAAAGGCGTCATCGAGCTCGGCGGGAATGCGAGTGGTGTCGCCGATGACGAGGCCCGGAAGCAGCGCGCGGGCATCGGCGGGCAGCCCGTCAGTGGCCCGCCGCAGCCCGGCCCGTAATGCGCCTGCGGCGCGCTGGAGGGTGGTGGGGGCGCGGGTGATGGTGGGCGAGGCGGGCCCGGCGGGCCCATCTGGGGCGGCGATGGATGCTGCGGGCGAGGGCGGCGTATCGGGCGCGGTGCGATCGGCGGCGACCGGTGCCCTGTCGCCTACGACACGGAGGACTGCCGCGATGCGGTCGCCGCCGGGGCCGCGTCCGGTCGCCGGGGCGAGGCGGGCTTGGAGCCGCAAACGGGTGGAGGGCAGCAGCCGCAGCCAATCGCGCTGCCAGGCGGCGGCCCGGGGTTGGGCTGTCTGTTATACACATCTGACGTTGACGACGGTTACCACAGTGCTGGTG
>NZ_JAAKZV010000446.1 GCF_011044975.1 Streptomyces coryli | reverse complement strand
ACGCAGCCGAAAAAGTCTTAGCGAAGCGGGCTTTTTCGGTTGTGTCGCGGAACTCGGCCCGGCCCACCCACCAACAAGCCCGTCCGGCGCTTGAGGACTCCGTGGCGAAGCCACAGGATGCCCGCGGCCGCCAGGCCGCGAAAAGAAGACGCTACTCGTCGCCGGCAGGCGACATCGCTCGTTCGAGCAACCCCGTCCGCGCCGCCAGCGCCGCAGCCTCCAGCCGCGACCCCACCCCCAGCTTCATCAGCACTCGCTGCACATGCGTCCGCGCCGTCGACGGCGCGATCCCCATCCCCGCCGCGATCAGCCGCGTGTCCTCACCCTCCGCCACCCGCACGAGCACTTCCACCTCCCGCGGCGTGAGGATCTCCAGCAGGCGCGACCCCTCGTCATCAGGCCCCTGCTCCGGATTCAAGAGCTCCGCGAACGACGACTGCAGCAGCGCCGGCGCCACCGCCGCTTCCCCGGCCCGCGCCTTCACCATCGCCCGCTCGACGCCCTCGATGCGTTCGTCGTGGCGTACGTAACCGGACGCCCCCGCCGCGAATGCGGCGGCGATACCGCGCGGTGACGGCACCGGGCCCAGCACCACCACCGCTATCTGCGGCCGTTCGCGCTTGATCCGTACGACCGGATCAAAGGCACCCGGCTCAGCCGGGGACGCCGTGCCGAGAAGGCATACCTCCGGCGTCCGGCTGACCACCAGCTCCGCCGCCCCCGCACTCGGTGCGGCTGCCGCCAGCACGCGATGACCGCGCAATTTCAGCGCGGACGCGAGCGCCTCGGCGAGCAGACGATGATCGTCGACCACAATGAGCCGCACCGCCATGTTCACCCCTCCCCGTCCAACAGCCCCTCCCCTGAATCCGGAAGGTACCGCCTTACCGGGCAGAAGCCTCCCGGAATGCCGAAATCCCTCGCATTCTGGAAGAGTCAGGCTGTGATCGGGAAGGTGGCAGGACGTCCGCCGGCGGCGATGGTGGTGGTGGTGGTGTTCGCCCTCCCGGTTGCCGGAGGGCGAACACACCACCTACTCGGTCACCACCAGTTGGAGTAGCTGATGCTGGAGTAGGCGCAGGCCTTCTGGGTGCTGCCGTTGTAGCGGCACACCTGAAGCCGGATCCACTTCACCCCGCTGCTGTCGCCCAGGTACGTGTCCCAGCGGTTCGTGTTGCCGGCGTTGTACGCCTTGCGCCACTGGTAGTACTTGGTGCCTTCCCCGGTCCCCGCGATGACGCGCATCTGCGCGTGCTGGCCGTCCTCGCTCGTGTCGGTCAGCTTCAAGTCGAGCGGGTTCACACTGGTCTTGCTGGCGAAGGTGAAGTTGGCGACCCCATAGGCACCGGCCACCTTCGCGTCCAGCAATGACGCCGCAGAAGCAGCGTTCGCCGTCGACGTGGATCCCGCAATCGCCACCGCGGCGACGGCACCCGCAATTGCTGCGTGCTTGAGCTTCAAAACATCCCCCAGTTTTGTCATGGACGAGTCAGCGGCAGCCTAGCAGTGCCCCTCCCGGGAGAGCGTCAGGAGCCGCCGAAAGCCATGAACAGGAACTTGCTGTACTTGGCGCTCGACTGAGAGATCGTGCTCTGACTGACGAAGAACCGGCCGTAGGCATATGTCACATCGCTGTAGCGAGCGGTGAAATCGCTCTCGTCCTCCGCCGTATCGACCGGCATCCGCAGCCAGGTCTGCTGCTTTCCGGTCGCCGGGTCGATGGCGACCAGCTCGCCGCCCGAGTCATACGTCGGCGAGCGGTAACCCAGCAGCTTCTTGCCGACCATCCGGACCGGGGACATGGTGCGCTTCTCGCCGGCGTCGAACTTCTTGACCGGCTTTCCCGTCGCCAGGCTGAAGGCGACGATCTCATTCGTGTCGCCGTAGTCGGACTTGCCCCGGTGCTCCTCGCCCGCCAGGTAGAGGTACTTGTCGTCCACCGCAGCGGTGCGGCACGGCTCGACCTCGGTGGCGGGGCAGTTCGGGTCGTACTTCGGCATCCCGGACGAGCCGGAGGAGGTACCGAGCGAGATCTTCGAGAGCATCTTGCCCTTGTCGTCCAGGGCGATGACGTCCTTCTCGCTCGACTCGTCGCCCACGGTGATGCCGAAGACGACCGGGTCCGTCGACAGCATCTTCACGTACTGCGTGCCGGGAGGCGTCGTGTAACTCCAATCCGCCTTCTTGGTCTTCGGGTTCATCTTCTCGACCCGGATGGTGGGGGAGTCGTACTCGCCGCAGCGGACCACGGCGACCAGCGCCGCACCGCCGCCGTAGCCGTCCTCCTGGCACTTGCTGCCCGCCTTGGGGCTCCACAGCGACTTGCCGGAGTTGATGTCGAAGACGAAAGCGCCGTCCGTACCGCCGGTGGCGACCGCACCGTCAGCGACGGTGATCTCTTCCATCGTGGCGATCTCGTCGGCGTTCTTCGCCTCCTCCTGCCACAGCATCTTGCCGGAATTGACGTCGAAGGCCGCGATCTGCGAGCAACGCGGGCTGTAGTCCTTCTCGTTCTTCGCCTTGCGGTCCTCGAAGAGCACGGCGGCCTTGCCGTCCTCCGAGACGTGCTGCGAGGCGCCGCAGACCGCGCCCTTGAGCGGGATCTTCCACGCTTCCTTGCCGCTGTCCGCCGAGTAGCCGGTGATCTCATACATGCCGGACTTGGCGAATGTCTTGTCCGTCGCCCACTGGCCGTTGGTGCCGATCGTGGTGTCGAATTCGGCCTTGGGGTAATCGGCGCTGTACAGCAGCTTGCCGTTGGCCGACTTGGGCTTGGCATCCGCGGCAGCCGTGTCGCCGCCGGGGCCCTGGGACTGGCCCGGCTTCTTCTTGGTCTCGTCCTTGCCCTCGTCGGGCTTCGTCAGGACGTACGTGACGCCGGCGACGGCGGCGAGGAAGACGACGACGAGGCCGATGATCAGCGCGGTTTTGCCGCCGGACATGCCGGACTTGGGCTGCTGCAGGGGCTGCGTGCCGACGCCGGGGAACTGTGCCTGCGGGGTCGGGTAGCTGCCGTACTGCGGCTGCTCGCCGCCCTGCTGCGGGTAGCCGTAGCCGGGCTGCTGCTGCGGGTATCCGTAACCCTGCTGGCCAGGCTGAGGCTGCCCGTACGGCGCCTGGCCGGGCTGCTGCGGCTGGCCGTACGGCGTCTGGCCCTGCTGCGGCTGCCCGTACGGTGCGCCCTGCGGCGGCTGGCCCGGGGCCGCCGGCGGCTGGGCCGGGGGTGTGGG
>NZ_JAAKZV010000445.1 GCF_011044975.1 Streptomyces coryli | reverse complement strand
GCCTGGAAGAAGACCGTCTCCTCGACCTCCTGCCCCCGCCACCCCATCGCCTCATAGAACGCCCGCGCCCGGGCCAGATCGCGAACACCGAGCGTGATCAAGCTGATGCGCTGCTCCATGGGTCCACGCTAGCCCGGGCCGGTCAGCGCGTCCGATACTCGAACCCGACGGACTTAATCCGCAGCGTTGACATAAACTTTGCCGCTCGCCACTCTGAGGCGGACATGCCAACCCCTCGGCGAATGAGGTGACGTACGTGCAGGAACGTCGGACCGATCATCGGCGCCCCGGCCGCCGGAAGGTCCTCGGCCTCACCGGTGGTGCCGCCGCGGTGCTGGCAGGGGGCGGAGCGATCAGAGCGCTGGGGGTGGGCGACGGCGGTGCCGAAGCGCACGCCGCGGGCGCGCACACGGAGCGCGCCGCGGCCCCGCAGGACGCGCTCGGCTCGAACTTCAACGAGGAGCCCCGCGGCATGACCCCCGCGATCCTGGACGACCTCGGCACGCGCTGGGTGCGCGGCTTCGTCGCGACGCCGCGGCTGGACTCGGTGGCGGCGCCCGAGCAGCCGGCCATCAAGTCGCTGCTGTCGTTCGCGGCCGCGGGCTACCGGACCGTGCTGTCGCTGAAGTTCCCGTATCAGGACCAGCCGCTGCCGCAGCCGGGCACCAGCGCCATGGACACCGAACTGGCCCGCGTCGACAAGGCCTTGGCGGCCGTGCTGGAAAAGGTCGACATCCTCATCATCGGCAACGAGCCCTTCCTGGAGACCCGAGCGGAGGACCGCGCCGGCCGCCTGAACCCCTTCTACAAAGCCGTGACCGCGCACGTGATCGCCGAGCGCGCCAGACGCTGCGGCGCCGACTGCAGCACCCGCCTGTACATGGGCGCGCTCAACCGCCTGGAGAAGCCGGAGTGGCGCACCCCGGCGGTGGAGTCCTGGCTGGCGCACGTAAAAGACACTCCGCAGCTCGACGGCGTCGACCTGCACCCGCACGTCGCCGCGATCGAGCACGCGCAGCAGTACACGGATTACGCGCTCCCCCGCATCCGCGGCGACCAGCGCTTCCTGGCCACAGAGTTCTCCCTGGTGCACTGGTGGAAGGAGCACTGGACCGACCCGGTCCCCGGCGTCTACGCCACCCGCTACGGCGTCCCGGCCGGCACCGCCTTCTGGGAGGAGGTCCGCAAGGCCGCCGCGAACCCCTTCCCGCAGGCGCGCTGGCGCGATCTGCTGATGGAGAGCACCTGGTTCGCCTCCCGCCAGGACTGGCTCACGCGCCAGGTGCGGCAGTTCCGCGCCACGGGCCGACTGGCGGTGGCCACGTACGGCACCCTCCAGGGACCCGCGATGACCAGCGACCTCGGCCCGGACAAGATGCCCTGGCTCCTCAACAGCCTCTACGCCAACCTCGTCGCCCAGCGCTCCGCGGACGGCTCCCTGGCCCACAACCCGGCCTTTTACGAGGACTTCCGCGCTCTCCAGTAGCCGCCGGAGTTGGGGGGCAGCACCATGTCCACGCCCCGCGGATGCAATAGTGGCCCGCAACAAGGCGACGGCGGAACGAGGAAGCCGGTGTGAATCCGGCGCGGTCCCGCCACTGTGATCGGCGAGCACAACCCGAAACAGCCACTGCCCGCTCCGCGGGTGGGAAGGCCGGGCGCAGCTACGACCCGAGAGCCAGGAGACTCACGCGGTCGCCTCCTCACTGGAGCTGGGGCGGATTTCCCCAGGGGAGGCAGGCATAGCGTTATGCCCAGGAAAGCCGCAGGGCCTGCGCCCTGCCGGGTCACCGTCTGCCGGGACTGCTGCTGCGGCAGCGCCAAGGTCCCGGGCATCGACCACGCGGCACTGACAGCCCGGCTGCGCCGGGACACCGAGGTCCGGATATCCGAGTGCCTCGACGTCTGCGACCAGGCCAATGTGGTCGTGGTGCACCCGTCGGCCCGCGCCCGTACCGCCGGCGCCCGGCCCGTCTGGCTCGGGCTCGTCAACGATTCCGACGCGGTCGAGGACATCGCCGCGTGGGTACGGGCCGGCGGCCCGGGTACGGCCGACCGGCCCGCGATCCTCGATCTCTACGCGTTCACTCCGCCGCCGCGCGCCGCGTCCGCGCCACCGCCGCGCGATGCCCGCTGACACCCCCGACACATCCGCGGTGAGAGGACCCTCCCCCATGACGGGCATACGCTCGCTTTCCCTGCCCGCGGCCGCCGTGGCCGTCGCGCTGCTGCTGGCCGGGTGCGGGAGCCCCGCTCCGGCGGGCGGCTCCGCGTCCGAAGCCCCGGCCGAGGGCTTTCCGGTCACGCAGACCAACTGCGGGGTGCGGACCACCTATCAGCGGCCGCCGCAGCGCGCCGTCTCCATGAACCAGCACACCACCGAGATCATGCTCGCCCTCGGGCTGCAGAAGTCGATGGCCGGCACCGCCTATCTCGACGACGCGATCCTCCCCGAGTACCGGGCCGCGTACCGCGGGATCAAGGTGCTGGCCGACGAATACCCGTCGTACGAGACGGTGCTGGGAGCCGAACCCGACTTCGTCTACGGCGGGTTCGGCTCCGCCTTCGAGGAGGACGGCCGCTCCCGCGCCGCTCTGAAGAAGGCGGGCATCAACAGCCGCCTCAACATCGAGGAGTGCACCGACGGGCCGGTGACCATGGCGACCATGGCGAAGGAGATCCGCGAGGTCGCCGCGGTCTTCGGCGTCCGGGAACGGGGGGAGCGGCAGCTCCGGAAGCTGAACGGCACCCTGAAGTCGGTCGCGGAGAACGTCGACGGGGTGCGGCCGACCCCGGTCTTCGTCTACGACAGCGGTGACAGGACCGCCTTCACCGCCGGCGGCGCCGGCGTCGGCAACGACATGATCAAGCGGGCCGGCGGGGTGAACCTCTTCGCCGACCTGGACAAGCCCTTCGGCGATGTGTCGTTCGAGCAGGTCGCCGAGCGGGCGCCCGAGGTCATCGTGATCTACGACTACGGGGATCAGCCGGTCGCGGAGAAGAAGAAGTTCCTGCTGTCGAACCCGGCGCTCAAGGACGTACCGGCGATCAAGAACAAGCGCTTCGCCGTGCTGCCGCTGTCCTCGACGCTGCTGGGGGTCCGGGCGCCGGCGGGCGTGGAGTCGCTGGCCCGGCAGCTGCATCCGGAGCGATTCGGTGAGTGAGGTGAAGGAGGCGGATGAGGTGAAGGAGGCCGATGAGGCGCCGGTCGCGGCGCCGGCACCCGCCCC
>NZ_JAAKZV010000444.1 GCF_011044975.1 Streptomyces coryli | reverse complement strand
GGCCAGAGGTCGGGCCCGAGGGCGCCGCGGGAGGAGTGGGGGCCTTGCCCGCGCCGCCGGGCTGGCGCGTCGGCAGGCTGGGCAGGCCGTCCGGGCGGACCGGGTTGGCGGACGCCGGGTCGCCGGTGGCGAAGCCGTGCCCCGACGTCTGGTCCGGGCGCAGCGGCGGGGCGTCGGCCGGCGTGTTCGCGGTGAGCGGGTTCGCGTCGGGGAAAGAAGGGGTGCCCTGCCGCGGGGTGTCGGACGGATTCCGGTCCTCGGGCTCCTCGGCCGCGTGCGGCACGGGGAAGCCGGGCGGCAGATCGCCGAGCGGCCCGGTGCCCGGCGGGCGGCCGCTGCCGGCGCCCGGGGTGCCGGCGGGATACGAGGCGCCGTTGCCCTGATCGGCGGGCGCCCCGGAGGACGGGGCCGGTGACGGAGTCTGGCCGCCCGATGTCTGCCCGGAGGGCTTACGGGGCGCGAACCAGTCGCTCGTCTTCTCCTCCTCGCCGTCACCGGCGGAGCCGGTCGCGGTCTGCGCCCCTGCCGCGGCGCCCGCACCCGTACCACCCGCCGAAGCGCCGACGGCGGCGCTGGTGCTCGCCGGCCGCTGGGGCAGCGGGGCCCGACCGGCCTCCGCGCCGTCCCGGCCGTCCGCACCCTCGGAGGAGTCCACCGGCGTGCGCATCACGACCGGCGGGATCGGGCGGGACCCGGGGATGTTGATACGGATCCTGGTGGTGAGCGTCGTCTCCGTCTTCGGCGTGTCATCGCCCTCGGCGCCCGCACCCGCGCTCGGGTACGGAGGCGTCCCGGACGGGTACGCGGCATCGCCACCGCGCCCCTGGGGCCCGGAGGACGGATTGTCGTTTTCTCGGCTCAAGGCAGATCTCCCGATTTGACTCCCGCCGCCTCCCCCTCGGCGGCGCGCACCACCATACTGGGCGGCGCCCATGCGTACGTCGCGGATGAGTGATCGGTCCCGTGCCAGGATGTTCCAAACGGCACGCTCAGGGCCCAACTACGCACGTCACTTGGCGAGTCGGGGCACTCCCTGGCCCGCCCCCGGCGGGTGGCTGGTAGTGGTGCGGATCACAGTCGTAAAGGCCACGATCACGCCGCCGAGCAGATACGCATAACTGCCCAGACCCGCACCGAAGACGAAATCCCCCTCGGGCCGCGTGGTCGTCAGCAGCATCACCGCGAGCAGCCAGCCGGCGCCCGCGACCATGCCGGCGGAGCGTGCGTCCAGGGCCTTCACCCCGCCGTAGCACAACGCCCCGAGGGCGAGCAGCGACAGCAGCAGCCCGCCGGGGAACCACGACCAGCTCGCGGCCTGCAGCAGCGCCCCCGCGGCGCCGGTGAGCAGGCCGAGCAGCAGCAGCCCTGCGAAGGCCAGCAGGCGGGGAACGGTCATCGTCGGTACGGAAGACGTGGTCTGCACGATGCTCAGGCTGCCACGCCGGCGAAGAGGTCGCCCTCCCGGGCCCCCGTTCGGGCGCCCGGCTCACCCCGTACGAGCCGGTAGTACTCGGTGCCGAAGAGCGGCTGCCCGAGCGCGTTGGACAGCGCGAAGAAGGGGCCGTCGACCGCGATCTGGGTGGCGTGCGCCCGCATCGCCGCCGTCTTGGCCTCGGTGTACGCGCCGCCGTCGATCTCCGCGGTGACCTTGTCGTCGGGCACCACGCCCGGCACGTCGTCGGCGGAGGCGATCTCGGTGAAGGGGGAGTCGAGGCCCAGCTCGCGCAGCTTGGCGAAGCCGGCCTCGACCACGGAGTGGGGCACGCAGTTCCAGTAGATCTTCTGGATCGTCCACGGGGTGCCCAGATCCCGCCGGTACGCCCCCTCGCCGGCCAGGTCGGCGGCGCGCATCGCGACGCGGTGCGCCTGGATGTGGTCCGGGTGGCCGTAGCCGCCGTTCTCGTCGTACGTGATCAGCACCTGCGGCCGCACCTCGCGGATCACCTCGACCAGGTGCGCCGCCGCCTCGTCCACGTCGGCGGACCAGAAGCTGCCGGGCCGGCTGTTGGTCTCCAGGCCCATCATCCCCGAGTCGCGATAGTGGCCAGGGCCGCCCAGGAAGCGGTGGTCGGTGACGCCGAGCTCGCGCATGGCGGCGGCCAGCTCGCCGATCCGGTGCTCGCCGAGGATGTCCTCCTTGTCCGGGGCGAGATGCGCCAGATCGGGCGGAATCACCTCGCCCTCCTCGCCGAGCGTGCAGGTCACGAGGGCCACGTGGGCGCCTTCGGCGGCGTACTTGGCCATCGTCGCGCCATTGTTGATCGACTCGTCGTCGGGGTGCGCGTGGACCAGCAGCAAGCGCCGCGCCGGGGCATGCGTCGTCATGGGCCCCAGCTTAGGAGGGGTCAGAACTTGATGTCGCTGATCATCCCCGCCACATTCCGTGTCACCTCGTCGATGGTGGGGCCGACGGAGGACCCGGAGAGGTAGAACCCGAGCAGCACACACACGATGGCGTGCCCCGCCTTGAGTCCTGCCTTCTGCACGAGAAGGAAGACGATAATCGCCAGCAGCACTACAAGGGAGATCGACAGCGCCACAGCGGCTCACCTCCGGGTCAGTGCGGTGGGGTTCATCACACAGGCCAGTGCGCCAGTGCACAGCGCCAGATGCGTCATACCCGCATTGCGCAACGAATCATAACTATCCGTGAGCGCGCATCTTTCGGCGCATGGGCGCATTTACGGGGGCGCGCGGCCAACTCGCAGGTCAGCGGTGGGGTTTGGGGTGCCTGGTGGGGCAGTTTTATGGCTGGATTTCGATCACCAGCTCGGCGGCGGAGCGCTCGGCTCCTGCCAGCCGCGCAACGGCTCCGACGTGGGATCGGCCTCCCCGCGCCCGGCCAGCGCCCACAGCGCGGCGAAGCCGGCCAGGAGCAGGAACAGCCCGGTGCAGACGTGCAGTTGGCCCTCGGTGGTGAGGTCGCCGAAGTTCTCGAAGACCCGGTCCTTGAGGTTGCGCGAGGTCTCGGCCGCGCCCCAGACGAGCACCAGCGCGCTGGTCGTCATCCCGAGCGTGCGGGTCAGCGGCGCCCGCGACAGCGCACAGCCGACGACGACCGCGGCGAGCAGCACCACGGTCCACTTCCCGGCGGCGTCCGGGGGCTGCAGCACGGCGTACATCGTGCGCTCGCCGGTGATCTTGTGCCAGTACGCGTCCCAGCCGTCGCGCAGCCCGTAACGCACCTCCCAGCCGGCGATGAGGAGGGCGGCGAGCGTGAGGAAGACCCCGGCGGTGCCGGCGGCGGCGGGGTCTTC
>NZ_JAAKZV010000443.1 GCF_011044975.1 Streptomyces coryli | reverse complement strand
GCCCCCACCCCCACCGCCGCCTCCGCAGCTTCGCCGCCGCCATGGTGCCCGGCGCCCCGCGCATCCGCGGCGAGCGCGTCGAATGTCTCGAGCTGCACCTCGCGCCCAGCGCCGCCTACGCACTCCTCGGCGTCCCGCCCCGCGAACTGGACGGCACCATCACCGGCCTCGACGACCTATGGGGCCGCCCCATGCGACGACTGCGCGACCAGCTCCACCACGCCGCCACCTGGCCGCAACGCCACGCGCTCATGGACGAGTTCCTCATCAGCCGCGCCACGCGCAAAGCCCCCACGATGGCGCCACACATCGCCGCCGCCTGGGAGCGCATCATCACCCGCCGCGGCCGCATCGGCGTCGGTGAGCTCGCCGCGTACTGCGGCTGCAGCCGCAAGAAGCTGTGGGCCGGCTTCACCGCGCAGGTCGGCATCACGCCGAAGCGCGCCGCGATGCTGGTCCGCTTCGACCACGCCGCGCAGTCGCTCGCCGCGGGCGACAGCCCCGCCGAGGTGGCCGTGACCTGCGGTTACGTCGATCAGCCGCACCTCCACCGCGACGTACTGGCCTTCGCCGGCTGCACCCCCGGCGCCCTGGCCGCCGCCACCACCTCCGCCAACTGACGCCGCCCGCACCACCATCGAGGAAGGCACCCCCATGCACGACCGCGACCGGATCGTCCAGCTCGCCTTCGGCAGCATGGCCGCGCAGACCCTGCGCGCCGCCGTCCGCCTGCGGATCTTCGAGCTGCTCGGCGACGAGCGCCGCGACGCCGCCGCCATCGCCGCCGCCGCGGGCACCGCCCCGCAGCCGACCGCCCGCCTCCTGCGCGCCCTGGCCGCCCTCGGCCTGCTCCGCGAAGAGCCGCCCGGCACCTTCTCCGCCACCACCACCGGCGCCCGCCTCTCCCCCACCCATCCCGACTCCCTCACCTCCTTCGTACGGGTCTTCACCGACTCCGCCGTCATCCGCGCCTGGGAGCACCTGGACGCCGCCGTCCGCACCGGCGACATCGCCTTCGACGCCGTCTTCGGTACGGACTTCTTCAGCCATCTCGCCCGCGACCCCGAGCTGTCCGCGGACTTCAACGCCGCGATGAGCCAGGCCTCCCAGGCGACCGCCGCCGCGCTGCCGCACGCCTACGACTTCGGCGCGTTCACCTCGGTCACCGACGTGGGCGGCGGCGACGGCACGCTCCTGGCCGCCGTCCTCACCGCGCACCCGCGCCTCACCGGCGCCGTGCTCGACACGCCGGACGGCCTGGCCCGGACACCCGAGACGCTCGAACGGCACGGGCTCACCGAGCGCTGCGAGCCTGCCCCCGGCGACTTCTTCCGCTCCGTACCCAAGGGCGCGGACCTCTTCCTGATCAAGAGCGTCCTGCACGACTGGTCCGACGAGAAGGCCGCCACGATCCTCCGCCACTGCCGCGAGGTGCTGCCGGCCGACGGCCGCGTGCTCATCGTGGAGCCGGTGCTCCCCGACGCCGTCGCCCCGGACTCGGGCTCGGGCTCCGGCTCCGGCCCGGGCCCGTATCTGAGCGATCTCAACATGCTGGTGAACCTCGGCGGCAGGGAGCGCACCCGCGCCGACTTCGAGGACCTGTGCCGGGCCGCGGGCCTCTCGGTCACCTCGGTGACGGAGCTGGCGGAGGCCGCCCCGTTCTCCCTCATCGAGGCGGTCGCTGCTCGATAGGCGCCGGCGGATCATACGAACCGGTCAGGCACCTGCCAGTCAGATCCACCGAACCACCTTGCAGATACGAACCCACCCCTCGTAATCTCCCGCACATGCGGTCCTACACCATCGGCCAAGCCGCCCGCCTCCTCGGCGTCAGCCCCGACACCGTCCGGCGCTGGGCGGACGCCGAGCGCTTCGCCACCCGGCGCGACGGCGCGGGCAAGCGGCTCGTCGAGGGCGCCGATCTCGCCGCCTTCGCCGTGGCGCTCGCGGCCGAGGGCCACGGCGAGGAGGAAGAGCCGCACACCTCCGCCCGTAACGCCTTCCCCGGGATCATCACCGCCGTGAAGCTCGGCGACGTCGCCGCGCAGGTGGAGATCCAGGCCGGCCCGCATCGTCTGGTCTCGCTGCTGACCCGCGAGGCGGTGGAGGAGCTCGGGCTGGCGGTGGGGATGGAGGCCGTGGCCCGGGTGAAGTCCACGAACGTCCACATCGACCGCGCCTGACCGGGAGCCCTGCCGTGATCCGTAAAGCCCTGCCCGCTGTGCTCGCCGCCGCCGTGGTCCTGCCGCTCGCCGCCTGCGGCGGGGGCTCGGGCGCGCAGTCGAAGGACGGCAGGACCATCACCGTCCTCGCCGCCTCCTCCCTCACCGACGTCTTCGCCGACGCGGGCAAGGCGTACGAGAAGGCGCACCCGGGGACGAAGGTGCGCTTCTCCTTCGCCGGCTCGCAGGAGCTGGCGGCGCAGGTGCGGCAGGGGGTGCCCGCGGATGTGCTGGTCACGGCCGATACGAAGACGATGGACGGGCTCGAGTCGGAGACGGCGACGGCCCCGTCCGTCATCGCGAAGAACCGCCTCACCATCGCCACCGCGCCCGGCAATCCGAAGCACATCAAGTCGCTGAAGGACCTGGCCAAGCCGGACCTGAAGGTGGTCCTGGCCGCGGACGAGGTGCCGGTCGGCCGCTACAGCAAGCAGATCCTGGAGCGGCAGGGGCTGAAGGTGAAGCCGGTCTCCGAGGAGCCGAACGTCCGGGCCGTACTCAGCAAGGTCCGGCTGAAGGAGGCGGACGCGGGCATCGTCTACGTCACCGATGCCGCTGCCGCTGGCGCGAAGGGGAAGACCGGCACGGTGGCGATCCCGACCGCGCAGAACGCGATCGCCTCGTACCCGGCGGCCGCGCTGAAGGTGTCCGCGCACGAGGACGCGGCGGCGGACTTCGCGAAGTGGCTGCGCGGCGCGAAGGCGCAGGCGCTGCTGCGGCAGGCGGGGTTCGAGAAGCCGTGAGGAGGCTCCCCCCGGCGCCGCTCGCCGTCCCGGCGCTGCTGGCGGTCGCGTTCCTGGCCCTGCCGCTGGCCGGGATTCTCGCCCGGGTCTCGTGGGCGGACCTGCCGGCCCGGCTTACGGACCCGGAGGTGACCGAAGCGCTCGGTCTGTCGCTGCTGGTGTCGGGGTGGGCGCTGCTGCTGTCGCTGGCGCTGGGCGTGCCGCTGGCGTGGCTGCTGGCCCGTACCGACTTCCGCGGCAAGGCGGCGGTGCGGGTGCTGGTGATGCTGCCGATGGTGCTGCCGCCGACGGTCGCGGGGGTGGCGCTGCTGCAGGGTTACGGGCGGCGGGGGGTTCTCGGCGGGCCGCTGGAG
>NZ_JAAKZV010000442.1 GCF_011044975.1 Streptomyces coryli | reverse complement strand
CGCCCGGGGCTCCCTGGCCGGAAGGGCCGCCGGCGGGGGCCTGCGGGCCGCCCGTCGCCTGGCCGCCGCCGAAGGCGCCGGAGCCGGGGCCCTGGCCGCCGCCCGTCGCCGGGCCTGCGCCGCCGCCGGTCGAGGGTCCGCCCTGGAAGCCGGAGCCGCCGGGGCCTGCTCCGTAGCCACTCGGGCCGCCGGGTCCGCCCGGGGCTCCCTGGCCGGAAGGGCCGCCGGCGGGGGCCTGCGGGCCGCCCGTCGCCTGGCCGCCGCCGAAGGCGCCGGAGCCGGGGCCCTGGCCGCCGCCCGTCGCCGGGCCTGCGCCGCCGCCCGCGCCGCCTGACGGGTCGACGATGGATTCGACCTTCCACTGCAGGTTGAAGCGCTCCGCGAGGACCTCGCGGAGTACGTCCTCGCTGCCGCCGTTCACGAAGCTGTCGCGGGCGCCGGGGTTGGCAAAGCCGAGCTGGAGCGTGCCGCCGTCGAAGCCGCTCACCTGGGCGTTCTGGCTGAGCAGGATCCACGTGAAACGCCGCCGGTTCTTCACCGCCTCGAGGATGTCCGGCCACATCTGCCGCACGGAGGCGGCTCCCGCCGCGGGGTTGCCGGACGCGTTGCCGGACTGGGGGGTGCTGGCGGGCGGGGTGGCTGCGCCGGGCTGAGGTGCGGACGGCTGCCCGCCGCCATAGCCGCCGCCCTGGGCTCCGCCAGAGCCGCCGGGACCGCCGGGGGCTCCCTGGCCGGAGGGGCCGCCATGACCGCCCGGCTGCCCCGTGCCCGCGGCGCCGGACTGGTCGCCACCGCCCTGCGGACCGGGGTTCCCCGGGCCCGGGTTACCGGCCGCCGATCCACCGCCGGTCTGTCCCGAGCCGGGTGCCACGGCAGCCGGCCAGGCCCCGGGCCGCCGCGGTGCGGCACCGGCTCCGCCGGGCCCGTCATCAGATCCGCCGGGTCGGTCCTGTCCCCCGGCCAGGCCGCCGGGGCCGCCAGGCGCGCTCTGGCCGCCTGGGCCAGTGGGGCCGCCGGCGCCACCAGGTCCGCCCTGGCCGCCGGGGCCACCAGGTCCGCTCTGACTCTCGCCGCCGCCCAAGCCGGAGTTGCCGTGATTGCCGCCGCTCTCCGGGGCGCTCTGGGGTGCGGTCTGGCCGCCTCCCGCACCAGTGCCCGAAGGCCAGGCGCCGGGGCGCTGCCCGGCCTGCGAGCCCTGGCCGGCCCCGGGCGCGGGCGATCCCGCGCCTCCCTGTGCTCCGGTGGCTACGCCCTGAGCAGCGCCTCCGGACTCCGCGCCGGTAGCTGCTGAGCCGCCCTGGGCGGGTCCCTGCCCGGCGCCGTAGCCGCCCTGGGAAGCGGGGCCCGCCTCGGGCCCTGCGCCCGTCCCGTGCCGCGGAGCGCCTGTCGGTGCGGGCCCGCCCTCGGCTCCCGCCTGCTGTCCGGGCGCAATCGGGCCGGCGCCGGCGCCTGTGGCCGGTGCGCCTTCCGGCGCGCCGGCCGAGCCTGCCGGGCCGCCGGCCGCTCCAGCCGCACCGCCAGCGCCACCAGGAACCCCCGCACCGCCAGCGCCGCCAGGCGCCCCCGCACCACCCGCGCCACCGGCGCCGCCAGGCGCCCCCGCGCCTCCGCCGCCCTGCGGCTGCACCGCTCCGCCCCGCGACGCGATCGCCGCCCGCGCCGCCGCGGGTCCCGGTGTGTGCGTCTCGGGCCCCGGTACGTAACCGAGTGGTGCCGGGGCACTCGCCTGGCGCTCCAAGCGGTCCAGGCGGGCCGCGACCGAGCGTTCGTCGCCGTATGCCGCGGGGAGCAGCACCCGGGCGCAGATCAGCTCCAGCTGCAGGCGCGGGGACGTGGCGCCGCGCATTTCCGTCAGGCCCTCGTTGACGAGGTCGGCGGCGCGGCTCAGTTCCGCGGCGCCGAAGACCGAGGCCTGGGCGCGCATGCGTTCCAGGACCTCCTCGGGAACGTCGATCAAGCCCTTTTCGCCCGCGTCCGGGACGGCGGCGAGGATCACCAGGTCGCGGAGGCGCTCCAGCAGGTCGGCTACGAAGCGGCGCGGGTCGTTGCCGCCCTCGATGACGCGGTCGATGACGCCGAAGGCCGCCGCGCCGTCGCCCGCCGCGAAGGCATCCACGACGGCGTCGAGGAGCGAGCCGTCCGTATAGCCGAGCAGGGCGGTGGCCATGGCATACGTCACACCCTGCTCGGCCGCTCCGGCCAGCAGCTGGTCCATGACGGACATGGAGTCACGGACCGAGCCGGCGCCGGCCCGTACGACCAGGGGCAGCACGCCGTCCTCGACGGCGATGGCCTCGCGGTCGCAGACCTCGGCCAGGTATTCGCGCAGGGTGCCCGGCGGGACGAGGCGGAAGGGGTAGTGGTGGGTCCGGGAGCGGATGGTCCCGATGACCTTTTCCGGCTCCGTCGTCGCGAAGATGAACTTGAGGTGCTCGGGCGGCTCTTCGACGACCTTCAGCAGGGCGTTGAAGCCCGCCGAGGTGACCATGTGGGCCTCGTCGATGATGTAGATCTTGTACCGGCTCGAGGCGGGGCCGAAGAAGGCCTTCTCGCGCAGGTCACGGGCGTCGTCCACGCCACCGTGGGACGCCGCGTCGATCTCGATGACGTCGATCGAGCCGGGTCCGCCGCGGGCGAGGTCCCGGCACGACTGGCACTCGCCGCAGGGGGTCGGGGTGGGGCCCTGTTCACAGTTGAGACAGCGGGCCAGGATGCGGGCGCTGGTGGTCTTGCCGCACCCCCGCGGACCACTGAACAGATAGGCGTGATTGACCCGGTTGTTCCGCAGCGCCTGCTGCAGCGGACCGGTCACGTGGTCCTGCCCGATGACCTCGGCGAAGGTCTCGGGTCGGTAACGGCGGTAGAGAGCGAGCTGCGACACGCCTCCGACGATATCGGTGCCGACCGACAAGTGAGCTCGGCCACAGAAACCGCCCGCTCACGGCGGCCGGGACAGCGGCCCCGGCCGCAAGCCCCCCGGAACGCAAGGTGCCCCTCACGCACCCGTCAGAGCCCGCCTACCCTTGCTGCCTTCCGGCCCTGGGGGAGTTCAGTGAGATAACGCCGCGTGAGAGGCAAGGCCCAGCGTACCTGATCCCCGGGGCAGGGAACGAGTTCGCGAGCACCCCTCCACGTCTTGTAATGTTCTCCACGGAGGATTCGCCTAGTGGCCTAGGGCGCACGCTTGGAAAGCGTGTTGGGGGCAACCCCTCACGAGTTCGAATCTCGTATCCTCCGCCAGTGCCTCACCGGGCACTAACGTCGAAGGGCCCCACCGTGCGCGGTGGGGCCCTTCGACGTTCTGCTGCTCGGGGGCGGCGGGGCCGTGCGGGGG
>NZ_JAAKZV010000441.1 GCF_011044975.1 Streptomyces coryli | reverse complement strand
CGGTACGCCCGCTCCCGGCCCAGCCGCTCGCCGACCGACCGCTCCCGGCCGCCCGCGCCTTCATCGCCCCCGCCTTCATCGCCCCGGCTTCGACGGCCGCCGGCACCTTCCCCCAGCCATCCGCCGGGGCCGCCCCGGACAGCCGCCGCAGCGCCCGCAGCGCGGTCCCGGTCCCGCTCTCGTCCAGCCCCTCCGGCTCGCGCGCCCACCGCTCCCGGTACCAGCGCCCCAGCTGCGTCCAGCAGGAGTCGCACGCGTCCTGCGCCTCGCGCAGCCACTCGCGCTCCGCCGCCTGGCCCGCGGCCCGCGCGCCGACCGCCTCCGCCAGCCGGTCCTCGAACTCCTCCCGCGCCGCCCCGCTCAGCCCGCCGGCCTGCCCCTCCCCCACGTACACCTCGCGCAGCCGCGCCACCGCGCCGTCCACATCCGCGGTCAGCCGCCGCACCGCGGCACCCCGCTCCGTGATGAACGACGCCAGCTCCGACCGCAGTTCACCGACCCCCTCGCCGGTCGCGGCCGAGACGCCGAGCACGCACGAACCCGGCTCGCCGTGCTCGCCGAGCGCCATCCCGTCGTCGTCGAGCAGCCGCCGCAGGTCGTCGAGGACCTGGTCGGCGGCGCCTGCCGGCAGCCGGTCGGTCTGGTTCAGCACGACGAAGGTGACCTCGGCATAGCCCGCGAGCGGCTTCAGATAGCGGTCGTGCAGTACGGCATCCGCGTACTTCTCCGGGTCCACCACCCAGATCACCGCGTCCACCCGCGCCAGCAGCCGCTCCACCTGCTTGCGGTGGTCCTCGAGCATCGAGTCGAAGTCCGGCAGGTCGACGAGGACCATGCCGCGCAGCCCGAGGTCGTCGCGCTGCGGCCGGGCGGCGCGTGGCGGCATGCCGAGGCGCTCGAGCAGTTGCAGGGGCGCGTCGTCACCCTGCCCGCGCCAGGCGCAGGCGCTCGGCGCGCCGGTGGTGGGACGCCGGGTGCCGGTCTCGGAGAGGGTGGCGCCGGCGAGGGCGTTGAACAGGGAGGACTTGCCGCTGCCGGTGGCCCCCGCGATGGCGACCACGGTGTGCTCCAGCGACAGCTTCTGCCGGTCCGCCGCCTCGTCCAGCACCCGGCCGGCCTCGGCGAGTGTGCGGGTGTCCAGGCGCGTACGGGAGAGCCCTACGAGCTCACGCAGCGCGTCCAGCCGCCCGCGCAACGGTCCGACGCCGTGCCGCGGCGCACCCTCGGCGCCGCGCGCCGCGTAGTCGTCGTCGGCCGGTGTCTCCTCGTTGACCGGCGGGACTCCGGCCGGGACGCTCTCCGCGGGCGGCACGACCTCCCCGGCCGGAACCCGCTCCCCCGGGACCCGCACCGCCGCGCCGCCCGCTTCCGCACTGCCCGCCGCCGCCTCCGGCTGCAGCACCTCCGCCCACGCCTGCGCTGCCGCCCACGGATCGGGCTCGTCCGCACCCCGCCCACGCCGCGGGAAGCCGCCGGCCGACCGCCGCGCGATCAGCCCGTCGTCCCACATCCCGACCGACTCGGCACTGACGTCAATACCGACGTCGATACCGACCTCGATACCGACGTCGATCCCGTCCTCGGCCACCGTCTCGCGGCCGTCCGTCTCGTGCAGCTCACGCTGTTCCGCGGCCACTGGCACACCTCTCCCTCTGCAGTACGGAAAGCGCTGCGATCAGCTCGGCCTGC
Organism: Streptomyces coryli; assembly: GCF_011044975.1. Taxonomy (GTDB): domain Bacteria; phylum Actinomycetota; class Actinomycetes; order Streptomycetales; family Streptomycetaceae; genus Streptomyces; species Streptomyces coryli. Next base: position 1,728 of record NZ_JAAKZV010000441.1, on the reverse strand, counting down.
TCCCCGGGCCCGGAGTCGAGCGCGTCCAGCGGCGCGAGCCGGCGCTCCCGTTCGCCCAGCAGAATCCGGTCGACGTAGCCGAAGAGCAGTTGCCCGCCCTTGTCGTAAAAGCCCCGCGCGCCCTCCACGCCGAGCATCCGGCCGAGGATCCGGGCGGCCGGGCGGGCCCGCCCGTCGCCGCCGAGCAGCACGACCGCCAGCAGCGCGGCGGCGTCCTCCGGCTCGGTGTCGGCGGCGCGCTCCGCGGCCCGCAGCTCCTCCTCGGCGAGCTCCTCCAGCTCGCGCCGCCAGCGCCGCACGGTGACGCCGATCCGCTCGACCGGCTGCTCCGCTTCCGCGGGCCGGTTAGCGTACGGCTTGGTGGCCGGGTCGCGGCGCAGCTCCGCGGCGGCGCGTTCGTCGGCGCCGGCGACGGCGCAGTGCAGCAGCGAGGTGAGCCCGGTGGTGAGCGCGTCGAGGAACTCCGCCGAGGACCCGCCGGCGCCCGCCGGCCCGCTCCCGCGCGTCTCCCAGAGCGCGAGCGCGTCCCCGGCGAGTCCCACCCCCTCGACGAGCTGCTCGTGCACCCGCTCCAGCGCCTGGTCGTACGCCCCCTGCACCCGCTGCACCATCCGCAGCGCGGCGGCGTGCTGTTCGGCGCTGGCGGCGGCGAGCTCGGCCACCCGCGGCTTGATCGAGCCGAGCGCGCCGGCGGCGGTACGGGCCGCGACGGTCGCCCGCAGCTCCCGGTACTGCGCCCGGTGCGCCAGCCATTCCCGCAGGTCGCGTACGGCGGTCGCGGGCAGCAGCCCGCTCCCGCCGCCGGCCGACTCGGGCAGCTCGGGGATGGTGAAGCGCGGTACGTCCCCGAGCCCGGCGCGGTGCAGCAGCCCCGCGTACTGCCGCGAGATCTCGTGCGCCACCTGATGCGGCACCCGGTCGAGGACGGTGACCAGCGTGACCCCGTACTCCTTGGCGCTGCGCAGCAGATTCCACGGCAGCGCGTCGGCGTACCGGGCGGCGGAGGTCACCAGTACCCACACGTCGGCGGCGCAGACGAGCTCGGCGGCGAGCTCGCGGTTGTGCCGTACAACGGAATCGATGTCGGGCGCATCGAGCAGCGCGAGCCCGCGCGGCAGGGCGGCGTCGCTGTCGACGCACAGCAGCCCCGCCCCGTCGTCCGATGTCTCGCCGAACTCCGCCGCCTCGGCGAGATCGCCGTCCTCGTCGTTCTCGGCCGGTGGTACGGGCCGGGTCCTGGCCAGTCCCGGCAGCACCCGGTCGCCCGCGAACCAGTGCGCGTCGCCCGGGTGGCAGACCAGCACCGGCGTCCGGGTGGTCGGCCGCAGCACGCCGGCCTCGCTCACCCGCCGGCCGACCAGGGAGTTCACCAGGGTCGATTTACCGGAGCCGGTGGATCCGCCGACCACGGCGAGCAGCGGTGCTTCCGGACTGCGCAGCCGGGGCACCAGATAGTCGTCGAGCTGCGCGACCAGCTCGGCCTGCCCCCTGCGGGCGCGGGCCGCGCCGGACAGCGGCAGCGAGAAGCGCGCACCGGCGACGCGCTCGCGCACGCCGGTGAGCGCGTCGATCAGTTCTGGCCTAACCTCCGAGGACACCACATGTGAAGAATGCCCCATTCTGCAGGCTTTTCGTCGGATTTTGGACGGTATGCCGCATATACCTGCAGCGCACCCTCACCAACCACTACGAACCCCGACGGCCCCACCCCCCACCGCCCGGCCGCAC
>NZ_JAAKZV010000440.1 GCF_011044975.1 Streptomyces coryli | reverse complement strand
GCTCGGGAGGGCGTGCAGCAGAGGGGTGGCGCTATGGGCGGCGGGCCGTACGACGGCGGCGCTCCGGCCCGGCGGTCTCCGGTCGGTGCCGCCTCGGCCGGCGGCTTCTCGGCCGACGGGCGGCAGCCCGTAAGCTCTCCGCCGCCGCGCGGGCCCATCCCCTGGTCCTTGTCCGCCCGCGCGGGTGGTGACGATGCCCGAGTGGGACCGGCACTTGCCTCCGCCCTCGACGACCTGGCGGCGCTGCTGTTGCGGGATCCCGGCGCCCCAGCCGATGCGTTTCTCGCCTCGGGAGTCCCCTGGCGCTGCGGCCTGGACCCCGCCGACGCCCTGTGGGCGGCCCGCATGCTTCTCCCGCTCGGTACGGATCTCGCCGCCGGCACGCTGCGTGCCCTCGCCCGCAGTCAGCAGGACCAGGGTTCTCCGGCCGGGCTGCTGCCCGGGCCCGTGCGGGCCAGCGGGCCGCAACTCCCGCCGCGTTCCGTGGGGATCGAGGCCACGTTGCTCTTCCCCGCCGTGCTCGCGGAGGCCCGCCGGTGGGGGCTGTCGGAGCGGGACACCGAGCAGCTGCTCCCGGCCGCCGAGCGCTGCCTCACCTGGCTCAGATCGGTGGCACCGAGCTCCGGCGCAGCCGCGCACCGCCCTCCCGGCCTCTCCGGTTACGTCCCCGACCCCGCCCCCGGCGGCCCGTACCGCTGCGAGACACAGGCGCACGCCCACCGGGCCGCGCTGCTCGGTGCGGACCTGCTGGACGAGTTCGGGCGGCCTGGTGCCGACGACTGGCGAGAGTGGGCAGCCGGTCTGCGGGAGAGATTCCGCGCCGACTTCTGGGTCGAGGACCGCTCCGGCGGCCGCCCGGCCGCCGCGCTCACCCCGGATGGCGCCCCGTTGCCGCAGCTCGGCAGCGCCGCCGCGCATCTGCTGGACCCGGGCCTGTCCACCGCGGGGCAGTTCGCCGAGCCGCTGCTGGACAAGGTGCGGACCGAGACCCTCGCCCGGCTCCTGGGCTCGCCGGCACAGGACTGCGGCTGGGGGCTGCGCACCCTCGGCGGCGCGGAGCCGGGGCACAACCCGTTCGGCCACGGCGGCGGCGCCGTCCGTGTCCTCGACACGGCGGTGGCCGTGGCCGGCCTCTTCGCCACCGGATACGAGAAGGAGGCGGGCTGCCTCCTGCACGGCACCCTGGACGCCGCCGCACACTTCGGCCACCGCCTCCCGGAGATGTACGCCGGGATACGGCGCACCGAGGGCGGCGCCCCGCTGCCGCACCCCGCCGCCTGCCGCCCGGCGGCCACCGCCGCGGCCGCGGTCGTGCACCTGCTGGCCGCCGTCGCGGGGCTGCGGCCCGACGTCCCGGCGGGCACTGTCGCCATCAGGCCCGCGGGCACGGCACCGCTCGGCGCGCTGCATCTGACGGGGTGGCGGATAGCGGGGGAGCCGTTCTCCGTACGGGTGAGCCGGCTCGGCATGGGGATGGTGGAGGAGGCCGCGGCGGGCCTGCAGCTCGGGGCGTGACCTGCGGGTGGGCCGCCGGACCGGACAGCGCTACCAAGGGCCTGTTTATCGTCAGGCAGACGACTATGATCGCGGCATGCCACCCTACGACCCGTCGGCCTACCCTCCGTTCGCCGTCACTGTGGACCTGGTCGTGCTGACCGTGCGCAGCCATGCGCTGTGCGCGCTCGCCGTACGGCGCGGGGAGCCGCCGTTCCAGGGCCGGTGGGCGCTGCCCGGCGGGTTCGTGCAGCCGGACGAGGACCTGGAGCAGGCGGCCGCTCGCGAGCTCGCCGAGGAGACCGGGCTGCACCCGCACGGCGGCCTGGCCGACGACGTCCCGCCGGACCGGACACAGGCCCAGGCCCAGTCCCAGACCAAGTCCCCTTCCCAGCCCTCGCCGGCCTCCGTCCCGGGTGCGCATCTCGAGCAACTCGCCACCTACGGCGACCCCAAGCGCGACCCCCGCATGCGCGTCGTCAGCGTGGCCCACCTCGTCCTCGCCCCCGACCTGCCCGCGCCCCGGCCCGGCGGCGACGCCAGCAGCGTGCGGTGGGCGCCGGTGGAACCGCTGCTCGGCCCCGACGGTCCGAGCGGCGCGGCCGCCGGCGAGCCGGAGCAGGGGCCGCTGGCCTTCGACCACGCGCGGATCCTGGCCGACGGGGTGGAGCGGGCCCGCTCCAAGATCGAGTACTCGTCGCTGGCCACGGCCTTCTGCCCGCGCGAGTTCACCGTCGGCGAGCTGCGCCGGGTGTACGAGGCGGTGTGGGGTGTGGCCCTCGACCCGCGCAACTTCCACCGCAAGGTCACCGGCACACCCGGCTTCCTCGTGCCCACCGGCGGCACGACGACCCGTCAGGGCGGCCGCCCCGCCCAGCTGTTCCGCGCCGGCGGCGCCACGCTCCTCAACCCGCCGATGCTCCGCCCGGAGGTCTAGGGCCGCTCCCGGCCGGTCCGGACCTGCCCTGGCACTTGGCCGCACCGCAACTCGCCGGACGCCGCGCTCTCTGCTATGCCCGATTCCTCCCAAATGTCGCGCTAAGGTGTCCCCGTTCCGGACCCCAGCGAGGCGCGAGATGATCCAGGCCATCGGACTCACCAGCAGACCGCAGGACGCCAACAGCGACGCCGAAAGCGACACCGGCAGCGGCGCCGCCACCGTGCGCGGGCTCACGTTCGAGGCCGCGCCCGGCGAGGTCACCGTGCTGCTCGGCGACCCCGGCGCCGGGAAGACCGCGGCCGTACGCCGCCTCCTCCAGCTCGACCCGGGCCGCGGCACCGCCCTGTTCAACGGCCGCCCGCTCAGCCGGATCGCGGTCCCGGCCCGCGAGGTCGGCACCGTACTCGGCGACGTGGCAGGCCACCCGGCCCGTACGCTCCGCGCCCACCTCCGCATGCTCGCCGCGGCCATCGGCGTCCCGGCCACCCGCGCCGACGACGTCCTCGAACTGGTCGGCCTCGACGCCCTCGCCGGCGACCGTCTCGACACCCTCGCCCTCGGCATGGACCGCCGCCTCGGCCTCGCCACCGCCCTCCTCGGCGACCCGCACACCCTCGTCCTCGACGACCCGGCCCGCGACCTCTCGCACCGCGAAGCCGCCTGGTATCACGCGACCCTGCGCGAACTCGCCGGCACCGGCATCTGCGTCTTCACCACCACCACCGAGCCGCGCACCGCCGCCCGCCTCGCCGACCGGGTGCTCAGCCTCGACGCCGGCCGGATCGTCGCCGACCAGCCGGCCGCCGAGTTCGCCCGCACCAGGCTGCGCAGCTGCGTCACCGTCCGCACCCCGCAGGCCGAGCGCCTCGCCACCTACCTCGCCCGCACCACCTGCGGCCGCTGGGCGGTCGGCCGCATCCTGCCCGGCGAGTCCTCGGACTCCCGCGCCCGATCGCCCTTGGCCGGTACGGGCATCCCGGACGGCGCGATCCTGACGCACGTGGA